>NZ_JADCTK010000003.1:0-500322 GCF_015070805.1 Dermacoccus barathri | reverse complement strand
CGCCCGGTCACATTCCGAACCCGGAAGCTAAGCCCTTCAGCGCCGATGGTACTGCACTCGCCAGGGTGTGGGAGAGTAGGACACCGCCGGACTCCTTCAAAAAAGAGAAGGCCCTGAACCAAGACAAGACGTGTCGTGTTCAGTGTTCCTCGAAGCCCCCGATAAATGGGTTGGCTCGGAACACACACCGCATGACCAGTCAGGTTCAGGGCCTTCCGCATACCCAAAGACAAGTCCTCAACCCGTATGGCGGCGAGAACATCTCCCGTCGCCTTGCTTAGCTCGAGAAGTGGGTATCAGAAAGGCCCCCGTCGCCGACGGGGGCCTTTGCTGCGTTCCGGAGGGGGGAGCGTCAAGCAGATGTCACGCGTGGGCGTGCTGCGGGGGAGCGTCCGTCGACGTGCCCTGGACGAGAGTGAACGAATGCTCACGGTTCTCCCGCGTACCTGCCAGAGCGGATGTCACCGTGTCCGCAATAGTGCGGCCCTTCTCCTGGCCACGCTGGTCGATCGTGGTGAGGGTGCCCACCAGCCACGGAAGGTCGATGCCGTCGAAGCCGGCCACACTGATGTCGGCTCGTGTGGAGAGTCCGTGTGCGCCGATGCTTCGGATCGCTCCGACGGCCATGAGGTCGGACTGCGCCGCGGTAGCTGTGACGGAATGACTGTCGGAGAACAGCCGTTCGCTGGCTTCGTAGCCGCCCTCGATGGAACTCTCGCCCGCCGTGATGACGAGGGCGTCGGGGAACACCTCGAGGAAGCCGGCAGTGCGATCGAGCGCCTCGGGGTTCATGACGTCCCCCTGAGCGTCCGGCTTGGGGCCGGGAAGCTGGATGAGTGCGACGTCACGATGCCCGAGGTCGTAGAGGTGCTGTGCGATCGCCCGAGCGGCTCCGCGCTCGTCCATGCGGAGGCGCAGGACGTCGTCTGCCTCGGGGTAACCGGTGCCCACGAGCGGGATGCGACGGTGAAGCAGATGCTCGAGGAGGGCGGAGGAGTTATACCCGCCGAGCGGGAAGACGACGGCGTCGAGGGGGATACCTGCTGTGCGCCGCACGAGCTCGTCCTGGTCCGCGCCCTGTGGCGGCATGAGCAGGATGCCGGCGGAGTTCTGCCCGAGGTGCTGAGCCAGACCGTCGAGGATGCTGACAGCTAAGGGGTCGCTGAAGGAGTTCATCAGACGTCCCTCGGCGAAGACGCCGATGATGCCCGAGCGTCCCTGTCGCAGTGACGACGCGAGGGGGTTGGGCCCCCCGTAGTCGAGGTCGGCCGCGTCCTTCAGCACACGCTCGCGCGTGGGCTCGGCCACGGGACGCTTACCGCTGAACACGAGCGAAGCCGTCGAGATGGCGACACCTGCGCGATCGGCGACATCTTTGAGCGTGTATCGAGGCTCGAGAGGGGCTGGCATACTCACGTTTCTTCAGGTTGGGAGCGGTGCTTCGCCCAGACGGACGTTCGGCAAGCGCATGTGTAGGGCTGATCGTCCTCTGCAGTACCCGGCTATGGCAATTTCCATGAAGTTCGAGTACGCCGCTGCTTTGTTACTTCCGCGTAGGTAGGGTTTAGGCCAGACCCCGACTCGAGGAACCAGGAAGTGATTTGCGTGTCGACGCGTCGCCGAGTGACGGTGCTGGACATGGCCCGCGGGATGGCCCGCATGACGCCCGAGCTGGGGCAGGTAGCTCGCAACGCCCCTGGTCTGCTCGTGCGGCGGCCGACGACGAAGTCCTCCATCGGTGCCGTCTTCCAGGATATTGCGGGCAAGCAGCCCGAGCGCACCTTCGTCATCGCCGACGAGGGCCGCCTCACCTACGGCGAGGCCAACGAACGCGTCAACCGGTACGCGTCTGTGCTGCGCGACGCCGGGGTGAAGCGCGGGGACGTCGTGGGGCTGCTCTCCCACAACTCCATCGACATGCTGCTCGTCATGCTCGCGACGGTGAAGCTCGGCGCGGTGAGCGGCCTGCTCAACTACAACCAGCGCGGGGACGTACTCGACCACAGCCTCGGCATTCTCGACGCCCGCGTCGTCGTCCTCGAGGAGTCGCTGCGCGAGAGCCTCGAGACCGCCCCCTCCGCGGGGCAGCAGAACGTCATGACGCTCGACGAGATGCGCGCCGCCGCCGATGCTGCGCCCGCACCAGCGGCGCACAACCCGTCCGAGTGCGCCGAGACGCGTGGCCACGAGAAGGCCTACTACATCTTCACGTCGGGCACGACGGGCATGCCCAAGGCCTCGATCATGAGCCACCACCGCTGGCTCAAGTCCTACTCCGGTCTCGGCGGTCTCGGCGTGCGCCTGCGACCGGACGACACGCTCTACTGCTGCCTCCCGCTGTACCACAACAACGCCGTGACGGTCGCGCTCGGTGCGGTGCTCAACGGCGGCGCGTCCATGGCCATTGCGGGCAAGTTCTCGGTCTCGAACTTCTGGGACGACATCGTCCGCTTCGACGCGAGCTCGTTCGTCTACATCGGTGAACTGTGCCGCTACCTGCTCGGCCAGCCCGAGCGTCCGAGCGAGCGTCAGCACCGCGTGCGTGTCATCGTCGGCAACGGTCTGCGCACCGACATCTGGCGCGAGTTCCAGGAACGGTTCGGCATCGAGCGCATCGCCGAGTTCTACGGCGCCAGCGAGTGCAACATCGCGTTCATCAACGCCTACAACCTCGACGAGACCGCCGGCACGTGCCCGCTGCCGCACAAGGTCGTCCGCTACGACCCGGACACCGGCGACGCGCTGCGCAACGCGAAGGGCCGCCTCGAGCAGGTCAAGACCGGCGAAGCCGGCCTCCTACTCGCCAAGGTGACCTCCGGCCAGCCGTTCGACGGTTACACCGACGAGGGTGAGACCGAGAAGAAGCTGCTGCGTGACGGCTTCCGCAAGGGTGACTGCTGGTTTGTCACCGGCGACCTCGTGCGCCGTCAGGGCTTCCAACACGTGGCCTTCGTCGACCGCCTCGGCGACACCTTCCGCTGGAAGGGTGAGAACGTCGCGACGACCGAGGTCGAGGCTGCGCTCGAGCGCCTCCCGCAGGTGCAGGACTGTGTCGTCTACGGCGTCGAGGTTCCGGGGAGCGACGGCCGTGCGGGCATGGCTGCCGTCGTCCTGCGCGAGGACTTCCACTCCAGTGACGTGGCCGGCCGCCTCGCCGAGATGCTGCCCAAGTACGCCGTGCCGCTGTTCGTGCGTGAGGTCGAGTCGCTCGAGCAGACGTCGACGTTCAAGTCGCGCAAGGTCGAACTGCGCGACGCGGGCTACGCCGGTGCGGGCGACGACCGCGTCTGGGTGCTGACGAAGGAGGGCTACGTGCCGTTCTACGAGGGCTACCCCGAGGACGTCGCCGGCGCGCGTCAGCCCTGAGGCACGTCCAGCGCCTGCGCCTGGGCGTGCTCCTGACGCAGGTCACGCTTGAGGATCTTGCCGCTCGCGTTCTTCGGTAGCGCATCGACGATGACGATGACGGTCGGGGTCTTGAAGCCCGCCAGCCGTTCGCGGCAGTAGGCGCGCAACTCCTCGACCGTCACGTCGTGGCCCTCCTTGGGTGTGACGGCAGCAGCGACGGTCTCGATCCACGTCGCGTGCGGCACACCGAACACCGCGACCTCCGCGACGGCCGGGTGGGTGTAGATGGCTTCCTCGACCTCGCGGCTCGCGACGTTCTCGCCGCCGGTCTTGATCATGTCCTTCTTGCGGTCGACGATCGTGATGTAGCCCTCGTCGTCACGCGTGCCGAGATCGCCCGAGTGAAACCAGTCGCCCTCGAAGGCTGCGGCCGTCTTCTCCTCGTCGTTCCAGTATCCCCACGTCGCGTGCGGGCTGCGGTGGACGATCTCGCCCACCACTCCGGGGGCCACGTCGTCGCCGGCGTCGTCGATCAGGCGCGTCTCGACGTAGATCGCCGCACGACCGGCGGATCCCGGCTTGCGCAGTTGGTCCTCCGGGCCGAGGACGAGGGCGAGTGCACTCATCTCCGTCTGGCCGTAGAAATTGAACAGGTCGATGTTCGGCAGCCGCTTGCTCAGCTCCTTGACGATCTCAACCGGCATGATCGATGCGCCGTAGTACCCACGCTTGAGCGACGACAGGTCACGCGTGTCGAAATCTGGGTGACGCAGGAGCGAGATCCAGACGGTCGGCGGGCAGAACAGGCTCGTGGCGCCGTGCCGCTCGATCGCCTCGAGCAACGCGCCCGGCTCCGGGCCGTCGAGGACGACGTTCGTCGCGCCGAGGGAGGCGTACGGCGTCAGCATGCAGTGCTGTGCGGCCACGTGGAAGAGCGGCAACGCGTGCAGGGCGACGTCGTCACGCGAGAAGCGCCCTTCGACGATGCAGCTCACGTACTGCGCAAGCAGGCTGCGGCTCGTCATGATCGTGCCCTTGGGGCGCGATTCGGTGCCGCTCGTGTACATGAGCTGCAGCGGGTCGTCGTCGGCAATGTCGACGACGGGTTCGCTCGTGTCCTCGTGGGCGAGCAGCGTGTCGCTCGCCTCCCAACCCTCGGGAACCGCGGCGCCGATGACGACGCGTAGGCCGATGTCGGTGCTCGCCTTGCCCATGGCGCGCTCCGCCGTCCGCACGAGAGCGTCCTCGACGATGAGGCCGCGGGCGCCCGAGTGCTCGAGGATGTAGGCGACCTCGTCGGCGTTGAGCATGAAGTTGACCGGAACGCAGATGGCGCCGAGCTTGGCGAGCGCGAACGTCACGACGACGAACCCGGCGTTGTTGTGCGACAGCAGGGCGACGCGCTGGCCCTTCGTCACACCGCGTTCGGCCAAGGCGTTCGCGCACTCGTTGACACGCTCGTTCAGCTCGGCGTAGGTGTAGCTCGTGTCGCGGTGGACGAGCGCGAGCTTGTTCGGCTCACGCGCAGCGCTGCGCCGCAGCACGTCTCCGAGGGCGTTACGACGGGCGGTGGCGACGGACTCGGACACGGCGGCGCTGAACATGGCGGACCTCTCCACGGGGACGTGACCCGAGTCACATTACCGAGCGGCCTCGCCGTGCGGGCACCCACGCCGCAACCGTCTCAGAACGAGGCGGAGGCCAGCTTGATGGCGAAGAGGCAGAAGGCCGTTCCGGCGACGAGGTGAGCGCCGATCGCCAGGCCCGGGCGGCCGCTCGCGCGGTGACCCAGCCGCGCACTCACCGCGATGACGGTGGCGAGGTAGGCGGCGCTGATGCACTGCATGATGACGGCCAGCACGCCGAAGTTGCTCCACAGGTGCGGATCGTCGGGGTGGACGAACTGCACGAAGAACGCCGCGAAGAAAAGGATCGCCTTGGGGTTGAGCAGGCTGGTCGCGAGCGAACGGCGGAACGGGGAGTAGCGCGCGTCGTGCATCGTGAGCGTCGTCTCCGTCGGCTCTGCTCCTGTCGCCGCGGCAGAAGGGCGAGCTTCGCGGCGCAGGGCGATGCCCTGGCGGATGAGACCGAAACCCAGCCACGCGAGGTAGGCGCCACCTGCGAGCGTCAGGAGGCGGAAGAAGACCGACCCGCCGGCCAGCAGCGTGCCGGCGCCGAGCACTCCCAGCATCATGAGCACGCCGTCACCGATGAAGACGCCGAGAGCGGCACGCCATCCCGCGGCGCGGGAAACCTTTGCGGCCGTCGTCGCGACGAAGAGGGAGTTCGGGCCGGGCAGCAGGACGATGAGAACCGCCCCGAGCGTGAACTGTGCGAGCTGCGTCAGGGTGAGCGTCATGGACGCTCGAGCGACGCCTCGCCGGCGCCCAACTCCTGAATGGCCGAACGGCGTGTGAGGCGGTGCTCGCGACGCAGTTCGGCTGCGCGGTAGCGGCGGCGGTCCGCGTCGGTCTCCGGCACGAGTTCGGGCACGGTGCGCGGCGCTCCGTTCTCGTCGACCGCCACCATGACGAGGAAGGCCGTGGCGACGTGGACGGGTGCGGTGAGCTCGTCCCAGCGTGTCGTCTCGACGCGCACGCCCACCTCGACGGAGGTGCGGCCCGCCCAGTTGACCTGCGCCTTTACGGTAAGGAGATCACCGACGCGAACCGGCGCGAGGAACACCATCTCGTCCATCGCGGCCGTCACGGCGGGACCGCCGCTGAACCGGGCCGCCGTGGAGCCGGCGGCCTCGTCGACGAACTTCATGACGTTGCCGCCGTGCACCGTTCCGAGAAGATTCGTCTGCTGCGTCCCCATCATCTGGGTGAGCTGGAGCTGGGTCGTCGACGGTGCGGTCATGCCGCCATTGTCGCGCACCCGAACCGGGGCTCGGACAGGGCGTTCACCGCTCAGCGGTTCGTCACGAGATCCGGGCCGTCGAGGTGGGTGAACTCGTTGAACGTGAGCACGTGTGGGCCGTGACGGTCGATCGTGATGCGGGTGACGCCGGTGTTGACCGCCGCGAGGGTGAACTGCTTCCACGCGTCGAGGCTGTCGGCCGCGGCGAGGTGCGCCATCGTCCAGCACACCGGACCCGCCGACGTCACGACGACGACGTGCTCTTCGGTGCCGTCGACGATCGAGCCGAGAGCATCGTTGATGCGCGTCGCGAACTCGGTGAAGCTCTCCGGGTAGTCGTGGTCGAAGTCGCCGCTGCTCCAGCGGTCGACGGCCTTGGCGAAGGTGTCCTCGAAGGCGATGCGGGGGCGCAGCGTGCGCACCATGTCGGCCTTGAGCACGAGCATGTTCTTGTACGCTGGCTTGTAGGCCGTGAGCAGTGCGCGGTGGTCGAGCTCGTTCCACCGCTCGTCGAGGCGCCGACGAAGAACGGGCGGGGCGTGCGTGACGCTGATGTCGGCACCGAGGTCGGGAACGTCCGTCGTGGCGGACTTGGCCCTGTCGGCTTTGTCCTTCTTGGTCTTGTCAGCCTTGGCCGATGCTTCGGCCGTCTCGGTGTCGTCCGTGACGTCGGTGAGCGTCCACCCTGCGCCGGCGGCGATCTCCGCGAGCGTCTGGCGATGTCTCTTCATGGATCCGCTCACGAGCAGGGACGGCGTGATGCCGCGGCGGGCGAAGTCCTTGCCGAGCAGGTAGGCCTGCTCGTGCCCGGCCTCGGAGAGGTTGTCGTAGTCGGACTTGCCGAACGACGCCTGCCCGTGGCGCACGAGCCACAACGAACGCGTTTCCATGACCCAATCTTGTCTCATGCCATGTGACTCGTCGGTAGTGTTCGGCGAGTGAAGCTGGAATGGGCGCCCGGAGAGCACGTCGAGGTCACGTTCACCCCCGCCGAGGACGAGGCCGCACCGCTGCTCGTCGTCTGGCCGGCGTTCGGAACGCCCGCTCGCTTCTACCGTCATCTGGCGCCGGCGCTTGCCGCCGCGGGCCTGGCGAACGTCGTTGTCGAGTACCCGGGCCGGGAGACTCCGCGCGGCGTCGGGCGTCATTCCTCGTACGGGTACGACGCGCTCGCGACGAAGGTTCACGAAGCAGTGATGACGTACGCGCACCGGGAGCGCCCCGAGGCACCCGTCTACATCCTCGGTCATAGCCTGGGTGCCCACATCGCACTGTTCGCAGCGGCGATGCACGCCGGCGACGACGCCACCCGGGCCGGCTTCTCGCCGCGTGGCCTCGCCCTGGTCGCGACGGGCAGCCCCTACTGGCGAGGCTTCGAGCGCAACGGGTTTCTGCGCTCCTACCTGGGCACGGGTTTCATGGCGTTCGTGGCGCGCACCGTGGGGTACTGGCCCGGCGACCGACTCAAGTTCTGGGGGCGCCAGTCGGGCGTTCTCGTCGCGGATTGGGCCCGGCTGGCCCGAACGGGGCACGTGCGGCCCAAGGGCGCCGAGCGCAGCTACGACGATGCCCTCGCCGCCTACACCGGTGACGTGCTGGCCATCTCGTTGCCCGAGGACCCACTCGCGCCTGTCACGGCGCTCGAGGAATTGTTGAAACTCGTGCCGCGAGCCCGGGTGACGCGCCGTCACGCCGCCATCCGCGTTGGGCACATCCAATGGGTGCGCCGCCATGAGGAGATCGTCGGACTCATCGCCGAGTGGGTGCACACCCAGGAAGCCGAGCAGAGTCCGAACGCTCGGGCAACGACGGGCGTCGACGCGCAGGCCTGAACCGCGTCGCCCGATCCGCCATTCGCGCGGTCTTGTCCTCGCCGGAGTCAAGGGATTCGAACGACCCGTGCTCGATACGATCGCGTCAGAAGGGGCGTGGTCAGAAATGGAATTCAGACTCGAAGAGCGGTGGTTCGTCATCTCGGATCCGGGCGGCGAGCCGTGGGCTCTCATCCGGCAACTCCCGAACAGCAACATCGAGCGCTACCTGCCCGGGGGTGGTGTGTGGGTGCCTCGTCAGGAGATGGCCGATTACCTGTTCGGTGAGCCCGGAGCGCGCCAGGTACTGCCGGAGAACTGGGAACTCGCGAAGAAGATTCCCACGCTGGTCGTCGGTGTGGATCCCGACGCCGAGCCGAGCGAGAGCCTCACGCCGGCGCCGCAGTCGAACCTCGCCCCCGAGTTCGTCGACGAGCGCGGGAGCGCGACCTCAGGTGGGAAGGTCCATCCGAACGCGCAGTCGCTCGGTGAGATGGAGTCGGGGCCGCAGTCCGCGGACGAGGGCGGATTCAGCGAGGAGTACATGCGTGTCATCAGTGGGGACATGACGCACGAGGAGTACACCGAGTGGTACGAGTCGACGCGTCGAGACTGACGCGCGTCCCCGCCTGACGCGGCAGGTCCCGCCGACCCGCGTCTTGCCCTCGGGGGCGAGCAGGTGCGAGCCGGCGGGGGCCGGTGAACGTCAGGCAGCGGCCTGAGCCGGGGCGTGAACTGCCTTCGGCGGCAGCGTGTTCGACGCCTTCTTCGCCGGCTTGGGCGCGTTCGGCTTCGCGTGGTGCTTGCCACCGTGCGCGTGCGGCGCGTGCTTGTTCGCGTCCTTGCCGTGCGGCTTCGCAGCCTTCTTCGCGGGGGCGTGGGCGTGCTTGGCCCCCGGCTTCTGGGCCTTCGGGGCGTGCGGCTTCGCGGCCTTGCCCGTTTGCGTCGTCGGCGAAGTGGACGACGTGGAGGAGGCCGCGGTCGTGCCCGTGGTCGCAGCGGTCGATGCGCTGGAGGCCGCAGCGGTGTTCGCGCTCGCGGTCGTGCTCGTCGACGACGTGGCCGGTGCGCTGGTCATGCTCGACCAGCAACTGCTGCTCGCGGCCCAGGGCGAGGTGCCCATCTGCGCGTAGAGCTCCTGAGCCGCAGCGTCCTGCACGGAGGCAGGCGCCGACGCGGCCGTCGAGTAGCCGGACGCGGCCGAGAGGCTGCGCCACGTCGAGTCGAGGAATTGGTAGGCGCCGGACGCGCCGCTCGAGGCGTTCACGGCCTGGTAGTTGCCGCCGCTCTCGCAGTACTTGATCTTGGCGAGCGTGGAACTCGCGGACGACGTGGTGGCGGCGTTCGCGGTGCCGGCGAGGCCGGCTCCGGTTGCACCGAGCAGGGCGATACCACCGGCGACCGTCATGGCTCGAACTCGCATGGGCTTCTTCATGGGGGACATCTGGTGTTCCTTTCATCGGTTGACGTCATCAACCGTGACGAGGCTTCGTTGCCCCCGCCTGACGTCCGGATGTCCCCGCCGACACGCTGTGTGCCTTCTGTGAGCAGCCGCGAGGCAGCGGGAGTGTGGCCGAAGTGGAGATGAAACCCGTTGATCCGCAGTGAGTTACGTGGGGAGGGCGCCGTCCGAGTGACGCCTTCGCAGCCCCGCCTCGCCGCCCGACGGCGCCCCTCAGCGCGGCGACCGTTCTTATCGAACTCAAAGCCGTGCTCCCTACGTTCTGCGGCATGAAAGCACTCATCGTGGACGAAGGCGGCCGTGTGGCCGAACGACTGCATCCAGCCCTCGAGCAGGAGGGGTACGTCGTCGAGTCGGCGCAGGCGCGGGGCGAGGCGTTGTGGCTGGCGGGCGAGTCCGACGTCGACGTGGTCGTCGTCTGCTCCTCACGCCCGGGAGTTCACGACGTGCCCACGATTGCGGCGCTGCGCGAGGAGGGCGAGAGCGCGCCGATTCTCGTCATGGCTCGCCGCGGCAGCAGCAACGAGACGGTCGCGGCCCTCGATTCCGGCGCCGACGATGTCGTCGTCTCACCCGTGCCATTCGCGGAGGTGGCGGCACGCCTGCGGGCTCTGACGCGCCGCCCGCCAACGCTCCTGCCGGACGACCTCACCCTGGGCGACCTTCGCCTCGATCGCGCGGCACGCTGTGCCGTCCGCGAGGACAAGGGTGAGCCCGTGACGATCGCGCTGTCGGCGCGTGAGTTCGCCCTGCTCGAACTCCTCATGCGTCATCCCGGCCAGGTCATCTCGCGCGCTCGGATCGCCGATCACGTATGGGGCGCGGGCCACGAAGCCGGTTCCAACGTCGTCGACCAGGTCGTCAGTCACCTGCGTGCGAAGCTCGACCGTCCCTTCGGGCGCCGCGACATCGTGACGGTGCGTGGCGCGGGATACCGCATGACGAACGGCGCCCAACCCGCATCGGGGATGAGCGCCGCATCGTGAAGCGAGGGCTTTACTTGGCCCAACAGCTGCTGCTGGCAGCCCAGGGCGAGGTGCCCATCTCGTTGTAGAGCTCGAGAGCAGCGGCGTCCTGCACCGAGGCCGGCGCGAACTTGGCCCGGGAGTACCCGGCCGAGGCGTCGAGGCTCTGCCACGTGGTGTCGAGGAACTGGTAGGCGCCCGAGGCGGTGCTCGTCGGGTTCTGTGCCTGGTAGTTGTTGGAGCTCTCGCAGAACTTGATGGCGTCAAGCGTCGGCTTGGTCTGGCTCCACGTAGCGGCGTTCGCGCCGCTCGCGAGACTTATGCCCGCCGTGCCGAGGAGGGCAAGGCCTCCGGCGACTCCGGCTGCGCGCTGACGAAGGTTTCGGCTCGAGTGGAACATGGGTCACCTCTCGTGTCGACGATGGGGGTGGGAGGGCACGTTCGCCCTCCCGGCTGATCTTCCTTCCTAACAAGGGCGCGGGGCGTGACGCAAAGGCAACCGCTACCCGAACAGCCACCACACCCCGTGAGAACCCCGCCCTGGCGCGGCAAACACAAAGTGGCGCCCGGCCGAAGCCGGACGCCACTTGCTCGCGTGGAGCGATCGATCAGCGCATCGCGCGACGGCGGCGTGCGACGAGGACGACGCTGGCACCTGCGATGAGCGCTGCCGCGGAGCCCGTGGCGGTCAGGGCGGTGGCGTTGGACGACTGCGTGACGACGCGGTCGGTCTGGACAATGGGGCCGGCGGCCGGCGGGGCCGTCTCGGCGGGCTGCGACGGGGTGGCGCCGGGCACGCTCGGCATCTCCCCTTCCATGCCGATGAGCTTGGTGAACCAGGCCTCCCACTCGGCTTCGGAAGCGTCCATGGAGGGCAGAGCCGGCAGACCGAACATCTTCGCGACCTTGTTCGCCCACGCCTCGAACTCGGCGTCGGAGGCGTTCATGGCGGGCAGGGCCGGCAGGCCGAACATCTTCACGACAGCGTTGACGAAGGCGTAAGCCTCGGCCTCGGTGGCGTCGGCGCCCGGGAAGGCCGGCAGACCCATGGTCTTGGCGGCCTGAGTCAGCCACGCCTCGATCTCGGCGTCCGTGGCGTTCTCATCCGGGAACGGGGGAAGCTTCGTGGCGGCCTGGGCGACGGCCGGAGGCACCGTGGGCGTCGGCGTCGGAGCAGCGACGGCGGGGGCGGCGAAGGAGAGGGCGGCAGCAGCGGTGCCGAGCCCCGCGATCGCACGGGTCTTGAGGGACATGGAGTCAACTTTCGTCGGGCCCATATCGTTCCGATCGGAGCATGCGGGCGTGATACAGGTCATTATGCGGTACGCCACAGGAATCGTGCGATTCCTGTGGCGCGCCGATCGGGGAAATCAGGCAGCCCGGTAGGCGGCCCACTCCTCGCGGGTCGGCACGGCGAGCACGCAGATGTTCTTCCACGTCGAACCGAGCTGACGGCCGAAGCGTCCGGTGTTGTAGGGAAGCCCGTAGCGTCGGCAGATGTCGCGCACCTTCGGGGCCACCTCGATGTAGCGGTTGCTCGGCAGGTCCGGGAAGAGGTGGTGCTCGATCTGGTGGCTGAGGTTGCCGGTGAGGGTGTGGAAGACGCGGGTGCCGTCGATGTTGGCCGAGCCGAGCATCTGACGCACGTACCAGTCACCGCGCGTCTCTCCGTCGATCATCTCCTCCTCGAAGGTGTCGACACCGTCGGGGAAGTGCCCGCAGAAGATGACCGAGTGCGCCCACACGTTGCGCAGCGCGTTGGCGGCCACCGTGCCCCCGAGGGCACGTGCGGCGATCGACGCGAACCGTGCGGGGCGTCCGAACGCCTTGCCGACGACGGCGCCGACCGCTGCTGCCGCGAGCGGCGTCGCGATGTAGTCCTTGAGCACCATGCCGACGGCCTTGTCGCGCAGGTCGCGCATGTCGGACATCATCTGCTCGCGGGTCTTGTACCCGGCCTTGTACTGATCCCATTCGATGTCGTAGCTCGCGATGCCCCACTCGAACGTGGGCGCGAGCAGCGCGTTGACGAGCGGGTTGAAGACGTCGCGCGGCTTCCATGGCTGGTCGTCGGAGACACGCAGGATGTTGTAGCCCACGTCGCGGTCCTTGCCGATGACGTTGGTCCACGTGTGGTGCAGGTCGTTGTGCGTGTGTTGCCAGCCCTTGGCCGGCGCCACGAAATCCCACTCCCACGTCGTGGAGTGGATGTCGGGGTCGCGCATCCAATCCCACTGCCCGTGCAGGATGTTGTGCCCGAGTTCCATGTTGTCGAGCACCTTGCCGAGCGCGATGAGCCCGACGCCCGCGCTCCACGCGATGCGGCTGCGCGCACCGGTCATGGCCACTCGGCCGGCGAGCTCTGTGACGCGCTGGATCTTGACCATCTTCTTGATGTAGGCCGCGTCCTTGGCGCCGCGCTGGGCGAGAACCTCGTCACGGATGGCGTCGAGTTCGGCGCCCAGGCGCTCGACGTCCTCGTCGGACAGGTGCGCCGCCGTCGGCGGGCGGACGGCGACGTGGCCGCTCGTGGGCAGAACGCCGGTACGACGTTCGGGGTTCGCCGCGGCGCGACCCGTCTTGCGGTCGAACGCCCCGGCCTTGGGCTGGGTGGTCGTGGCAGTCATGACAACTCCTGAACTTACGCGTCGAGGTGCACAGGCCCAACGGCTGCGCTGATGCAGGTCTGGATGAGTTCACCTTCGTCGGAACACAGTTCGCCCGAAGCAAGGTTACGGACGGTGCCGCTGACGAGCGGCGTGAGGCACGTGCGGCAGATGCCCATGCGGCACCCGGAGGGAAGCAGGACGCCGGCGTCCTCGCCGACCTCGAGGAGGGAGGTGTTGCCCTCCGCAGTGGCTTCCTTATCGGACTTCTCGAACGTGACGAGCCCGCCGCGCGCGTTGGGGTCGGCGAACAGCGTCGGCATGAAGCGCTCGACCGTGAGCTCGTGCGGCAACTCTTCGGTGTGCCAGAGCTTCTCGGCGTCGTCGAGCATGGCTTGCGGGCCGCAGACAAACGTCTTGCGGGAGCGCCAGTCAGGGCACAGCTCGTCGAGCTCGTGCGTCGTCGCGAGATCGAGACGCCCCTCGTGTGCGGTGAAGCGGTGCACGAGCGTCAGGCTGTGGTGCTCGTCGTTCATGCGCTTCAACTCGTCGAGGAACAGCGTCTCGTCCGGCGTGCGTGAGGAGTGAACGACGACGACGTCCGCGTCGTGCCGCTTCGGCAGCAGGGTGCGCAGCATCGACATGACGGGCGTGAGGCCACTGCCGGCCGTCAGCATGAGGAGCGGACGCGGGCCGCTGGGCAGAAGGAAGTCGCCCTGCGGCGGCGCGAGGAAGAGCACATCACCGCGCTTCGTCGTGCGGACGAGGTGCGTCGACACGCGACCCACCGCGGTGACGGTGATGGCCGGGTCGTGGCCCTCGGCCGTGACGAGGGAGTAGGAGCGCCAGTTACGGGCACCGTCGATCTCGACGCCGATGCGCGCGTATTGACCGGCCTTGTGCGGATCCCAGCCGCCGCCCGGCTTGAACTCGATGGTGGCGGAGTTCGGCGTCTCGTGACGCACGGCCGTGACGACGCCGCGCAGCTGGCGGCTCGAGACGAGCGGGTTGAACAACCGCGCGAACTCCTGCGGCGGCACCGGCGAGGTGAAGACCTCGGCGGCACGCCAAGCGGCCCGCCGGAAGCGGGCAGGCTGCTGCGAAGCCGAAGGAGTCACTGACCCATTGTCCAGTACGTCAGGATCAAATTCCTCCGAGGAGGGGGTAAAACGCACTGGGCTTTTCGTCCCTTGAGGACAACCGGGGTCAGCGTCCGGTGCGTGCTCGCCACTCGCGCCGCGTCTCACCGGGCCGAGGCAGGTCATCGGAGGAAGCGTCGGTTTCACCCTCGCTTGCACTGTCGTGGCTCTCCGAGAAGCCCGACTCAGGACCCGCAGGGGCATCGGTCGGCAGCGTCGCGCTCGACGCGCTCTGACCCTCGACGGTTTCGGGAGCCTCGGGGTCGACCTCGAATTCGGGCACCTCACGGCGGGCATCGAACTCGTCCTCGGGGGAGGCGGGGTCGCGGGTGTCACGTGAGACGCCTGCCAGCGGGCGGGAACCCGCCTCGGTGTCACCGCCCTTCCAGGCGCGGTGTTCCTCGTCGGTGCGCACGACGCCGTCCTCGCCGAGCACGAGGCCCTCGGGCAGGTCTTCGTCAGCAGGCGGCAGGTCGGAGGGAATCTCGGGCTCTTCGTCGCGGAAGGTGGGGCCGACTCGCTCGTCGGGTGCCTGGTAGCTCGAGGTGTCTGCGACGCCGAACGGCGGGAACCCCGCGAGCAGTTCGACCTGACCCACGACGACGGACCCCGGCGTCGGGGCGCCTTCGAGAGGCAGCGGGGTGCACAGGTCGACCTCACCGCACACCGTGGCGATTCGCGAGACGAGGAACTCGTGGCCCGTCAGGGAGTTCTTCTGCACCTCGGCGAACTGGACGGTGCCGCTCAACGTGGCGAGCGCGTCATCCGCGTTGTCGCTCGGGAGGAAGGTCTCGATCTCCATCGTGGGCGGCCACGCGAGCCCGAACTGCTTGACCTCGGCGGGCGGTTCGCCCTCGAAGCCGGGTAGTGCGCTGCGGGGCGAGTCGAAGAAGTCCTCGGCCGTCGGGAAGAACTCGGTGTCGATACCCATGGCCACGAGCGCCACACGTCCGACGGGCGCCCAGCCGACGGTGTAGCGGTTGTTGGGCACAACCGTGAACGGGTCGAGCTCGAAGCCCGAGACATCGGTGAAGACGACCTGCGCGAGCCCGTTCTCCATCGGCGTGATGCCGCGGTACGGCGTGCGAACAGGCGTTGAGAAGCCGGGGCGCGCGTACTGCGCGTTGCGGTCGAGGAACAGCGTTGCGCCGCTGGAGTCGACCCAGAGGTTGGTGCTCGACAGCTCGTGCACCGGCTCGCCCTTCTCACGGACGATGCTCGCCAACGACGAAGGGTCGGTGAAACCGATGCACGCGACTGTGGAACTCATGGTCCAAAGGTAGGCGAGCGCCGTGCCCGGTGCCACCTATCGAGGGGCGATCAGTCGAGTCGCAGGGCGCGCCGGTCGGTGTCAGGCGATGGTGGAGAGGCGCTTCGCGTTCTCTGCTGAGGTGACCACGACGCCGTCCTCGTCGCTCCACAGGTGATCGCCCGGGGTGAACGTGGCGCCGCCGAAGCTGACGGGTACGTCCTTCTCGCCCTCGCCGGCCTTGGCCGACTTGCGCGGGTTGGTGCCGAGCGCCTTGACGCCGAGGTCGAGCTCGTCGACGGCGACGCTGTCGCGGATGGCTCCGTTGATGACGACGCCCGCCCAGCCGTTCTTCACCGCGGCCTCGGCGATCATGTCGCCCATGAGGGCGCTCTCGACGTTGGCGTCGCCGTCGACGACGAGCACCTTGCCCTCGCCGGGGGAGTTGAGGGTCTCCTTGACGATCTGGTTGTCGCGGAAGCAGCGGACCGTGACGATCGTGCCGTGGAAGCGGGCCTTGCGTCCGAAGCGGCGGAACTGCGTCGAGCACGAGTCGAGGGCGTCCTCGAGTTCGTCGTAGAGGTCAGCGGTCGTGATTCCGGCGTTCGTCTCGGACATGGGTGCCTCTCGTGTGGGTGCGGCCTGACGTGGGTACCACCGTAGAAGTCGAGCGCTCGTGATGGGGCGCAGTGCGCGCGATCGGTCAGGATGGTGACGTAACCCACTCGTCCGACGCACAGCTGCGTGCCCAACTCTTCGCTTCCGGCGTCCCGATGTTCGTGCGGCCGAAGGACCGGCTTCGGGGGCTGTCCGGGCGTTGCGCCGCGCCCTTGCTCACCGTGCTCGTCGTCCTTGTTGCTCTTGGACACCTCGTGGGCGTGGCGGAGGGTCTCGGGTCGACGCCTGTCGAGCAGGTCGCGGGGAGCACGCAGGCCGACATCCTCGTGACCATGAGCGTTCTCGTGCTTTCGCCTGTGTGGCTCGCCGTGTTCGCCTGGGTGGCTTCCTTCCCCGAACGGCTCGTCCTCGTGATCCTTGTTGTGCTCGCCGCCTACGTCGGAGCCGGCGCCGTCGGCCTGTGGGCCCTGCGGTGCGTGGGGCGCGAGCTCGGCACCCTCGGGACGATGGTCGGGCGCGTCCTTCCGGTATGACGCTCACGACCCTTTTCATGTTCTTCAACGCCGAGGTGTGGCAGGTCGTCCGCCACCTCTCGATGGGCAGGACGTGGCTGTTGGCGCTCGTCGGCAACGGATTGGGCCTGGTGTTCGCGCTGTTCGTCTCGCGCAACGTGCTCGGTGACCTTCAGGACCGTTTCGCGCGAGCCGAGCCCGGCGCCCCGCGCCTGCGTCCCGGCGAGCGAATCGACGTGCTCGTCCTCGGTTCGTCGTGACACTCGTACAGAACGTCCTGCTCGCTGCCGTCGTCTTCTGCTTCTTCACCGCCGTCTCCACGAGCGATGCGACGTACCGCCGAGCGTTCGTCGACCCCGCCTTCGAGGAGGTCGAGGAGGCCCTGCGGGTGCGTCACGCCTATCTCGCGACGGGCCGCGACGACAACCCCGGCGCCCCCGACAACCCGGACAACATGGCCGAGAACTCGGCGTCGTGACGCCCGTTCGGCGTCACATGGACTTGCGGTAACGGCCCGGCGGGATGCCGACGAGGCGGGTGAACGTACGGCTGAACCCGGCCTGGTCGGCGTAGCCGCAGAGGTCGGCGATCTGGGCGAGCGGCATGTCGGAGCCGGTGAGCAGCCCACGGGCCACGTCGATGCGCGTCGAGAGGATGAGCTGGCCCGGAGATCGCCCGAACACCCGACGGCAGCGCCGCTCGAGGGTGTCGACCGAGCACCCCGCCACGCGGGCGAGGTCCTGGGACGTGACGTTCTCGCCGAGATGGACGCGGATGTGCGCGACGACGGCACCGAGCGACGTCATCGTCCGGTCGTCCGCCGCACCCTCCCCGACGTCCTGCGACATGCTGACGACGCCCGTCACCCGGCCGTCCTCGTCACGCAGCGGCACCTTGGCGGTGACGTGCCAGCGGAACGGGCCGCCCGGAGCGCGGATGAGTTCCAACTCGTTGAACAGGGGGCGTCCGCTCGAGTGGACGCGGGCGTCCTGCTCCTCGTAGCGGTCGGCGAGTTCGGCGACGAACAGTTCACCGGCCCGGCGCCCGAGCACCTCGGCGCGGGAGCGCTTGTTCGTGCGTTCGACGAAGGTGGGGTTGACCGCGATGTAACGGCCGTCGGCGCCCTTGACGCAGAACATCGTGCCCGGAAGGTGGTCGACGAGATCGAGCACCGCGGGCCCCAGAGCGCCTGCGAGGGCGCTGAGTTCGGGGCCGTCGGGCATGGATCAAGAATACGGGTGCTTCAGCCCGGGATTTTGTAGACGTTCCGCGCTGTATACGACGCCGAACGTCTACAGAATCACCCGGACGCGACGCGCTCAGGGGACGAGGCCGGCGCGGCGGGCCGCAATGGCGGCCTGAACCCGGGTGGTGCACCCCAGCTTCGTCAGGATGCGCGAGACGTGGGTCTTCACCGTCGACTCGGCGATGAAGAGCGACGACGCGATGTCGGCGTTCGACAATCCCTCGCCCAGCGCAGCGAGGATCTCGCGCTCGCGGTCGGTGAGATCACTTGGCAATGTTGATCGTTCGTCAACTGCAGGCGGGTGCTCGATCGCGACGAAGCCCGTGATGACGCGGCGCGTCACCTCAGGCGAGAGCACGGCTTCGCCGGCTGCGACGCGACGCACCGCGTCGGCGAGCGGGCCGGCGTCGATCGTCTTGACGAGATAGCCGTCGGCGCCGGCGCCGAGGGCTCCGACGACGTACTCGTCGATCTCGAAACTCGTGAGCACGAGCACGCGCGACCAGCCGTTCGCGACGATCTCGCGGGTCGCCGCGATGCCGTCCGTGCCCGGCATTCGCACGTCCATGAGCGTGACGTCGGGACGCAGGCTGCGTGCCTGCTCGATGGCGACGGCGCCGTCGCGCGCCTCACCGACGACCTCGATGTCGTCGCACCCGTCGAGGATGAGGCGCAGCCCGGAGCGGATCGCCGTGTGGTCGTCGGCGAGCAGGACGCGAATGGCTGCGGTCATGCCACCACCTCACCAGAGTCGAGCGGAATGACGGCGTGAACGCGCCACCCTCCGTCGTGCGGGCCCGCCTCGAACAGGCCGCCGAGCGAGGTGACACGCTCCGACATCGACGTGAGGCCGTACCCGCCGTCGCTCCTCGGACCGACTCCACACGGCGAGTCGACGGTGATGGTGAGGTCGCCGTCGCGCGTCACGACGAGCCCGGCCCGCCCACCCGGGCAGTGCCGCTCGACGTTGGTCAGCGACTCCTGGACGACCCGGTAGGCCGCGTGCGCGACCTGGGGCGTCAGATCGCCGAGCGGGGCCGGCTCGTACCGGGCCTCGATCTCGAGGCCACGACCGCGGGCTGCGTCCACCGCATCCTCGAGGTTCGATGGCGGCATCGCCGGGCCCCCGTCAGGCCGCAGAACGGCGAGCATCGAGCGCAGTTCGCCCATGGCCTGCTTCGACGTCGTCCGGACCACCTGCAGAGCCTGCAATGCAACCCTCGGATTCGCGAGGCCCGCCTCGGCGTGGATCGTGATGGCCGCGAGGTTGCCCGACAGTGCGTCGTGAATCTCACCTGCCATCGCCTCGCGCTCGCCTCGACGGGCTTGCTCCTCGCGAAGCGCCGCCATGCGCGCGAGATCCTCGGCGCGAGCTCGTTCGGCCTCGACGAGGTCGGCCTGCTGCTTCGCCGACTCGCCCCACCAGTACGACGTGCCGAGGACCGCGAAGACGGTGAGCGCCGCCATGATGGCGACGCGTAGGTCGCGGGTCGCCACGAGCGTCAGCGCACCGACGGCTGCGATGACGGCGACGATGACGTGGGCGAGGTGGTCGGCGATCCGGCCTCGTCCGTAACGCCCGGCCGCGTGGACGAGTTCGATGAACACGAGCAACGACGCGAGGCTCCCGCCGAAGAACCCCTCGGCGACGAAGACGAGAAGGCCGACGCCGAGCGCGGTGAGCGGGCGCCCACGCCGAACGGCCATGAGCGCACAGAGCACCGCGAGGGGTGCGAGATGCCACCACCGTTCGAGTGTCCACGGCGTGTCCGTCCACGTCTCGACAAGACCGATCGGCACGAGGGCGACACCCAGCGCGAACATGCCGAATGCGCCGCGCAGGTCACGGCTCGTCACGGGAGCTGATGCAGGTTCGGCGGGGGCCACGTCAGTCATTGCAGCACGCCACCGGCCCTCATGCGTCCGTCGAAAGGATGACGCCGGTGTGCGCGAACGGCACTTCCTGCCGACGCGCGAGTACGGCGCGCGCGAGCACGCTGAGCGCATGGACCTCGAACTCGCTCTCACCCTCGTGGTGCTCGCGCTCGTCGACGCGACGAGTCTCGGAACCCTCGTCATCCCGGTGTGGTTTCTCCTCATGCCCGGACGGCCACGCGTGGGTCGGATGCTCACCTACCTTGCGGCCGTCGTCGGCTCGTACGTCGTGCTCGGTTTCGCGTTGCTCGCCGGTGCCCTCGTCGTCCTCGAACGGATCTCGGCCTGGTTCGCAGGGTCGAGCGGAGCCCACGTTCTGCTCGCCGTCGGAGCCGCCATGTTTCTCGTCGGCGTGTGCATGCCGACGAAGAAGGACGCCGAACCAGGACGCCTCATGCGCAGGATCACCACCTGGCGCGACCGGGCGATGGGCGCCGACGTCGACGCCGGCGTCAAGGCCGTCGTGGCGCTCGCCGTGGTGGCCGTCCTTGTCGAAGCGGCGTCGATGGTGCCCTATCTCGCAGCGATCGGTCTGCTCTCGGCGGCACCGATGTCGACGCCGGAGCGGGGCCTCGCGCTCGTCGCGTACTGCCTCGTCATGGTGGTGCCCGCCCTCCTGTGCCTGGCGGCGAGGCTCATCTTGCACGAGCGCATCGAGCGACCGCTCCAGCGCTTCGGGGCCTGGATCGAACGCACGAGCCACGAGAACCTCGCCTGGGCGCTCGCGATCATCGGGTTCCTCCTCGTGCGCCACGCGTGGATGGCCGGGGCCCGCCCGCCCTGGATGTGACCGGAACATTCGCTTCTGCCCCGTCATTGCGCGCAATCCGCGGCCACGCTGCGGCATTCGGGCAAGACATACGGACCGGTAGGGCGAACACTGACGGTATGAGCCAGATCACTGACGCGCCGCACACCCCCGCGGTGCCCGACACCGACCCCACCGCCGTCCTGCGCGAGCTCACGGACGAAGCCGTCGCCCTCGCCAAGAAGTGGGGCGACGCCACCGAAGCCGGCCAGACGAAGGCCGAGAAGCGCACGAGCGATCAGCTCGGCGCGCTGCTGCGTGACGAGAAGGGCCTCGACCTCGCGGTGAAGTTCGTCGACCGCGTCGCCCGCCCCGAGGACAACACGGCGGCCGCACGCGAACTCGCCCGCTTGTCCTCCAACGAGGCCACCGGGTTCATGGGCCGCATCGACGCCGCGCTCATGGGCATCGGCTCGCGCGTCGCCACCCTCGCGCCGCCTGTCGTCGTGCCCGCCGCGCGCAAGCGCCTGCGTCAGCTCGTCGGTCACCTCGTCGTCGACGCGAGCGACCCGACGCTGGGCAAGCACCTCGCCAAGGCGCAGGCGGACGGGTTCCGCCTCAACCTCAACCTGCTCGGCGAAGCCGTGCTCGGTGAGGCCGAGGCCGCTCGTCGCACCGAGTCGACCCGCAAGCTGCTCGCGCGCGACGACGTCGACTACGTCTCGATCAAGATCAGCTGCCTCGTCTCGCAGATCTCGACCTGGGACACGGAGGGAACGGTCGAGCGCGCCCTCGAGCGCCTGCGCCCGATCTACCGGGTGGCGAACGAGGCCTCGCCCAAGAAGTTCGTCAACCTCGACATGGAGGAATACCGCGACCTCGACCTGACGATCGAGCTGTTCACGCGACTCCTTTCCGAGCCCGAGTTCCATGACCTCGAGGCCGGCATCGTGGTGCAGGCCTACCTGCCCGACGCCGTGCCCGCGCTCGAGCGACTCATCGACTTCGCGAGGAAGCGCAAGGCGGCCGGTGGCGCCGGCATCAAGGTGCGTCTCGTCAAGGGGGCCAACCTCGCGATGGAGCGCGTCGAGGCCGAGGTGCACGACTGGGAGCAGGCACCGTACACCTCCAAGGAGGACGTGGACGCCAACTACCTCGCGTTCATCGAGCGCGCCACGCGCCCCGACGCGATGGAGGTTTGCCGACTCGGTGTCGCCTCGCACAACCTCTTCGACGTCGCCGTCGCGCACCTGCTGTCGGAGAAGCGTGGCGTGAGCGACCACCTCGACGTCGAGATGCTGCAGGGCATGGCGCCCTCGCAGGCGCGCGCCGTCAAGGCCGACGTGGGCACGGTGCTGCTCTACACGCCGGTCGTGAAGTCGGAGGACTTCGACGTCGCCGTCTCCTACCTCATCCGCCGTCTCGAGGAGAACGCGGCCGAGCAGAACTTCCTGCACGCCATGTTCAGCCACGACGACGAGGCCGACGACAAGTACAAGTACGTGCGCGACGGCCTCACCGGCACCGGTCGCCTCACGCCCATGGAGGATCAGGAGCGTCGTTTCCGCGAGTCCGTGGACGCTCTGGCCTCGACGCCCGTCGGGCCGCGCCGCAGCGCCGAGCGCAAGCCGATCGGTGACTACTTCGAGAACACCGCCGACTCCGACCCGGCGCTGCCGGCCGTGCGTGAGTGGGCGCTCGCGGCAGTGACACGTGAACCCGCGCCGCTGACCTCGCCCGAACTCACGTCGCTCGAGGCCGTCGACGAGGTCGTGAGCCGTGGCGTCGGTGCGCACGAGGCCTGGGCCGCTCGCCCCAACGCGGAGCGTGCCGCGCTGCTGCGCGAGGCCGCACGCGAACTCGAGAAGCGTCGTGGTGACCTCATCACCGTCGCGGCCGCCGAGGGTGGCAAGACGATCGATCAGGTCGACCCCGAGGTCTCCGAAGCCATCGACTTCGCGCGCTACTACGCCGACAGGTGCGAAGACCTCGTCAGCGGAATGGCCTCGGACGGAGCGCGATTCGAGCCTCACAAGCTGACTCTCGTCACGCCGCCGTGGAACTTCCCCGTCGCCATTCCGATCGGTTCCGTGCTCACGGCGCTCGCGAGCGGATCGGCCGTCATCATCAAGCCGGCGCCGCAGACGGTCGGCTGCGTCGAGGTCGCGATGGAGGCCCTGTGGGCCGCCGGCATCCCGCGCGAGGTTGCCCAGGTCGTGCGCGTCGAGGAGAACGAGAACGGCAAGGCGCTCGTGTCCCACGAGGACGTCGACACCGTCATCCTCACCGGCTCGATCGAGACGGGGCGCCTGTTCGCCGGCTGGCGTTCGCGTCACGCCGGTGGCCCGCGCGTGTTCGGCGAGACGAGCGGTAAGAACGCCCTCGTCGTCACGCCTGCGGCGGACCTCGACCTCGCGGCCGCCGACCTCATGAAGTCGGCGTTCGGCCACGCCGGTCAGAAGTGTTCGGCGGCCTCGCTCGGCATCCTCGTCGGCTCGGTCGGCTCCTCGCGCCGTTTCCGTGAGCAGCTCATCGACGCCGTGGAATCGCTGCGCGTCGACTGGCCGAGCGACCTCGGCACGACGATGGGCCCGGTCATCGAGCCGCCGTCGGGCAAGTTGCTCAAGGCGCTCACGACCCTCGAGGAGGGCGAGACGTGGCTCGTCGAGCCGAAGCAGCTCGACGAGACGGGTCGCCTGTGGTCGCCCGGCCTCAAGGACGGCGTGAAGCCCGGCTCCTTCTTCCACATGACCGAGGTCTTCGGGCCCGTGCTCGGCCTCATGCACGCCGACTCCCTCGAGGAGGCGCTCGAACTGCAGAACGCGACGCAGTTCGGCCTCACGGCAGGCATTCACAGCCTCGACGAGGACGAGATCGAGTACTGGCGCGAGCACGTCGAGGCCGGCAACGGCTACGTCAACCGCCACATCACCGGCGCCATCGTGCAGCGCCAGAGCTTCGGTGGCTGGAAGGAATCGGTCATGGGCCCGGGCGCCAAGGCCGGTGGCCCCAACTACGTCGCACAGTTCGGTACGTGGGTGGCGGACGGCGTTGCTCGTCAGGGTGCGCCGGTCATGCCGCGCGTGCGGGACCTGCAGGAGATCCTCGCGCCCCTCGCGCGTACCGAGGACGACGCGGCGTGGCTGCTCGCGTCGCTGCGTTCGGACGCCTACGCGTGGCGTGAGGAACTCGGTATCGAGTCCGACCCGTCGTCGCTGCGCGCGGAGAGCAACATCTTCCGTTACCGCCCGCAGCCGCGCGTCGTCGTGCGCGCGGAACTCAGCGAGGGTCTCGACGCCGATGACCGGGCAGCCGACCGCACCCTCGTCGAGGTGGCGCGTCTCGTGCTGGCCGCGCACCTCGTCGGTTCGTCGGTTCGCCTGTCGTGGGACATCGCCCTGCAGCCGGCGCTCAAGCGACTCGAGGAGACGGGTGAGGGCCGCCAGGCGCTCGCGTGGCTCGACCGCGTCGGCGAGGTGGAGAGCTCCGCGCAGTTCGTGTCGTGGGCTCGCGCGCAGGCGCTCGACGGCGAGTCGCTGCGTATCCGCATGGTCGGCGCGGACGCCGACGGTGAGACCGCTGCGGCGCTCACCGAGGCACCTGCTGCCGACCAGGGCGCCAGCATCACGCCGCTGTTCGGCGAGGTGCTCTCGACCGGCCGTCGTGAGCTGCTGACGTTCCTGCGCGAGCAGGCGATCAGCCGCACCCTGCACCGCTTCGGTCACGTGCCGCCGGAGCTCGTGCGCTGATCGACGCCACGAGAGGACGCGCCTCGCAGCCGACGCTGTGGGGCGCGTTCTCGTGTCATCGCCCCGGTGTCGCGGCGTCGGGGAGTGACGGTGGCAGCCGCGCGGCCACCATCTCGTGTCGGCAATCGGGCACCATGAATCCGTGGCACTTCTTCAGTCGGACGTTCTCGTCATCGACCAGGTCACGAGCTTCATGGGTAACGACTTCGCCATCATGGACGCCGGTGGGCAGCCGATCGGGCGCATCCGCACCGACGGTGGTGCGCTGAAGCGCTTCGCCCTCGGCAACCGCGAACTCACCATTCTGGACACCGACGGCTCCCTGTTCATGCGCATCGACGACGTGATGAACTTCGGGCGCGACCGCTACGTGCTCCAAGACCCCAACGGTCAGCAGTTCGGCGAGGTGGTCAAAGAGTTCACGTTGTTCTCCAAGCGGCTCACCGTGAACCTCCCGGACGCGACGCTGCAGTTGTCGGGCAGCTTCTTCGAGCGCGAGTTCGAGGTGGTCGGCCCCGGTGGACCGGTGGCTCGCGTGTCGCGCCGGTGGCCGGGCATCGGCGCGGCGTTCCTCGGCAAGGAGCGTTACGTCCTCGGGTTCACTCCTGAGGTTCCCGGCCCGACTCGCGCCGCGACACTGGGCGCGGTCGTCGCGCTCGACCTCATCCGAGCCAAGGGCCAACAGGGTTAATCCGGCTTCTCCTCGGCTGAACCGGGTGAGCGTCCCCCGGGCGCCGGGTCAGGCGTCTCAGTCGAGGCCGGGCTTGCGACGCTGCTGCTTCGTCACGCTGCGCTGCTTCTTCGCCTCGAGGCGCCGCCGCTTCGAACCGCGCGTCGGCTTCGTCGGCCGGCGAGGCACCGGTGGGGCGACCGCCTCACGCAGGAGGGTAGCCAGGCGCTCGCGGGCGGCTGTGCGGTTACGGCGTTGCGAGCGGTGCTCGGCTGCGGTCACCGTCAGCACCCCGGCCGCGAGCCGCGCGTCGAGGGCTGCGAGCACGCGGGCGCGCTGGGTGTCGTCGAGCGCGCTCGTCGTCGTGAGGTCGAGGCTGAGCTGCACGCGCGAGTCGGTGGTGTTGACGCCCTGACCGCCCGGCCCGGAGGCGTGGGAGAACTGCTCCTGCAGCTCGGCGGCGGGGACGCGCAGGCCACGCGGGGCGCCAGGCCCCGGCATCACCAACAGATCGTCCACGTCAGAAGTCAGTGCTTCTCGACGAAGGCGACGAGGTCGGCGAGTTCTGGCTTTACCCGGGCTGATTCGAGCGAGGCGGCGAGGACACGGTCGTGCGTGGGGCGGGCCTTCTCGTAGGCGGCGCGACCTTCCGGCGTCAGCTCCGTGTAGATGCCGCGCCGGTCGTCCGCGCAGATGATGCGCGTGAGGTAACCGCGGTCTTCGAGTCGGTTGACGAGCCTCGTCGTCGCGGAGGGGGAGAGGGCTGCTGCGCGCGCCACCTGCGCCATGCGGAGGTGGAACGTGCCGTCCTGGCGCGACAGGGCGTCGAGCACCGTGTACTCCACGACGGTCAGGCCGTGGCCCGCGACGAGCTCCTTCTCGAGACAGGTCTCGATGTGTCCGTGGAGTGCGGCGAGCGTGCGCCAGCCCGAGGCGCGGACCTCGACGGCGGTGTCAGCGATACCCATGAATTCAGTATACGCCGCTTGCAATAGAGCGCGTGTGCAACTAACGTCACGCAAGTTAGTTGCACGCGCGGTATGTTGCCGCATGGAATGAACCTCGAAAGGTTGCACTCATGCCTGTCGGACTGCTCGCCCTGGCCCTCGGTGGCTTCGGCATCGGGCTCACCGAATTCGTCATCGCCGGCCTGCTCACCCCGGTCGCGAACGACCTCGGGGTCTCCGTGCCCACGGCCGGCTACCTCGTGAGCGGTTACGCCCTCGCGGTCGTCTTCGGTGCGCTGGCGCTGCCGCCGCTCCTCGCGAAGTGGGCGCCGAAGCGTGCGCTGCTGCTCCTCATGGTGCTGTTCGTCGTGGGCAACGCGATCTTGGCACTGGCACCCGGCTACGCCGCGCTCCTCGCCGGACGTGTCGTCGCGGCCCTCGCGCACGGCGCCTTCTTCGGCATCGGGTCCGTGCTCGCGGCGGCCCTCGTGGCCAAGGAGAAGCAGGCCGGCGCCATCAGCATCATGTTCGGTGGGCTGACGCTTGCCAACGTCCTCGGCGTGCCGATGGGCACCTTCGTCGGTCAACAGTGGGGCTGGCGGGCGACGTTCGCCACCATTGCCGTCGTCGGAGTCGTCTCCTTCGCCGGCATTGCAGCGCTCGTTCCGGACGCCCACGCCGAGTCGTCCGAACGTAGCCTCCGGGCCGAACTGGCCGTCTTCTCCCGGGCCCAGGTCTGGTACTCCCTCGGCATGACAGTGCTCGTCTTCGGCGGCATGTTCGGTGCGTTCATGTACATCGAGCCGCTGCTGACTCGCGTCACCGGTTTCGACGACGGCGCAGTGCCGTGGCTCCTCGTCCTCTTCGGCGTCGGGCTCTTCGGCGGCAATCTCCTCGGTGGGCGCCTCGCCGACGCAGCCCTGCGCCGCACCCTGACGACGTGGACGCTCGCGCTCGGCATCGTTCTCGTGGTCTTTGCGCTCGTCCCGGGCAACAAGGTGGCGGCGGCAGCACTCCTGCTCGCCATGGGCTTCTTCGGGTTCGGCACGGTGCCCGGCCTGCAGATGCGTGTCATGCGCTACGCCGACGAAGCGCCGACGCTCGCGAGCAGCGCGAACATCGCCGCGTTCGACGTCGGCAACTTCCTCGGCGTGTGGATCGGCGGCCTCGCCATCGCGGCCGGCCACGGCTTCGGTTCGCCGCTCTGGGTCGGCGCAGGCTTCGCGTTCGCGGGCCTCGGGGTGCTCCTGTTCGCCGACGCCCGCAGCAGCGCCCGGTCGACGGCAGCGGCGGCAGTGGCCTGCTGACCGCCGAGTTGCGCCTACTGGCGGCGAAGCTTGCCCTCGGCGAGTGCAATGCTCTGATGATCCTGCGGCGAACAGCGCTGCGCTCTCAGCTCGAGCACGAGGCTGCGCACCCCCGTGACGTCGAGCGAGAGTGCTTTCGCCTTTTCGCTCGAGAAGTTCACGGTCTGCTTCGTGTCGCCGTCCAGGCGCACGACGACGGCGCCGGTGTCCCCCGAGGGGTTGGGGCGCGCGTTGAAGCCGGCGAGCAACTCCATCTGAGTGAACTCACCGTCGAGGGTGAAACGCACCGGACGGGTGCAGGTGGGGGGCGTGAGATCGCGGGCGACGACGGCGTCGTCGAAGTCACGCCCGTCGATCGTGGCGCTATTCTTCTCCGCCTCCGAGCCGGCGAGACGACTGGACAGCGGAACCACCGTCGGTTGCGCCCGTGTCGTCGACGAGGAGGTGGTGGCCGATGGTTTCGCCTTCGTCTGCTCCGAGCCGGTGTCGCGCAACAACAGCCACGCGACGAGCGCGACGAGGCACAGCCCGACGACGAGCCCGACGCCGAGCGCGATGCTGCGACGGTGCGACGTGCTCTCGTCGTCATCGTCGGAGACGGTCTCGGGAGAGCTTCCGGAGGTCGGCAGTGCCGAACCGATGAGTCGCGTGGGGGGAGAGGCGTGCAGGGGAGCGGGGGCCGGCATCCCGGCGAAGCGCGGCACCATGTCGGCCAGCTGCGCCGCGACGGCGGAGGCGTCGTCGGGCCTGTCTCCCGGGTTCTTCGCCATGAGCGCCGCGACGAGGTGCCACAGCTCGTCCGGCATGCCGTCCGGGCGTCCGGGCGCGTGGTCGGCGTGCATCCGCAGGAGCGCGACCGGCGAATCAGAGCTGAACGGCACGATGCCGCACGCCATTTCGTACAGCGTGATGCCGAGGGCGTAGAGGTCGCTGGCACGCCCGCTCGGCAACCCGTCGCCGAGCTCGGGCGCGAGGTACTGCGGGGTGCCGATGACGTTCGCCGTGCCGACGTGCCCAGTCGCCGTCACGGCGAGCGAGGCGATGCCGAAGTCCGCCAACTTCGGCTCGAGGCCGTTCGGGGTTTCGTCGAGAAGCACGTTCTCGGGCTTGAGGTCGCGGTGCAGGACGCCCGCGCCGTGCACCGCTGCGAGGCCGGCCGCGATCCGCGAACCGAGGGACGCCACCTCCGCAGGCGGAAGATTGCCGCGCTGCTGGAGCAGGCCGCGCAACGACGGCCCGCCGATGTAATCCATGACGATGGCGAGGCGCGGGCCCTCGACGACGAGGTCGTGCACGCGGATGACGTGAGGGCTGCGCAGATTGACGAGCAGGTTGCGTTCCTGGAGGAAACGCGCGACGACGGTGGGGTCGTCAGCCATCTCGGGGCGCAACAGCTTGAACGCGAGGGGGCGGCCGTCGACATCGCGACCGGCCCACACCTGACCCATCGCGCCCGCGCCGATTCGACGTTCGAGCACGTACCGGCTGCCCAGCTGCCAACTCTCCGACACGTGGTTTCCCTCCCTGCCCCGATCGCCTCGATCTTATGGTCTGCCCGGTGTCACTGGTGGCGAGTAGGCTCGAAGGCATGGCGATTTTCGCGGTCTCCTACCGCTACAGCGACGACGTCGCCGCGCGCGACACCCACCGCCCCGAGCATCGCGAGTTTCTCGCGCAGTGCGAGGGCCTCCTGCTCTCCGGGCCGCTCACCGACCCGGCCGGCGCGCTGCTGCTCGTCGCAGCCGACAGCGCCGAGCAGGTCGAGCAGCGTCTCGACGGCGACCCGTTCCGCCGTGAAGGGGTCATCGTCGAACGCGTCGTCCGCTCCTACGACCCGGTGCTCGGCAGCCTCGCGGACGCCGTCGCCGCCCACCGCTGATGGCCACCCCCGACATCGAGGTGGGCAAGGTCCACACCGCGCGCGACGGTGAGGCGATGCGCGTGCTCGTCGACCGGTTGTGGCCCCGCGGAGTCTCGAAGGAACGAGCAGACCTCGACGAGTGGGCGAAGGACGCCTCCCCGAGCACGGACCTGCGCAAGGAGTTCCACGGCGGAGATCTGAGCTTCGAGCAGTTCGCCGACCGCTACCGAGCCGAGCTGGCCGACGGTGACGGTGCCGACGGGCTGGAGAAGCTCGCCGAGACCGTTCGCGGCACCGACGGGCGCGTCCTCCTCCTCATCGCCGGTGACCCGACCGGTGACAACCACGCTCAGGTGCTCGCGCAGGCGCTGCGAGAGCAGATCGGAGAGAGCTCGTGAGTCCCGCCTCAGAAAACGAACCGGGCAACTCGAGCGCAGCTCTGGCCGCCGACGTCGACGTTCTCGACGCTGCCGCGGCCGAGGCGCTGCTCGCCGCGTCTCTCGCCACGAACGTCGACGAACCCGAACCCGACCTGCCGCCCATCACGACCGTCGAGGTCGACGGCGTCACGGTGCATCACCGCGACAGCGGCCACAACGTCTCGGGGCCCACCTACGTCCTCGTCCACGGTCTCGGCGGGAGCCTCGCGAACTGGGAGCCCGTCTGGCCCTACCTCACGCGCCTCGGGCGGGTACTGACACCCGACCTCGCCGGCTTCGGGCGCACCGAGGCCGACGCCGGCCGTTCCGCGGTCGGCGACAACGTCGACCTGTTGAGCGCCTACCTCGACGTCGTGGACGCGCGAAACGTCGTACTCGTCGGCAACTCGATGGGCGGGATGATCTCGCTGCTGCTCGCCGCGAAGGGCCACCCGCAGCTCGAGCGGCTCGTGCTCGTCGACGCGGTCGTGCCGTTCGGCCCCAAGGTGCGTCCGAACCCCCGGGTCGGTCTCACCTTCGCGCTCTACATGTGCCCGCCCCTCGCGCGCTTCGTCGTGCCGCGCTACGTCCAGCGTCGCGGCACCGACCAGATGGGCCTCGATGGCGTACTCGTCGTCGTGGCCGACCGTCGTCGCGTGCCGCGCTGGGTGTGGCGCCGGGCCGTCGAGGAGGCGCGGGCACTCACCGAGATCCAGAGCGCGGTGCCCTCCCTTGTGCGTGCTGCGCAGTCGATCGTCACCGCAGGAGCGTCGCGAAGCTACCGCCGCGCGCTGGCCGAGGTGACGGTGCCCGTCACGTTCCTCCAGGGAGACGCGGACGCGCTCGTGCCTGCCCGCGGCGTGCGCGCGGCGCTCGCGAGGGTTCCGGAGTGGAACTACGTCGAGGCCGAGGGCGTCGGTCACGTGCCGATGTTCGAGGCTGCGACCTGGACGGCTGCCGTCATTGCGGGCCGGATTCGCGGAAACATCACGAATATGTAACGGTAGGTGACTTGTGGGCGATGAACCCATGACCGACCGAGAGGCCAGAACCACGGGCCCGACGAGAGGAAAATCGTGCACCACCACGCTTTCACCCGAACTCGCCGCATCCTGCCGGCAACCGCGGCGAGCCTCGGGCTCGCGGTGACGATGGCCGCCTGCGGCAGTGCGAACAGCGACGACGCCAGCCCCACTGTCACGACCTCCAGCGCGACGACGAACGCGGGCAAGCCCGGCGCGACGCCGGCCCTGCGCGCAGCCTGCATCGACACGAACAAGAAGGTCGTCTCGGCCAACTCCACCTGGAACAAGGCTGTCGACTCGCGCAAGGCGGCCGACCTCAGCAAGGCGTCGACCTCGATGGGCAAGCTCGCCGACGAACTGCGCGAGCAGGGCAAGAAGTCCGGCAACGCCAGCTTCAAGCAGAAGGCGGACGCCGTCGCCAAGAAGGTCGGCACGCTGACGAAGGCCAAGGCGCCCTCGAAGACCGTCGACACGAACACCTACAACGACGCGGTCGACGACCTCACGTCCTACTGCGGCCAGATGTTCCCGTCGGCGACGAAGAAGTCGGCCTGACGCACTTCATCGGGCAGGGTCGAGCTGCCCGATTCCCGGGCTCCTCACCTCTCGTCGAGGGCTCTGACGCGAGTCTCCGCCGCCGCGAGGGCGGCCTGTGCACTGTCACGGGCCGCCTTCGCGGCGTCATAAGCGTCTACCGCAGCGCTCAACCGGTGGCGGGCCCGCTCGACCTCCTGCATCGCCGTGCGACGTTCGGCGTCCCGCGCGGCAGCCTCTCGCTCGGCCTCCCGGTCGGCTGAGTCGGTGTTCACGATGCGAAGAGCGGCACGGCCGCGTGCGGCTGCGTCCCGATGTGCGAGGGCGTCCGACAGGTCAACCTCACCCCACCCCGAATAGCGCAGGCCCCGCACCAGGGTGCGGCTCGCGACGGCGGCCTCGGCGCTGGGGTCGGCTGTCGCGGCGAGCAGCGTGCAGCGAACCTCGTCGCGCACCGCGGGTGAGACGGAGACGGTTGCGAGGACGGCGTCGAGCAGGCGGTGGCGTTCGGACGTGAGGCGTTTCATCTCGTCGGTGTCGAGGCGCGTCTGAGCAGCCCGTAGGGCGGTGCCGACGGCGAGGAGTTCACCGAGCGGCTGATCCTCCAGGTGATTGACGGTCTCCGCGGCCACCGTGGGTTTGCGCAGCGCCGTGATCGCGCGGGCGACATCGGCGGCGCCCTCACTCTTCGCCCGAGCCGCGAGTTCCTTGCGGACCCGCACGAAATCGGCTGCCGGTCCGTCGTAGAGGCGACGGACGGCGTCATCGAGGCTGATCGGCACGGGCATGCTCACCATTGTGCGGCCCATGGGTTACGTTTGCTGTCTCGTCCCCGTCGCCTGACGAAAGTTACCCATGCCCGCGTTGCCCTCGGCGCAGGAGCGCCCCGCGATCGATCGCGTACTCGTGCTCCTGCCGACTTACGACGAGCGCGAGAACCTTCCCCGGATCCTCGAGCGCGTCCATGCCGCTGTTCCGCATGCGGACATCCTCGTCATCGACGACAACTCGCCCGACGGCACCGGTGAGATGGCTGACGATTTCGCAGCCTTGAGCGCGCACATCCACGTGCTGCACCGTCGGGGCAAGGAGGGGCTCGGGAAGGCGTACCTCGCAGGATTCGCCTGGGGTCTCGAACGCGGTTACGACGCTCTTGTCGAGATCGATGCCGACGGCTCGCACCCCGCAGAGGAACTACCGGCGATGCTCGAGCTGGCTCGCCAAGCCGACCTCGTCATCGGCTCGCGCTGGATCAAGGGCGGGTCGGTGGTCAACTGGCCCAAGCAGCGCGAGGTCCTCAGCCGAGGAGCCAACCTCTACGTGCGCGCGTTGCTGGGTACGCACATCCACGACGCCACGGCCGGGTACCGCGTGTACCGCGCCCCGATGTTGCGGGCCATCGACCTCGACGGGATCACGACGAGCGGATACGGCTTCCAGGTCGACCTCACCCTGCGTGTCCTCGAGGCCGGCGGCGTCGTCGTCGAGCACCCGATCCGCTTCGCGGAGCGAGAGTTCGGCGTCTCGAAGATGTCGCGCGACATCATCGCCGAGGCCTTCACGCTCGTGACGACGAGCGGCCTGCAGCATCGAGCCCGTCAGATGAAGGCGCTCCTGCCGGGACGCTGATCGCGCTCCCTCCACGCAGGTAGCGGCTGAGTCGCGGCTACTTCTCGTGGGCGTCGTGGTGCGTGGGCGGGGCACCTTGCTCGGCGGCCTTGCCGAAGACGACCGTGCGGTAGAGCACGAACCGCATGAGCGTGCCCAGGCCGATGCCCAGAACCACGTGCACGTTGACCCAGAACGGCTTCGTCACGTCGAGGACGTAGTGGGCGAACGCGACCCACGCCGAGGTGACTGCGAGCGCGACGCCGTTGACGCCGAAGAACAGAACCACCTCGTGATGGACCGGGCGCCCCTCGCGTTCGCGGAACGTCCAGTACCGGTTGCCGAGCCAGGCGAAGACGGTGGCGACGGCACCCGAGAGGATCTTGGCCGTCGTGTACTTGTCGCTCAGCGCACCGTGGATGAGGACGTTGAACAGGCCGAGGTCGATGACGGCGGCGAAGGCGCCGACGAAGCCGAACGTGCTGACCTCGCGCCAGAACGTCGACAAGGGGGACGACGAGGGCTCCTGTTCCGCTTCGTGTTTCGAAGCCGCGGTGTCCTGGGTCGTCATGGTGCCCGAGTCTAGCGGCGCCCCCTCGGCTCGACGGTAAACGGCCCGGGTGACAGGAGGCCTCAATTATCGTGACGGCAACGATGCAGAGGGAGTGATGGGCATGACTGAACGAACGTTCGACACGATCGTCGTGGGAGCAGGGCTCGCCGGTCTCGTGGCGGCCGCGGAGCTGACGGCGCGAGGGCGCCGCGTCGCCGTCGTCGAGCAGGAGAACCGGGCGAACCTCGGTGGGCAGGCTCACTGGTCCTTCGGCGGTCTCTTCCTCGTCGACTCTCCTGAGCAGCGTCGCCTGCGTGTGCGCGACAGCCTCGAGCTGGCGTGGGCCGACTGGTGCAACAGTGCTCAGTGGGACCGCCTCGACGGCGAGAACGCCGAGGACACGTGGGGGCGCGCCTGGGCTCGTGCCTACGTCGAGTGGGCGGCCGGCGGCAAGCGCGAGTGGCTGCGCGAGAACGGCATCAACCTCACGCCGATGGTCGGCTGGGCCGAGCGCGGTGACGGGCGTGCCGACGGCCACGGCAACTCGGTGCCGCGCTTCCACATCGCCTGGGGGACGGGCACGGGCGTCAGCGGGCCCTTCGTCGAGAAGGCGCTCGACGCCGAGAAGCGCGGGCTGCTCACCTTCTTCCACCGCCACCGCGTCGACGAGCTCGTGACGACGAGCGGCGCCGTCACCGGTGTGCGCGGCACGGTGCTCGCGCCGGACGACGCCGAGCGCGGCGTCGCCTCGAACCGCGATGCCGAAGGTGACTTCGAGGTCGAAGCACCCTCTGTGATCGTGGCGAGCGGCGGAATCGGTGGCAATCACGACCTCGTGCGTCGCTGGTGGCCCGAGAGCCTCGGCACCCCGCCGTCGTCGATGATCACCGGCGTGCCGGAATACGTGGACGGACGCATGCTCGACGTGGCCGAGAGTGCCGGCGCGCGCCTCGTCAACCGTGACCGCATGTGGCACTACACCGAGGGCATCCGCAACTGGAACCCCGTGTGGCCGCAGCACGCCATCCGCATCCTGCCCGGCCCGTCGCCGTTGTGGTTCGACGCGATCGGCCGACGCATGCCGCAGCCCTGCCTGCCCGGTTTCGACACGCTCGGCACGCTGCGCCACCTGCGTACCGACCCTGCGATCAGCGCGTACGACCACTCCTGGTTCATCGTGACGAGCAAGATGCTGGAGAAGGAATTCGCGCTCTCGGGTTCGGAGCAGAATCTCGACCTCACCTCGGGCAGTCGCAAGGAAGTCGTCAAGGCCCGCCTGGCCTCCGGCGCGCCGAAGGCCGTGGCCGACTTCGTCGAACACGGTGCCGATTTCGTCGTCGCCGACACGATCGACGAACTCGTGGCGAAGATGAACACACTCACGGACGAACCGCTGCTCGACGCCGACGCTGTGCGCACGCAGATCGAGGAGCGGGACCGGCAAATGGGCAACCCGTACTCCAAGGACGTTCAGGTCATGACGATCCACAACGCCCGCAATTACCTCGGTGACAAGCTCGCCCGGGTGAGTTCGCCGCACCGGGTTCTCGACCCGAAGGCCGGCCCACTTGTCGGTATCAAGCTGCACGTCCTGACCCGCAAGAGCCTCGGCGGCATCCAGACCGACCTGCAGTCTCGCGTGTTGGACGCCGACGGGAACGCCGTCCCGGGTCTCTTCGCGGCCGGTGAAGCCGCTGGGTTCGGAGGTGGAGGCGTGCACGGATACAACGCACTCGAGGGGACGTTCCTCGGCGGCTGCCTGTTTTCCGGGCGCGCGGCCGGGCAAGCGGCGGCGGGGTGATTCGGCCTTCGGCCTAATAATCCACTTCGAGACGAAGGAAGAAGTCGCCGACGCGGTACTTGCGGCCCACGGAGATTGGATGGTGAAGGCCGCCGAATCGGTACCCGGACGTGGCGCGCAGAAGCTGATCAATCTCGGCTATGTCGTGTGCGACGCCCTGGCCACGGGCTTCCTTTTCCAGGCCACGGCCCGGCTCGCCGTCGAGCGTGAAACCTACAGCGAGGGACGCCCGGCGTCCTTCCACATGTGGGAGTCGATGGCGCGCCACATGATCGAGAGCCTGGACCGCGACGGCGCTTTTGCCAAGAGGATCGACGCCGAACGCATGGCGCGGATGCTCACCGGGGCCCTGCTCGGGTTGCACCTCACGCGGCAGGCCACCGGGCACGAGCAGGGCCTGCACGAGGAAGTGGAGTACTTCTGGCGAACCATCGCCCCGGTGCTCATTGCCCCCTCCGAGTACGAGGCCCTCGAACTGAGCCGTCCGGCCTGAGCGCTCGACGTGGGAAACTGGCCCGATGAACGAGCCGGTTTCCCCTGACAAGGCGCGCGCGAGCGTCCCGTTCGGCATCCGCCTCGCGGGTGCCTGGTCGGGTTACCTCCTGCTCGTCGCAGCCGCAGTGGCGCTCGTGTTCTGGGCCCTGGCAAAGCTCGGCCTCGTGACCGTTGCGCTCGTCACCGGCATCATGGTGGCGGCGCTCCTGCAGCCGCTCGTGGCGTGGCTCGTGCGCCGAGGCCTCGGGCGCGGGCTCTCGGCCGTCATCTCCTTCTTCGTCGGATTCGGGTTCATCGCGCTGCTCGTGTGGTTCGTCTGGGCCCAGGTGGCCGATTCCAGCGGCGAGTTCGCGAGTCAGTTCGGCGGCGCCCAGCGCGGTGCGCGTGACTGGTTGGTCGACGGTCCGCTCGGCCTCGACCCGGCCACTGCGAACACCTACACCGTCGATCTGGCCAAAACGGTGAGCGAGCACTCCGGCGACATCACCGCACAGGCCGGTGGCTATCTCGGTCAGGCGGCAGGCGCGCTGTCGGGTTTCGTCCTGACGCTTTTCTGTGTTCTCTTCCTTCTCGCCGACGACGGCTCCATCTGGCGCTGGTGCGTGCGGGTGCTCCCGCGCCCCGCCCACAACTATGCGGATCTCGCCGGCGCGGCAGCATGGAGGACGCTCGTCGTCTATATGCGATCGCTCGTCCTGCTCGCCGTACTCAACGCCGGGGCGATGCTGCCGGTCATGTGGATCGCCGGTGTCCCACTGGCCGTCCCCCTCACCGTGGCGCTGTTCCTCGGCTCCCTGGTGCCGCTCGTCGGCGTGCTCGTCGCGGCGGTCCTGCTGTTCGTCATCGCTCTCGTCAGCAAGGGCATCGTCACCGCGATCGTGATGATGGTGGCGCTCGCCCTCGTCATCCAGCTGTTCGGCAATCTCGTCAACCCGATCATTCTGGGCAAGTTCGTCGATCTCCACCCGCTCGTCATCCTGCTCGGCGTCACCGCCGGCACCGTGCTCGGAGGGGCTTTCGGCGCCTTCACCGCGGTGCCGCTGATCGCCGTCGTCAACAACATGGTCAAGGTGATGCGCCGCTACCACGTCTCGGGAGAGGTGGACGAGGACCTCGACCACGTCCCGGAGGCGCGCCTTGAGAACCTCGTCGAGGAGTCACTGTGAACGCTGCGAACCCTTCACCCCTGCGGATGGCGGCGCTGCGCCTCTACAAGTTGCTGCCGGTCGGCATCAGCCACCGCATCGTCCACGCGATCCAGCCGACGTTCACGGCGGGTGCCGTTGCGATCATCGAGTACGACGGTCGGGTGCTCGCGCTGCGGCAGGTGCACCGCAAGGGCTGGTCGCTGCCCGGCGGGCTCATCGACGGCGGTGAACAGCCGCGCGACGCCGTCATCCGTGAGGTGCGCGAGGAGACCGGCCTGACGATCGAACCGGGTGGCGCGATGGCCACGTACTTCGTGCCGGAGATTCGGCACATCGACGTCATCTTCCGCGTCCACTGCGAAACGAAACCGCACGTCGAGGTGGCCAGTGAGGCCCTCGAATCGGGCTGGTTCGCCCTCGAGGAACTGCCCGAACCCGACGACTCGACGCGCCGCATCCAACACGCCGTGAAACTCGCGCGCGTGGCTCCGCAGCCGGGTCACCTCGTCGACCCCTCCTGAACTGACATGGTGATTGCCTCACCACGTCGAATTCCGTCAGCGCAGGATGCCGGCGGTGCGGGCCTTGGCGACGGCGTCCGTGCGGGAGGTGGCGCCAAGCTTGTCGTTGATGTGCACGAGGTGGGTCTTCACGGTGGCCTCGGAGACGAAGAGTGCCTTGGCGATCGCGCGGTTCGTCGCGCCGTCGGCGACCCGTTCCAGAACGTCCACCTCGCGCGCCGTGAGAGAGGCTGTCGGCTGCGCGAGGCGGGTGACGAGGCGCTGCGCTACGGCCGGTGCGAGCACCGTCTCGCCGCGTGCCGCGCGGTGGACGGCGTCGACGAGGGTCTCCGGTGGGGCGTCCTTGAGCAGGTAGCCGCCGGCGCCCGCCTCGACGGCGCGCAGGATGTCGGTGTCCGTGTCGTAGGTCGTGAGGATGAGCACCGCGGGGGCGCATCCGCGGCCACGGATGGCCGCCGTCGCACTCACACCGTCCATGCCGTCGCCCATCTGCAGGTCCATGAGGACGACGTCGGGCGGTGTTCCGGTGGCCGTGAGCCGATCGAGTTCGCCGATGGCCTCCGCGCCGTCACTCGCTTCGGCGAGAACGTCGATGCCCGACGCCACGAGCAGGGCCCGCAGGCCGGCTCGAACCACGGGATGGTCGTCGGTGAGCAGCACCGTGGTCACAGGGCGCCTCCGTTCGTCGTGACGGGCGATGGTGCGGCAGGCGAGGTGGCCGTCGGGATTTTGACGAAGAGCGCCGCCCCTTCACCGGGGGCCGACTCGACCTCGAGCTGCCCGCCGAGTTCGACGAGGCGCTCGCGGATGGCACGCAGGCCGAATCCGCTGCCACCGAGCGGGGCGCGCTCGACGGCGGCCTCGTCGAAGCCGACACCGTCGTCGATGATCTCGAGCGTCACGTCGGTGGGCGAGTAGGCCAGCGTCACCCCGGCGCGCGAAGCCTGGGCGTGAATGCGCACGTTGGCGAGACCGCTCTGTGCGATGCGCAGCAACGCGACCTCGACGGGGGACGGCAGCGGGCGGGCGTCCCCGTCGCACGTCGTGGACACCGCGATGCCGGTCTGTTCGCCGAGGCGCTCGGCGAGGCGGCGGAGGGCAGCGAACAGGGGAGCGTCGGCGAGTTCCGTCGGCGCGAGGGCGTGGACGACCTCGCGGGACTGCGTCAGCCCTTCCGCGGCCTGTTCCTCGATCTGACGCAACAGCGTGCCCTCGCCGTCCTCGCGCGCCAGCCCGGCACGCGAGAGGAGCAGGATGCTGGAGAAGCCCTGGGCGAGGGTGTCGTGGATGTCGCGGGCGAGGCGCTCGCGCTCGGCGAGGACCCCGGCGCGGTGCTGCGCGTGCGCCAGTTCCTCCTGGGCGGCGAGGGCGTCGTCCTGCGCAGCGACGAGTTGGTCGACGAGGAGGTTGCGGGCGTCGTTCTCCCGCCGCAGTTGGACGTACACCCATGCGATACCGAGGGCGACGAGCATGCCCATGAACGGGCCGATGAGGCTGCCCGGTCCCCGCGTCGAGTTCGAGCTCGCGAGAGCGACGACGCTCGCAACGAGCACGACAGCGACCAGGGCCGCGGCGAGCGCGCGTCGCGCGACGTAGAGGACGAGGAAGTAGAACGCGAACGCCAGCCACGCGAAGTCGGCAGCCACGGCGAGCAGCGCGATCCACGCCACGACGAGCGCTGAGATCCACACCTGGGCGAGCTGTTCGCGGCGCGCGTCGGAGACCGGACGGCGCTCCAGCGTGAGGCCGAAACAGTAGAGGCCCATGAACAGCGCCGACGCGACGAACAGGAGCGCGAGGTGCGGTGCCGTCATCGTCTGCGTGAGAAGCGCACGCGCAAGCCCGACGACGAAGAGCAGGACGAAGAGCACGTGCATGGCGGCCTGCATGGCGCGGATTGCGCGCGCCGTCTCGGGGCGTCGGGCTGTGGCGGACGGCGGCGGGTGGGCACTCATCGTCCCTTCATTCTGCCTTGGCAAGGCGCGCGGCGGTATCAACCAAACGGTTGAGGTGGGCCTCGCCGAGCGGTCGATGTGTGCGCGCGGGAACGGCGATGGAATGGAGGCATTCACTCCCGCACCTCTTGTTCGGAAAGGCTGAGATGTTTCTCGGATCCCGCGACCTGCTCCACGCCAAGGGCAGGTTCGCGCTCATCGGCGGCGTAGTCGCTCTCATCACGCTGCTCGTCGTCATGCTGACGGGGCTCGCGGCGGGCCTCGGGCGTGAGAGCGTTGCCGCCGTCTCGACGATGCCGGATCGCGGCGTCTCCCAGATCGCCTTCTCGCAGCCGGCCCAGGGGCAGAAGGTCGGCTTCGACTCCTCTCGCGTCGCGTCGTCCGCGGTGAAGGACGCGGCCGACCAGCCCGGCGTCACGGAGGCGACGTCACTGGCGATCGCGCAGAGCCGCGTCAGCGTCGACGGTGTCCGCTCGGCCGTCACGGTCTTCGTCGTCGAGGACGGATCGTTCGCCGCGCCGTCGGGCGTTCGTCCCGGCTCGGTCGTCGTCGGTTCGGGCCTCGGCAAGGACGCGAACGTCGCGGCCGGTGACTCGATCACGTTCGGCGACAAGTCCGTTCGCGTTCAGGCGGTGAGCGACGACGCGTCCTACCAGCACGTTCCCGTCGTCTGGATGACACAGGCCGACGCCAAGGCTGCGGGCGTCCAGACCGCGGGCGGCACCTCGCTCGCCCTGCTGAAGACCGACGGTTCGTTCGATGCTGCAGCGTTCGAGAAGCAGAGCGACCTCGTGGCGATGACACCGAACGATTCCCTGTCCACCATCTCCGCCTACCAGGCCGAGAACGGTTCGCTCACTCTCATGCGCGTCATGCTCATGCTCGTCTCGGCCCTCGTCGTCGGAGCGTTCTTCACGATCTGGACCATCCAGCGCACGAAGGACCTAGCCGTGCTCAAGGCGATCGGTGCCCGCACGAGCTACCTCGTGCGTGACGCCCTCGGCCAGGCCGCGATTCTCCTCCTCATCGGCGGTGGCCTGGGCACGCTCATCGCGACCGTCGGCGGGTTGCTCGCCCGAGACGTCGTCCCCTTCGTCGTCAGCCCGACGACGACCCTCGTCCCCCTCGTCCTTCTCATGGTTCTCGGTCTGCTCGGCGCGCTCGTCAGCCTGCGCCGCATCGCGACCGTCGACCCCAACTCAGCGCTAGGAGCTGCACGATGAGCCTCATCGTCGATGACGCCGTTCTCACCTTCCCCGACGGCGCCGGCCGCATCACCGCGGTCGACCACGTCAGCCTCAGCGTCGGACCCGGCGAGTTCGCCGCCGTCACCGGCCCGTCCGGTTCGGGTAAGTCGTCGCTCCTCGCCGTGGCGGGTCTGCTGCAGACGCCGGACTCGGGCAGCGTCGCGATCGGCGGCCGTGTCGTCTCGGGCCTGTCGCGCAAGGACGCTGCCGCGGTGCGCCTGTCGTCGATCGGCTTCGTCTTCCAGCAGAGCAACCTCATCGCGTCGCTCACCGCCGCGGAACAACTCGAAGCCGTGGCCCGCCTCGACGGGCGCAAGGGCAAGGCCGTCCAGGATCGCGCGATGGAACTGCTCGAGGCAGTCGACCTCAAGGACGCCGCGAGCCGTCGTCCGGCGCAGCTGTCGGGCGGTCAGCGTCAGCGCGTGGGTATCGCCCGGGCGCTCATGAACTCACCCGAGCTGCTCCTCGTCGACGAACCGACGTCGGCGCTCGACTCCGAGCGCAGCTCCGCCGTCATGCGCCTCATCGGCGACGTGACGCGTGACTCCGGCGTCGCGACGCTCATGGTGACGCACGACCTGCCGACGCTCACCGCCGTCGACTCCGTGTACGAGATGGTCGACGGTCGGCTGAGCCGCTCCGAGCGGGCCGAGGCCGCCTGACGTACCACGAGTTCACAGGCGCACCGTACGCGCGGGAAGCGATCGTCGCTTCTCGCGCGTTCGTGCATCGGTCGGGAACACGTCGGGATCTCGCCCACCTCGTGGGCGCCGAGTGCCATCCTGGCGGCATGCAGCAGGTCGACTTCGCCGAGGGATACTTCGACGCCGTGAGCGTCGGCACGAAGGCCACCACCGTGCGATGGAAGGAGAACATCGCACCCGGCGCTGCCCGGTTCGCCTTCGGTGCTCGCAGTCTTCGTGGCCGGGTCGAGTCGGTCACGAGCCACGCGGCAGCGACCCTCACGGCCGAGCAGGCGGACGCTCCGCCCGGCACCGACATGCGGGAGTTCGTGGAAGCTCTGCGACGTAACTACTACGCCGAGATGCCGGACGACGCGGTGGTCGAGGTCGTACGGTTCGTCGTCGAGAGGGACGACGAGAACTCCGGGTAGTGCGTCAGCTGCGGCGCGCGAGCCCGACCGCGAGCACCTCGTCGAGGCCGGTGGCCACCGTGGTGGAGTCGACGACCTGCGTCGAGATCGGCGGCAGATCGTGGATGAGGCGCGTGAGGCGGGCGCTCATCGCTTCGGCGTCGAGCAGCTTGAGTGGGTCCGCGGTCCAGCACGCGGCGAGCGTCACGTAGGACGTGGAGTTGAGGCTGGCCTCCACCTCCTCCCAGGTTCCGAGGGTGTGCGGCAGATCGGTGGCCGCCATCGCGAGCACGTGGTCGGCCTCGAGCTGTTCGAAGACGAGATCCCGCCGGGCGGCGACGCCCCGGTCCGAATCCTGCTGGCCGTCGGCCATGAGCACGAGCACGCGCTGAAGCGCTCGCAGCGAGCGGCGGAACTGCCTGCGCACCAAACGGATCGGCAGACGTCGCGCGAACGCCCACAAGATGACGACACAGATGGCGCACGAGAGCGCCGTCTCGAAGACGCGGTCGAGCATCAACTCGGTCGTTGGTGCGTGCGACGAGCCGACGGAGGCCACGAGCAACGCCATCGGTGTGATGAACATCGAACCGAGCGCGTAGTTGCTCACGACCGACCACTGCAGGAGGAAGACGCACACGAGCGCGATGACGATGACCCACCAGTCGGTCGGTCCGGCCAGACTGACGAGGAAGAACAGGCCGACGCCGACGACGGTGCCGACGAAGCGGTGGCCGGCGCGGTGCGTCAGCGAGAGTCGGTCACCGTTGAGGGAGACGAGCAGCGCCGTTGTCATGACGGCCCAGTACGGGTGTGAGACGCCGAGGGCGTACGCGATGACGCAGGTGGCGAGCACCGCGAGCGCGGCCCGGCGCGCGATGAGCGAGGGCAGGGAAGAGCGGGACAGCCCCCACTCGAGCAGGTAACGCCGCGGCGGACGCCCGAGGTAGCGCGCCTGGAGCATCGTCGGGACGGCGATGTCGGCGTCGGGCAGGCGGGTGGCGGCGGTGCGTTGGACGACGCCGATGTGCATCTTGCGCACCTGCGCCGTGAGATCACGCAGGTGCGGGTTGCGGTTGCGGCGCCCTGCGGCGAACGCGACGGCCCACGCGGCGTTGAAGATCGAGCCGTATGCGGCGTCGCGCAGGCGGCCCGTCTCGACGAAGTCGCCGTCGGGGTCGGTGGCGAAGTATTCGTCGCACGCCTCTTGCGCATCCTCGACGGCTTCGTCCTCGGGCGTGTGCCGGAACGGCCACTGCAGCGCGAGGCTGAGTGTGCTCGACATCACGGCGCCCAGGGACGCGGCGAGTACGAACGTCGAACCGGCCACGCCTGTCGTGGGCAGGTAGGTGCCGATGGCCGGGCCGATCGTGAGGAACACCGGCCCGGGCGGGTCGCCGACGAGCGCGTGGTAGAGCAACACACTGACGCCGGCAATCGCCGTCAGGGCGAGGGTGGTGAGAAGCGCGTTGCCCGCGACGCTCACGCCGATGGTCAGGGCGAGGGCGTAGGCGAGTGTCATCGAGGCGAGGATCGTGACGCGATGGCGCCACGTGCGTCGCACGCTGACGGTGCACAGGAACGTTCCGGTGAGGCCGAGCAAACCCATCTTCGGACCGAAGATCAGCGACAGCGTGAGCACGGTGAGGGTCACGCAGGTCGTGATGTGCGCAGCCACCTTCCAGCGTCCCGGAGAGGGCTTCACCTCGACGAAGGTGTGTAGCTCGTCGGCCACGCGCCTCTTCGTCACGCCACGGCGTCGCGCGACGCGCCGCACCTCGGGCGGGACGAGGAGCATGGTCAGCCGGGACATGACTCCTATTTTGTCGGCCCGGCGCCGTGCACGGCCACCGAGCGTGCGCCGGATACCGAACACACGAACGCGGGCCCGGTGTGACCCGGACCCGCGCACGGTGTGGTTCGCGCAGGGGTCAGCTGCGCGCCAGTCGCTCCTCGACGTAATCGAGCCAGCGCAGTTCGGCCTCGTCGGCGAAGATGAGCGACTCGAGGACGAGCTCGTCGGCGCCCACACCAGGCGGGGTCTCACCGAACGACCGGCGCGGTTTCGAGCGGTTGAGTTCGCGCAGGTGCGTCAACGTCGCCGCCCGTTGCGCCGAGACGATAGCCCGAACGTCGACGCCCGGCATCGTCACGGCGAGGGCCAACTTGATGGCCAGTTCGTTGCGGGGCGTGACGTCCCGCGGCACCGCCTGATCCCACCAGCCGAGCACCTCGGCGCGGCCGGCGTCGGTGAGCCGGTAGGGGATGCGCCCGTCGGCGTCCGGCGTACCGGCGCCCTCGACGAGACCGTCGCGCTCGAGGCGCCCCAACGTCGTGTAGACCTGACCGATGTTCAGCGGCCACTGACCGCCGGTGCGAGCCTCGAACTCGGCCTTGAGCTGGGCGCCGTACATCGGCTGGGAGTCGAGAAGGGCGAGAAGACTGTTACGAACACTCATGACAGCCTCCTCATGCTTCGCGGCGGGTCAGCGGCGGCGTGCGCCGGGCGAACGTCATCGAGATCGCCGCGGCGAGCAGGGGCACGCCGACGAGCAGGATGAGCAGCAGCCACCAGGGAACCACATAGGTTCCGGGGACGCTCGTGGCGCCGGTCTCGGTGTAAGCCGTTCCGGTGGCGTCCCGCGCCAGGATGAGGCCAGGCACGAGACCGATGGCGATGCCGACCACACTGCCGATGAATCCGATCGCCGCGGCGTGGGCGCCGACGATGCGGCGTCGCATCCCCAGCGGTGCTCCGACCGTGGCGAGCGTGGCCGCGTCGGCGCGTGACTCGGCATCGTTGAGCAGGGTCGAGATGACCGTTGTGATGATGACGAGCAGTGCGGCGAGCGCCGTCAGCGCGAGCAGAATCTGACTCATGGGGCTCGAGTAGCCGCGCTCGACATAGAGATCCAGGCCGAACGGGGCTGCAGCTTTGAGCTGCGCTTCCATCCGCGTGTCGATACCTCCTGCCGGCGCGACGTTCAGGGCATAGATCTCCGTCGGCACCTCGTGCTTCTCGGCGGTCGAACGCAACATGATCGCCGTCGTGCCACGGTCGGTCTTCATCGTGTCGTTGATCCGCTTCTCGGGAATCGGGGCCGCCTCGAGCGAAACCGGCGTGCACGAGCTGGTCTTGGTTCGGCCGGTGTCGCTCCACTCGGCCACGAAGCGCTTCAGCGTGATGGTGTGGGGGCCCTGACGGGCCGGAGTCAGGATCTTCGCCGAGACCGAGCTCTTGGCCCCTGTCGAGAGCAGTACCCCGCCGCTCTCAAGGACCGAGCGCTGTGTCTCGCTCAGACCGAGGCGGTCCATGCCGCTGGCGTCGATGTACGTGGTCTCCAGCGACGCCGAGTCGAGGTAATCACCGGCCGTGGGACAACTCTCGGCGAAGCCGATGAATTTCTCCCCGTTGTCCCTGTTCACCCACAGGGGGACGATCGGCGACGCGATGCGGCGTGCCGCGGCCAGGCCTGCGTCGACCTCCGCTTGCGTGCGGGGTTGTGTGCCGATGCCGCTGTAGTTCGTGAACTGTCCGGTCCCCATCGGGATGCTCGGCGTGTACGTGGCGCGCTCGTGCGCGTCAACGCTGGACGCGAGGACGGTGACGCCGGTGCACACGGCCACCGTGGCCAGCACGGCACCCACGGACGCGGTGGCCCGTGTGCGCTGACGGCTGACGTCACGCACGGCGATGCGTGCCGTGAGGGGAAGGTGCCCCGCCAGTTTGCCGGCGGCCATGAGAACGTACGGCACGGCGAGGACGGCGCCGCCGAAGAACAGTGGCACGCCGACGTAGGCGAGGAGCGTCTGCTGAGAGGTGTCGTCATTGTCGAGCGTGACGGCCCGGTAGAGGCACAGCGTCCCGATGACGACACCGATGACGCCGACGACCGGCAGGCGTCGCTTGACCGTGCGCGACGAGACCTGGCCGCGCAGAGCCGCGAGAAGGTTGGTGCGGCCGGCTGCCATCGCCGGTGCGAATGCCGCGACGAGCGAGGCGAACGTCGCGACGGCGACGATCGCGAGCATCCAGCTGACGCGGATGTCGATCGGTGGAGTGATGCCGTAGAAGCGGACCCGGATGAAGTGACCGGCAGCGGCGCCCAGCGCGGTGCCGAGCAGCGTGGCCACCACGGCCGTCAGGGCGCCGAGGAGCATCGCCTCGGCCATGACCATGCGGCGCAACATGCCGCGCGTACCACCGTTGGCGGCGACGAGCCCGAGCGTGCGGCGTTGACGCGTGGCACTCGCAGCGAAGGCGGGAGCGGCGAGCAGCGCCGTCACGGCGACGAACGCCATCGTGCCGACGGCAATGCCGAGAGCCATACCGGGGTCGGTGGCCGTGGGTGCGACTTCTTCCTCGATGGCGGTACCCGGTGCGCTCACGGTGAGGCCGTACTTCTGCCACGACCGAGCTTCTGAAGAACTCCACGCCCGGGAGTCGGAGACGAGGAAGCTCACGTTCGTCGGACGAACGCCCTCGGGTGCCGGCCCGACGACGGCGACGCCGGGCACTCCGGCGCTGGTCACCCCGACCACTGTCACGGGGCTGGCGCTACCGTCGTGCACGCGCATGCCCAGCGGGCCGCTGGTGGGCAGGCCGATGATCCGTCCGTAGTCGGTGATGACGACCTCACCCGGCCGCTGGGGAGCCCGCCCCTCCTTGATCCTGAACTGCTGGCGCAGGATGGGGCTGGTGAGGTCGGTGAGCACCACCGAGCCTCTCGTGGCCGTGAAACCTGACCCGTTCGGTACCGGCGAGAAGACGCCGTACTCCTCGCTGAGGCCGATGGCAGGCGCGTCGGCCTGGCGCGAGATCTCGGTTGCAGTGGGGGGCTCGGCCTGCGTGACTTTGCGACCCGAGGCCGGGAAGGCCGTGATCGCCCGCGCGCCGGATGCCTGCTCGTCGTTGACCGTCACGACGGCACTGACCCCCCGGGAGCGCATCGCGGCGTCCTCGTCGGGCGAGATGTCCACCGTGGCGATGGCCGTGAGTCCCGCGGCCATGACGACGACGGGCAGGAAGATGAGCAGTGCGGCGAGAGCGGAGCGGCCCTTGTAGCGCTTGAGGTCGCGTAAGGCGAGACGGAGGGGTAGGCGCCAACCGCTGAGGGGAGCAGACATGTCAGCCCTCCTTGCGGGTGGCGGCCCGGGCCGCCATGACGAGAGCGCCGGCGGCGGACGCAGCGAGCACGATCTGAGCGCTCGTGGAATCGAAAAGCACACCGTCGAGGTAGGCCGTGTCCTCGGCCGTCGCCGCCGACGGCGTGCCGTGGGTCGGTGCCCACGTGCTCACGGCGACGGGCCCGGCAGGCTCGGCGTGGGCGGGCTCGGCGCTCGCGGTAGCGACCTGGGCGCCGGCGCCCATCAGGGTGAGCAGCAGCGATGCGGCGGCGATGCGGCGGGCCGGGACGCGGGAGGACTTCGTCATGACGTCACCTGCTCGCTCGTCTCGGCGCCCTCCGGGAGGTCGCCCACGACGTCGACGACGGCACCGTCACGCAGGTTGACGATGCGGTCGGCCCACGAGGCGTGACGCGAGTCGTGGGTGACGAGCAGAACGGCAGCGCCAGCGTCACAGCGGTCACGCAGCACCATGAGCACCTCTTCGCCGGTGACGGAGTCGAGGGCACCGGTCGGCTCGTCGGCGAGCACGAGGCTGCGGTCGCCGACGAGCGACCGAGCGATCGCGACGCGCTGCTGCTGGCCGCCCGAAATCTCCTCGGGGTAGCGGTCGGCGAGATCCTCGAGGCCGACCGACGCGAGCGCAGCGATGCCGGCCTTGCGGGCGTCGCGGGTGCTGAGGCCGTCGAGTTCGAGAGGCAGGGCGGCGTTCTCGGCGGCGGTCAGTGCCGGGACGAGGTTGAGGTCCTGGAAGACGAATCCGACGCGCGTACGGCGAAGCGCCGCCATCTCCCGCTGCGGCAGCCCGACGATCGAGGTGCCGCCGACGAGTACGTCACCGGAGGTCGGAGCGTCGAGGCCCCCGGCCATGTTGAGCAGCGTCGACTTGCCCGAGCCCGACGGCCCCATGACGGCGACGAGCTCGCCCGGGTAGAGCGCGAGGTCGACCTCGCGCAGAGCATGGACGTCACCGGCCGGTGACGTGTGGGTCTTGCTGACGTGTCGCAACTCGAGTGTCGGTTTCATCTTCGTTCCCTCCGTGAGGATCGGTCCGGTTCGCCGTTCCCTCCCCGAGACGACGAATTGGATTTGCTCCCGTTCCGTCCGCGCATACGCAGTATGTATACCCGGTATGGAGATGTATACCGGGTATGTCGATGAGGGCGCAAGGGCGACACGCACGAGCCCACGGCGAGCAATGCGCTCGTCGTGGGCTCGGTCAACGGAGTGGCTGTGCGATCAGACGGTGAGGATCACCTTGCCAATGTGCTGCGACGCCGCGAGCTCGCGGTGGGCGTCGGCCGCCCGGGTGAGGGGGTAGGTGGCGTGCACGATCGGACGCACCGCGCCGGATTCGAGGAGCGGCCAGACGTTTTCGCGCACGTGCGCGACGATGGCGGCCTTTTCCTCGCGCGGGCGTGAGCGCAGACCCGTCGCGGTGATCTGCGCACGCTTGGCGAGCAGCTTCGACAGGTCGAGTTCGGCCTTCGTCCCGCCCTGCATGCCGATGACGACGAGCCGCCCGCTTGGCGCGAGAGCCGCGATGTTGCGTTCGAGGTACTTGGCTCCGACGACATCGAGGATGACGTTCGCACCGCCTTCGGCGTCCATCGCGTCGACGAAGTCGTCCTCGCGATAGTTGATGAGAATGTCTGCTCCGAGCGCCTTGCAGGCGGCGAGCTTCTCCGCCGAGCCGGCCGTCACGGCGACGCGGGCGCCGGACGCCTTGGCGAGCTGGATGGCCATCGTGCCGATGCCACTGCTGCCGCCGTGGACGAGGACGAGTTCGCCGGGTTGGAGGTCGGCCGTGAGGAAGACGTTCGACCAGACGGTGGAGGCAACCTCCGGGAGCGCTGCTGCGGTGACGAGGTCAATGCCGTGGGGGACCGGCAGGATCTGGCCGACCGGGGCCACGACGTACTCGGCGTAACCGCCTCCGGCAAGGAGCGCGCAGACCTCGTCGCCGACCTTCCACCCCAGCGTGTCGGTTCCGACGGCCTCGATCGTGCCGGAGACCTCGAGCCCCGGAAGCTCCGATTCGCCGGGCGGCGGCGGATAGAAACCCTGACGCTGCATGAGGTCCGCGCGGTTGACGCCTGCAGCCGCGACGCGGATGAGCACCTCGTCGCCGGCGAGGTCTGCGGGGCTGGGCGTGTCGACGTCGGCGGGAGTGAGGACGCTCTCGTCACCGAACTCGGGCAGCGTGATAGCGAGCATGTTTCGAGCCTATGTGACGAAGCTCCGCGCGGGACGGGGCGGTTGGTCAGGCTTGCCTCGTCTCACCTGCGCCACGCCGAATGAAGTGGCACGATGCAGATATGAAGCTCAGCGCAGATCTCGAAAAGGCATTCAACGACCAGATCACCCTCGAGTTCGAGGCCTCGATCGTCTACCGCCAGCTCGCCATCGAGCTCGACGCTATGGACCTCCCGGGCATGGCTGCGTGGCTGCGGCACCAGGCGGACGAGGAGATCGTCCACGCCAACAAGTTCATCGACCACTTGCTCGACCGCGACAACCACCCGAAGATCGGCTCCCAGATGGCTCCGAGCGTCGAGGTTTCGACCGTGCTCGACGCCTTCGAAGCGGCCTACGCGCACGAGAAGAAGGTCTCGGAATCGATCCGCGAGCTGTACCGCTCCGCCGATTCCGAGGGTGACCTCGACTCGCGTCCGCTGCTCAACTGGTTCCTCACCGAGCAGATCGAGGAAGAGGCGACGGTCAGCGAGATCGTCGGTCGCGTCGAACTCATCAAGGACGACGGCCCCGGCCTCCTGCGCCTCGACGAGGAGCTCGGCCAGCGCCCCACGCGTTCGACCGAGGGCTGATTCGAGGCTCCTCCGGACGCAGAAAGCGGCCGGTACCTGCTCATCCGAGCGGGTACCGGCCGCTTTTCACGTGCCGGAGAGGCGTCAGGCCGTGGCAGCCACGTGCACGCGGGGAAGCGTGCGCGCCTGATCGATGAGGTGGTGCTCGACGGTGTCGAGCGCTGCAGCCGTGCGGGCTGCGCGTGCCACGGTCGTGGCACCGTTGAGGGCGCAGAGGGCGAGGGTGGCGAAGGAGCGGGCAGCCTCGGGCTCGACGCCACACTCGCGGAGGCCGTCGCTCAGGGTGTCGACGAACGTGGCGAAGACCACGGCGCATCGGTCGAGCTGTTCGGTGTTCTCCGCTGCGACGGTGACGGCGGTGGCGGCGCAACCCACTCCGAATTCGCCGTCGAGAACGTACGCGCGGTAGCCGTCGAGCACCGAACGAACGAACTGCTCGGGGTTGGCGCGGCGGATGGAGCCGATCTTCTCGACGAAGGCCTCTGCGTTTGCATCGAGAGCAGCAAGGACGAGTTCCTGCTTTCCCCCGGGGAAGTGGTGGTAGATCGAGCCGCGCGGGGTGCCCGTTGCCTGGGTGACCTCCGCGAACGAGGTGGATTGGAGGCCGCGTCGCGACAACAGGTCGCAAGCGCCCACGATCATGCGCTGACGCACGTTCTTGGCCATGAAACATCCTCCTGTGGGGCTTGCAGTGCGGTCGTGCCGCCTGCGAGCGATCATGCTGACTGGTGGTCCCACGCCGAGTGCCGTTGGCATGGCACACGATACGCGAATATTTGGACGGTCGTCCGAATCCCTGTTGGGTCCTGGGCCCTGGTCGAACAATGGGTGGCAGCCCGATCGCAAGGCTCTGAAGAAACCAGATGGTTGATTGTTGGTCAATATACCGGACGCCCCCGGGTTGGCGGGCGGAAGAGAGTACAGTGACTTCTTGCTGAGATCGCCCGGATGCGCTGCGAAACGGGTTCCGTTTCGCGGAGTTGGAAAATCGTCCAACTGTGGTGAGGTGGCCCGTTTTGCCCGTCACGTCGGGGGATTGTCGGCCCCGAGTGCGCGCAAAGCGGCGTGACGGGACCTTGGTCCCCACTTTTCGATCTGGTGGAAATGAGGGGCACTTTGGGGTGTGTGGCCCCTCCCTATGGGTGGAGGGTGCGTCCTCAGTGGCTGGAGTGGGCTTCATCGGTCCGTCGAGTGGTCCGATCGACAGGCGGTGGGCCTTCTCCCCCGTGCTTCATCAGATACGAATGGACCCCCACCCAGGGCGACTTCGTCGCTGGTCCTGGGCGGGGGTCCATTCGTATCTGGCGGTGGCGGTGGGAGCCGTCGTGACGCGCGGGGCTCGCTGTCGCTCGCTCGCGCGTCACTCCTCCCAAATCCCCCGTGCTTCATCAGATACGAATGGACCCCCACCCAGGGCGACTTCGTCGCTGGTCCTGGGCGGGGGTCCATTCGTATCTGGCGGTGGCGGTGGGAGCCGTCGTGACGCGCGGGGCTCGCTGTCGCTCGCTCGCGCGTCACTCCTCCCAAATCCCCCGTGCTTCATCAGATACGAATGGACCCCCACCCAGGGCGACTTCGTCGCTGGTCCTGGGCGGGGGTCCATTCGTATCTGGCGGTGGCGGTGGGATTTGAACCCACGGTGGAGTCACCCCCACACACGCTTTCGAGGCGTGCTCCTTAGGCCGCTCGGACACGCCACCGCCAGAAAGATTACAACAGTGGGTCACTGAGTCAAAAACGGGATGACCGGGGCGTGAGGAATGTCGTAAGCCGGCTGCTGATCAGGAGCAGCTGGGTGAGGCGGACGGCTTCTCCGCGGCCTTCTCGAGCGTCGGGAACTGCGGGCCGACGACAACATCGACACCAGCGCCGTCGCGCCCGTCCTGGACGAGCTTCGCGCCCGGGACGCGTGGCTCGACGTACTTCTTGGCGTTCTGGGCTCCGCCCGGACCGAACCGAATCTCGCCCACGTTGGGAATCTTCTTCTTGTATGGGTCGTTGCTCACCGTGCCGACATTGAAATCGTACGTGCGCAAGGCGTCGGCGGCGTCACCGGCAGCGCCCTTCGGCCCGCCCGCGTTGTAGACGTTGACGGGGAACGTGGCCTGAGGCGGCAGCGATGTCGTCGTGCCGCTGGGGCACTCGCCGGCCTTCGGCTTGCTCGGCTGGGACATGAACGTGGCGGCGAAGACGACGGAGCCGATGACCAGGAGGGCGCAGAGCGTCAGGATCGCCAACGAGCGCCGCTCGCGCCGACGGCGGGCACGCTCGAGACCGTTGTCGCGGACGTAGCTCACAGCGAAAGCACCCTGGCGTGGAACGTGGAACGCTGCTGCAACGCGGCGCGCAGGGCGCGGTGCAGGCCGTCCTCGAGGTACAGCTCGCCGCTGTAGGCGACGACGTGCGCGAAGATGTCCCCGTAGAAGGTCGAATCCTGCGAAAGCAGGGCCGAGAGATCGAGCGTGGCGCGGGTGGTCGTCAGATCTGCGAGGCGGACGACACGCGGCGTGATCGGCGACCAGTCCTTGGGCGTCACGAGGCCGTGGTCGGGGTAGGGGCGCGAGTCGCCGACGGCCTTGAAGATCACGGGCTCATTTTATGCGCGTCGTCTACTGCGCGTGCACACACGCGCCGGATATTGTCGCCGCGTGAGCGAAAACAATCAGCTTGAAGCCATCCGCACGGGTTACGCCTTCGAGGGCGGCTCGCTCGACCTCGGGGCTGCCGTCGACGCCGGCACTGCAGCACCAGACGTCCAGGTGCGTCTGCCGCTCGCGATGATGAACCGTCACGGACTCATCGCGGGAGCCACCGGTACCGGTAAGACCAAGACCCTCCAGCTCATGGCCGAGCAGCTCGCCACGAACGGCGTACCCGTCTTCATGGCCGACATCAAGGGCGACCTCTCGGGTCTGGCCGAGCCAGGCGAGTCGAACGACAAGGTCGCGCAGCGTGCGTCCGACGTGGGTCAGACGTGGGAGGCGAAAGGCCTCGAGGTCGAGTACCTCGCGCTGGGCGGTCAGGGCAAGGGTGTTCCCGTGCGCGCCACCGTCACATCGTTCGGCCCGACGCTGCTGTCGAAGGTGCTGGGCCTCAACTCGACCCAGGAGTCGAGCCTCGGGCTGATCTTCCACTATGCCGACAGCCAGGGTCTCGCGCTGCTCGACCTCAAGGATCTGCGCGCCGTCATCACTCACCTCACGTCCGACGAGGGGAAGGCCGATCTCAAGGAACTGGGCGGTCTCTCGTCGGCCACGGCCGGAGTCATCCTGCGCAATCTCATCGCTTTCGCCGACGGCGGCGCCGAGGCGTTCTTCGGTGAGCCGGAGTTCGAGACCTCGGACCTGCTGCGTACTGGCGCTGACGGTCGCGGCATCATCACCTGCCTCGAACTGCCGAGCGTCCAGGAGCAGCCGACGCTGTTCTCCACGTTCCTCATGTGGATGCTCGCCGACCTGTTCCAGGAGCTCCCGGAAGCCGGCGACCTCGACAAGCCGAAGCTCGTCTTCTTCTTCGACGAGGCGCACCTGCTCTTCGACGAGGCGAGCAAGGCGTTCGTCGACCAGATCGAGCAGACCGTTCGTCTCATCCGCTCCAAGGGCGTCGGTGTCTTCTTCGTCACGCAGACCCCGAAGGATGTCCCCGCCGGCGTTCTCGGTCAGCTCGGTAACCGGGTGCAGCACGCGCTGCGCGCGTTCACGCCGGACGATCAGAAGGCGCTCAACGCCACCGTACGTACCTTCCCGAAGAGTGGGTACGACCTCGAGGAGCTCCTCACGACGCTCGGCACCGGCGAGGCCGTCGTCACGGTGCTCTCCGAGAAGGGCGCCCCGACGCCGGTCGCGTGGACCCGCATGCTCGCACCGACGTCGAAGATGGCCCCGGCGAGCGAGGAGACGATGGATCGCGTCATCGGCGCCTCCGCCCTCGCCTCGAAGTACTCCGAGGCCGTCGACCGCGAATCCGCGTACGAGCGTCTTCAGAACAAGTTCGCCCAGGCTCCCGCCGAGAGCGACAACGCCGAGGAAAAGCCCAAAGCCGCTCCGAAGGAAGCAGCGAAGCCGAAGGAGGAGCCCGGCATGGTGAGCCAGGTCGTGCGCTCCAGCGCGTTCAAGTCGTTCATGCGCTCCGCAGGCACACAGATCGGCCGAGAGATCACCCGCAGCCTGTTCGGCACGGGCCGCCGTCGCTGACGCGTCTTCCCCACGGACGAAGCGGGCCGCGCCTTAGGGGGTGCGACCCGCTTCGTCCGTTGAACCGTCGAGGTGAGGCGTGAACGGCGACCTCAGCAGCTCGGTGTCGGTGAGGAGCCCGGAGCCTTCGTCGCCTGTGAGAGCGGGGCCACCTTGCCGCCTTTGAGCCACTTCGACCCGAGGTAGAGGCGCACGTCGCGACCCGTCATGCTGACGTTCGCCTTCTCGTCCTGCAGAAGTCGCGAGCCGGGGATGCTCATCTGGACTCGCTGGGCGTCGGGCAGGCCCTCCTCGTCGTAGACGATGACGGCCGTGTCGTCTGGGTAGTAGGCGCGATCGTTGGCCTTCGCCTCGCTGTGGAAGCCCTGCTTGGCCAGCTGGTTGCTCACCGTCGCAGCGAGTCCGCTCTGGAAGGTCGTGTTGAACACGGCCACCTTGACGTCCTTGATGGGGCGCGGCGGCTGCGGCGTCAGCGTGAAGTCGTTGCCGATGACGACGTCGACCGTCGGGTCGGCCCGTTCGTCCTGGTACAGGTTGGCGTGCGGGATCTGAGTGGCCAGGTTGAGGGCGATCGTGCGCCCGGACTTGCCGTACCGGATCTCCGCGTACTTCGGTGTCGGCCGGTCGTCGGCGAGCGGGTCGTTCGCCACCTCGAGGAGGTTGAGTCCTCGCCATCCGAGGCGCCTGGCGACTGTGGCCGCCTCACCCTTGGAGTCGCTCGCGTTGTACACGTTGGCGTACATCGTCGGCCAGGCGACGGTGCGAGACGGCTTCGGGTTGCCGGCCGGGCAGGTGGGCGCAGCCTTCTTCTTCGGCTCTTCCTTGCTGCTGCAGGCCCCCAACGTCACCGTGAGCGCCATGGCGAGGCAGGCGGCGCCCGCAGCGCGGTAACGAGGCATCGGCAGGCTCCTGATCGACCTTGGAGGGGCGGGTGTCATCGCACGCGCGATGCGTCGTCAGTCTACCGGCCCCAGGAGCGCTTCCCCGGGTGCGCCACGGCCGCACGATTGGGAGTTGAACGCAGGTTTGCAGTAAGGTTTCCGGCGGAGGATTCGCATAGTGGCCTAGTGCGCACGATTGGAAATCGTGTTGGGGATGAAACCCCTCATGGGTTCAAATCCCATATCCTCCGCCACACAGCGATAAGGCCCCGAGACTTCAGCGTCTCGGGGCCTTCGCGTGTCTTGGGGCGACGTGGGAGCCGGGTGTCGCCTGAGGTCGCGGGGCTGGCACCATTGGTCGGTGCCCTCCGCTTCGATGTTCCGCGACTTGCCACGCCCCGCGAAGTGGATGCTCACCAGTCTCGTGTTCGACTTCGTCGGCACCGGCCTCATCATGCCGTTCGCCGTCGTCTACCTCCACGAGGTGCGTGACTTCTCACTCCAGACGGCAGGTGTTCTCCTCGCGCTACCCGCCATCGTCGGGTTGCTCGCTGTCGGACCGGGCGGTGTGCTCATCGACCGCTTCGGTGCGCGCCGCGTCGTCATCGCCGCGGTGTCGCTCGAGATCGTGGCGCAGTTGCTCATGGCCAACGCGCTCACCGTGCCCGTGGCTGCGACGTCGCTCGTCTGCTCCGGTTTGGCTACAGGCGTCATCTTCCCGGCGGTGCAGGCGATGGTCGCCACCGTCATGCCCACCCACCAACGTCAGCACTACTTCGGGCTCAGCTTCACGCTGCTCAACCTCGGGCTCGGCATCGGCGGGATGCTGGGCGGCGCCGTCGTCGACGTGGAGCGCCCCGGGACGTTCGAGCGCATCTACTACATCGACGCGGTCACGTTCCTCATTCCGCTGATGCTCTACCTCGGCCCGCTGCGGCGCTACGGCGGCCCGGTGGCGCACGGCGCTTCGTCGGGCGACGACGGCGCGATGCCGGTCAGCGGCGGGTACCGACTCGTGCTGCGCGACCCGGCGATGCGGCTGCTCGTCGTGCTCGGGTTCGTCACGGCGTTCATCGGTTACGCCCAGTTCGGCGTCGGGTTCCAGGCGTTCTCGCGGACGGTCGCGCACATCTCCACCCAGGTGCTCGGGTGGGCGTACGCCGCCAACACGGCCGTCATCGTCGTGGCGCAGCTGTTCGTGCTTAAGTTCGTCGCCGGACGCCGACGCACCCGCGCCCTGCTCGTCATGTGTGTGCTGTGGGCGATCTCGTGGAGCGTGCTCGGCGTTGCCGGCCTGGCGGGGGAGTCGAACGTCGTACTCGCCTCGGTGCTCGTGTGCGTCTCGGCCGCGATCTTCGGCGTCGGTGAGACCTTCCTGCAGCCGACGCTCCCCGCGATGGTCAACGACCTCGCCCCCGACCACCTGCGCGGCCGCTACAACTCGGCCTCTGCCGGTGCCTTCCACATCGCGGAGATCGTCGGTCCGCCGTTCGCCGGCCTGCTCATCGGGCACGCACTCGCCGGGTGGTACGCCGTCGCGCTCGTCGCGGGATGCGCCGTGGCTGCGTGGGTGACGATCGTCGTCGAGCGACACCTGTCGCCGAAGGTCAACGGCGTCGGCGTGAGCGCGCCGGAAGAGATCGACGTCGAGGGCGAGATGGCGCTCGAGGTGCAGCGCGCGAAGCTCTCGACGGAGTGACGTTCGGCGTTGCCGTAGTGCGATGGCCAGGGCGGCGTGTGCGCTCGCGCGGGGAGTCTGCCGGGGCATGTAAGCGCCCCCCACGTACCTGGAAGAGCTCTCCTACCCTTGCTGCATTCCTGCCCTGGGGGAGTTCGGAGAGGTACCACCACGTGGGGGGCTTGCTCGTACTCTACCGGGCACCCGGCGGCGTCCGCGAATCGCATTCCCCGCCCCGATGATGAGCGGTCGCCGCGGCCCCTGTGCCCGCATGTCCAGGAAACATCGGGTTGTCGGTGGCCACTACTAGGCTGACGCCATGACAACGGCCCTCTACCGCCGCTACCGCCCCGAGACGTTCGCCGACGTCATCGGCCAGGAGCACGTCACCGAACCGCTGATGCAGGCGCTGCGCACCGGGCGGGTCAATCACGCCTACCTGTTCTCCGGCCCACGCGGGTGCGGAAAGACGACGTCCGCGCGCATCCTCGCGCGCTGCCTCAACTGTGAGCAGGGCCCCACGCCCACGCCGTGCGGCGTGTGCGATTCGTGTGTGGCGCTGGCGCGCGGAGGTGCGGGTTCGGTCGATGTCATCGAAATCGACGCCGCGTCGCACGGTGGTGTCGACGACGCGCGTGACCTGCGTGAGCGCGCGTCGTTCGGTCCGGCGAGCAGCCGTTTCAAGATCTACATCATCGACGAGGCGCACATGGTGACGCCGCAGGGGTTCAACGCCCTGCTCAAGATCGTCGAGGAACCGCCGGAGCACGTGAAGTTCGTCTTCGCGACGACGGAGCCGGAGAAGGTCATCGGCACCATCCGTTCGCGTACGCACCACTACCCGTTTCGGCTCGTGCCACCGAAGAAGCTCACCGACTACATGGAGCAGCTTCTCGACGCCGAGGGTGTGGCCACGGAGCCGGGCGTGCTGTCGTTCGTCACCCGCGCGGGCGGCGGTTCGGTGCGTGACTCGTTGTCGGTGCTCGACCAGCTCATCGCGGGCTCCGGGCCCGAGGGCCTCACGTACTCGGGCGCAGCGGGCCTCCTCGGGTTCACCGACGACGAGCTGCTCGACGGCATCATCGAAGCCTTCGCGGCGGGCGATTCCGCGGCCGTGTTCCGTCAGATCGACCGCGTCATCGAGTCGGGTGCCGACCCGCGCCGGTTCGTCGAGGATCTTCTCGAGCGTCTGCGTGACCTCATCGTCGTGCGGGCCGTCGCCGAGGGGGCGGGCGCCGTTCTGCGTGCCGTTCCGGAGGACCAACTCGAGCGGATGCGCAGCCAGGCAGCATCCTTCGGCGACGGCGCGCTCTCGCGGGCGGCCGACGTCATCAACGCGGGGCTGAGCGAGATGACGGGTGCCACCTCGCCGCGTCTGCAGCTCGAACTCATGTGTGCGCGCGTTCTGTTGCCGGGCATCGCGGGGCTCGACGGTTACGCGGCGCGCCTCGACCGCATGGAACGACGCCTCGACATGGGCGAACTGCCGCCGCGCTCGCCGGCCGGCCCGGTGCAGCACGCGCCGGCTGTTTCGCCCGGTGGCCCGGCTCCTGTGCGTCCGCCGAGTGGCGCGGTGTCCCAGGCCCCGTCGGCTGCGCCGAGCGAAGGGCCGCGCGCTCAAGCCGACCAGGCCGATCGGAGTGCTGCGTCGCGTGACGACGGTGCGCGCGGTTCGGGCGACGAACGCGGGGGTGAGGCCGAGCGTCAGGGCCAGCGGGCCCAGGCCGCTGCGCGCGACGACGAGGCCGCGGGTGCTCCGTCGGGCCCGAGCGGCGGTGTCGACGAGACCGAGCGCGAGCAGGTGCAGCGTCAGTTCGAGCAGTCCCAGCGGGCCGGTGGCCCGGGGTGGCAGGGCGAACAGGCGCAGCAGGCATCGCAGTCCCAGCAGTCGCAGGCGCCGCAGCAGCCGACGTCGGCATCCGGCGGCGGGCGCGGTGGCATGTCCACCGACGACATCCGTCGCGCATGGCCGGACGTACTCGATCGCATCTTCCGCATCAAGCGCGTCACGTGGACACTGCTGAGCCAGAACGCGCAGGTGCTCGAGTTCGACGGCGCTCGCCTCGTGCTCGGAGCGTCGAGCAGTGGCCTTGCGGCCACCATGTCGCGCGGGCAGCACCCCGAGGTCGTGCGTCAGGCCCTCATCGAGGCCATCGGTGTCGACGTCACGGTCGAAGCGCGCGCGATGAACGGCGGTGCGCCACAGGCGCAACCGCAGAGTGAGCAGCCCGCCGAGCCGTGGCAGTCGCCGTCACAGGGCGGGGGCTCGCAGGCACAGCGGGGGGCCGCCCAGTGGAACTCGCCGTCGGCGGGCTCCGACCAGGGCGGCCAGTGGAACTCCCCTTCGAAGGGCGAGCAATGGATTTCGCCGAGCGACGGCGCTCAGGCACGTGGGCAGCAGCCTGCTCCGGCCGAGCCGCCCTCGAGCGCCCCGGCGCAGTCGCAGGGCAAACCCGGCGGTTGGCGCGAACGGACGGGCTACCAGGGTTCGGGCACGACAGGTCACGTTCCTGTCGATCCCGCGCAGGCCGGTGACCCGCCCGCGCACGGCACACCGCGTGAGGCGGCCACGCCGTCACAGGACGCCGGTCTCGCCACGGCGGCCGCGCGCAGCAGCGCGTGGGGCTCCGACTCCGACGGCGACTGGTCCTCGCAGGCCGCGCCCGCACCGGACTGGGCAACCGGTAACGACGGGCCGGCGCAGCCGTCATCGACTGCCTCTGCCACGCCCTCACCGGCGCCCGAGGTCGACGCGGGCCCCGCTGACGCCGACGAGCCGACTCCTGACTGGATGGAGGAGGAGCCCGAAACCGACGTCGAGGCGGTCTACGACCCGCTGCCACCCAAGTCGGAGCTCGGGGCCGGAGCCGCGCAGGAGACTGCTGGCGGCGAACCCTCCGGTGACTCGGCGTCCGACGAGGCGACCCCCGACGGTCAGGCGGCTGCCGCAGCCGACCCTCAGGCCGCCGGGCACCTCGCGTCTCCCACGCCCCAGCCCACGCAGGGCGCGGTCGACGACGGACGAACTCTCACGCCGCGTCAGCGCGCTGAGAAGGCAGCCCGGGAGGCAGCGCAGAAGCAGGAGGATGCGCGTCGCGTCAACGGCGGCTCGGCGTACGACGACACGTCGGCGAGCATCGACGACGAAGACATCGAGAACTCCGATGCGGTCGGCCTGCCCGTCATCAAGTCGGTGCTCGGCGGCACGGTCATCAAGGAGGAAGGCCCCGACCAGGGCTCCTGATGATGAGGTCCGGGCGGCTCGGCACGCGGTTGATCGGAAGTCGGCGCAATCGTTCGCGCCGAACTGACCCGGTGGGGGGGCAGAACCGATGCTCTGCTGCGCGACCGGGATGACGGCGGCGGCCCGCACGCGTGCTTTCCCAAAGCGGCTTTCACGTTCACGCTCGAGTGCGACCTCCCCGCGCCGGAGGCGTGGAGCCGTGTGGCCGACAGCGAACGTCACGGTGTGGCGGTGCCGTTCACGAACGTGAGCGGCCCGAAACCTGAGAACCTGCGCGTCGGTTCGCGGCTCGTGGCACGAACGGCGCTCGGTCCGTGCGGCTTCGACGACGTCATGATCGTGCGCGCCGCCGAACCCGGGCGCCTGCTCGTGTTCGAGAAGGTCGGCCGAGTCATCGGGAGAGTGGTCGACGTCCGTTTCACGCCGCTTCCCGCCCTTACCGATGCCCGCGGCATGACCCGTCCGGTTTCCACGGGCGGTGTTCGCCCGGACGCTCCGAGCGCTGACGGCGGGAACGAGCTCACCCGCGTCGAGTGGCGGCAGACGATCGCTGTGCCGTGGCTGCGAGGTCCGCTCACCCCGCTCGGCACGTTCGCGGCCACCCTGGCTTCCCCTCTCGCACGGCGGGGTTACGAGCGCGTCGTCGCGCGGGTGCTCACGGGTGTCGGTGGCGGCGCGTAACCTTTCTCCTTGTGTACGAAGGCGTTGTTCAAGACCTCATCGACGAGCTCGGTCGTCTGCCCGGCGTCGGCCCGAAGTCGGCTCAGCGCATCGCGTTCCACCTGCTCGAGGCCGACGAGGACGACGTGCGGCGCCTCGCCGAGGTGCTGTTACGCGTCAAGGAGACGGTGCACTTCTGCGAGATCTGCTTCAACGTGGCCGAGAGCAACCTGTGCCGCGTGTGCGCTGATCCGCAGCGCGACACGACGATGATCTGCGTCGTCGAGGAGAGCAAGGACGTCGTCGCCATCGAGCGCACCCGAGAGTTCCGTGGGCGTTACCACGTGCTCGGCGGCGCACTGAACCCGATCGAAGGCATCGGGCCGGGCGACCTCCACGTCACCGAACTCATGGCGCGACTCGGCGACAGCACGCTCACCGAGATCATCATCGCGACCAACCCGAACCACACCGGCGAAGCGACGGCGAGCTACCTCGCGCGCCAGATCGGGCCCATGGGCATCAAGGTGAGCAGGCTCGCGTCCGGCCTGCCGGTCGGCGGCGACCTCGAGTACGCCGACGAGGTGACGCTCGGCCGCGCTTTCGAGGGCCGACGCGTCTTCGCCTGACGTTCCCCGAACCCTTCCGTTCGCGGACTTCCGCCGAGGCCGCCATCCGCCTCTCGAGCGACCGATCGCTTACGCCCCTTGACGCATCGTGAACTCGTAGGTTGAGTTCAGGCGCGTCCGATCGGAGTGACGCATCGCGCACCCCGGGGGTCGTCGTGGAACAAGTTGCCGACGGTATGTGGCTGGGGCGCGGTACCGACGTCAACTGGATGCTCGTACGCGACGGCTCCGATCTCACCCTCGTCGACGCCGGGTACCCCGCAGACATCGCGCGCCTCGAAGCGGACCTCCGCAGCATCGGCCACGACCTCGGCGACATCGGTGCCGTCCTCGTCACGCACGCGCACATCGACCACATCGGTGGACTCCAGGGCTTGTTGAGCCGGCACGACGTTCCCGTCCTCATGGCCGCGCAGGAGCTACCGCTGGCTACCGGCGAGCAGGAGAAACCCGGCTCGCGCTCGGAGCTCATGCGGATGGCGTGGCGCCCCAACGTCGCCATGTGGCTGGGGCGTGTCATGCGAAGCGGCGCGCTCCACGACGAACCCCTGCGGGGAGCACAGACGTGGAGTGACGCCGGTCCGCTCGACCTTCCCGGACGGCCGGTGCCCGTCGCGTCACCGGGTCACACGCCGGGTCACACGGCGTACTTCTTCCCCGAACACGGCGTCCTCGCGACGGGTGACGCCCTCGTCACGGCGCACCCGCTCACCGCGGCGCACACCCCGCACCTCCTGCCGTCGGTCTTCAACGCCTCCGACGCCGGAGCTCTGGCCGCGCTGGACGCCCTCGCAGCCGTAGACGCGGACGTCATCGTCCCGGGCCACGGCGACGTGTGGCGCGGCCCGATCGCCCGTGCCGTCGACCCGGCCCGTTCCGTACCAACCAGCATCTGAGCGTCGAAAAAACGCGCGGGGCGCCATCACTACACTCGAAAGCGCCCGAAGCAGTCGACCCCCGGAGCAGCACTGTGAGCCTCGTCGTCCAGAAGTACGGCGGTTCGTCTTTGGCGGACGCCGAGAGCATCAAGCGCGTCGCCCGCCGCATCGTCGACACGAAGAAGGCCGGCAACGACGTCGTCGTGGTCGTCTCGGCCATGGGTGACACGACGGACGAACTGCTCGACCTCGCCGCCGAGGTCAGCCCGGCCCCGCCGAGCCGCGAGATGGACATGCTCCTCACCGCCGGCGAGCGGATGTCGATGGCGCTCGTGTCGATGGCCATTTCCAACCTCGGCCACAGCGCACGCAGCTACACCGGTAGCCAGGCCGGCGTCATCACCGACGCGCAGCATGGCAAGGCCCGCATCATCGACGTCACGCCGGGCCGCATCACCGAGGCCATCGGCGAGGGCCACATCGTCATCGTCGCGGGCTTCCAGGGCGTCAGCCAGGCCACGAACGAGATCACCACCCTCGGCCGTGGCGGCTCCGACACCACCGCCGTCGCGCTCGCCGCCGGCATCAAGGCCGACGTGTGCGAGATCTACACGGACGTCGACGGCATCTTCACCGCCGACCCGCGCATCGTGCCGACGGCCCACAAGATCGACCGCATCACCAACGAGGAGATGCAGGAACTCGCCGCGTCCGGCGCGAAGGTGCTCATGCTCCGCTGCGTCGAGTACGCCCGCCGCTTCGACCTTCCCATCCACGTGCGCAGCTCGTTCAGTCATCACGAGGGCACGTGGGTCGTGAACCAGAAAGAAGGAGACTCCGTGGAAGACCCGATCATCGCCGGTGTGGCTCACGATCGCAGCGAAGGCAAGATCACGATCGTCGGCATCCCGGACAGCCCCGGCCGCGCCGCCGCCGTGTTCAAGGCGATCGCCGGTGTCGGCATCAACGTCGACATGATCGTCCAGAACGTCTCGGCCGGCACGGAGAAGAAGACCGACATCTCCTTCACGGTGCCCAAGGAGGACGCCGGGCGCGGCGTCGAGGTGCTCAAGGCGATGCAGGACGAGCTCGGTTTCGAGCAGCTGCAGTACGACGACCAGGTCGGCAAGCTCTCGCTCGTCGGCTCCGGCATGCGCAGCAACCCGGGCGTCTCGGCCACGCTGTTCCAGTCGCTCGCCGACGCCGGCATCAACATCGAGATGATCTCCACGTCCGAGATCCGCGTTTCCGTCGTCACGAGTGACGATGAACTGGACGAGGCCGTGCGCGTCGTCCACAGCGCCTTCGGCCTCGACGCCGACGGCGAAGCGGTCGTCTACGGCGGCACCGGCCGCTGAGGCGCCCACCCCAAGACTTGTGTGAGGGCGCGTCGCGCCCGGAGGAGAACGAAATGGCGAAGGAACTCAACGTCGGCGTCGTCGGTGCCACCGGCCAGGTGGGCGGCGTCGTGCTCGAACTGCTCGAGGAACGAAACTTCCCGATCAACAGCCTGCGCCTGTTCGCGTCGGCGCGCAGTGCGGGCAAGCACGTCACCTTCCGCGGCGAGGCCGTGACGATCGAGGACGCCGCCACGGCCGACCCGAGCGGCCTCGACATCGCCATCTTCTCCGCAGGTGGCGGTACGTCGAAGGAACTCGCGCCGAAGTTCGCGGCAGCGGGCGTCACCGTCATCGACAACAGCTCGGCGTGGCGCCTCGACCCCGACGTTCCGCTCGTCGTCTCCGAAGTCAACGGCAAGGAGATCGCGAACGCGACGAAGGGCATCATCGCCAACCCGAACTGCACGACGATGGCTGCGATGCCGGTGCTCAAGCCGCTGGCCGACGCCGCCGGCCTCAAGCGCCTCGTCGTCTCGACCTACCAGGCCGTCTCCGGCTCCGGTGTCGCGGGCGTGCGCGAGCTCGCCGAGCAGATCCGCAAGGGCGCGGAGGCCGACCTCGAGAGGCTCGCTCTCGACGGTGAGGCCGTCGACCTCGGCGCGCCGAACAAGTACGTCGCCAACATCGCCTACAACGTTCTTGCGATGGCCGGCTCGGTCGTCGACGACGGCACGAACGAGACGGACGAGGAGCAGAAGCTGCGCAACGAGTCGCGCAAGATCCTCGGGCTGCCCGACCTCGCGGTCGCCGGCACCTGCGTGCGTGTGCCCGTGTTCAGCGGCCACTCGCTGTCGGTCAACGCCGAGTTCGAGCGCGACATCACGCCCGAGCAGGCGCGCGAACTTCTCGCCGACGCCCCCGGCGTCGAGCTCACCGAGGTGCCGATGCCGCTCGTCGCCGCCGGCAAGGACGCGAGCTACGTCGGGCGCATCCGCCAGGACGGTTCGGTCGACGGCAACAAGGGCCTCGTGCTGTTCATCAGCAACGACAACCTGCGCAAGGGTGCCGCGCTCAACACGGTGCAGATCGCAGAACTCATCGCTGCCGGAGAGTAGTTTCCCAGGCTGCGCGCCTATGCTCGAAGGCGTGAACTCGACTCAGTCGCAACGTCCCACCCTGGCCGTCGTCGGCCCCACGGGGCTGGTCGGTCAGGCCGTGCTCGAGATCCTGTCGACCCGCGTCGACGCCTGGGAGGACGTGCGTCTGCTCGGCTCGGACAAGGACGCCGGGCGTCGCCTGCTCGTGGGTGCCGAGGAGGTCGAGGTCGAGGCGCTCGACAGCGAGAGCTTCTACGGCGTCGACGTCGTCATCTTCGCCACGCCGCCCGAGGTCTCGGCCAAGTGGGTGCCGTTCGCGACGGCGGCGGGCTCGCTCGTCGTCGACACGTCCGAGGCCTTCCGTGACGACCCCGAAGTGCCGCTCGTCGTGCCCGAGGTCAACTCGCGCGCCATCGACAACCGGCCGCGCGGCATCGTCGCGATGCCCTGCGGCCCGGCCATCATCATGCTGCCGGTGCTCGCCACGCTGCACGAGCACTGGAATCTCACGCACGTGACGGCGACGTCGCTGCAGGCCGTCACGGGTGCCGGCCGCGCGGGCGCCGAGCGGCTCTTCGCGGAGGTGGGCGCCCTCACCGGCAACCCGCGCGTCGGGCAGATGCCCGGTGACGTGCGCCGGTACGTCGCCGATCTACCGGACGACTCGCCGTTCCCTGCGCCCATCGTGAGCAACGTCGTGCCGTGGATCGGGCGACACTCCGGCCGCGGGTGGGCCAGCGAGGAAACCGACATCAAGCACGAGCTGCGTCATGTGCTGCAGCTGCCGAACCTCAAGGTGGCGGTGACGTGCGTGCAGATCCCGATCGTCACGACCCACATGTCGACGCTGCACGTCAGTTTCGACAAGAAGGTGACGCCGAGTGACGCTCGTCGTGCCATTACCGAGGGCGCGAACGGCGCCATCGTCATGCCCGACGAGGAGGGCGTCGACTGGCCCACGCCCGTCGACGCGATCGGTACCGACCCGGTGTGGGTGGGGCGCGTGCGTCAGGTGGAGAACAACCCGCACACGCTCGACTTCATCGTCTGCGGCGACAACATCCGCAAGGGCGCTGCGCTCAACGCGCTGCAGCTGGCCGAAATGCTCATCGGCGTGGGCCCGTACGCCGTGCGTGAGGACGACGGAGCGCCGACGGCTCACTGAGCGGCGTCGCTCGCAGGTACAACCGCGTCAGGTCAGGTCAGTCTCCGGCGTTCGACCGAGTTGCCGTTCGAGTGAGCGCTGACGCCACAGTTGCCAGAACACGAACGGGGCGAGCGCGAGAACGATCACGGCCAGTGCGTCCCGCAGACCGAAGCTCTCGCCGTCGGCGACGGTGGTCACCAGGCTGAAAAGCATGACGAGAGGGCCGACCACCAGTGTGATTGCGGTCAGTCGCCGCGAACCGTGCTCCTTGAGGAGCGCGGCGCACTGAAGGTCGCGCTCATGCGGATCGTCGAGCCTGCGACGCGCGTGCGTTGCCCTTTTGATGCGCTTGCGTTCTGCGGTGGGCATCGCGTCGCGTTCACCGAGCAACCGCGACGCCTCCATCCGCGTCATCTCGCGGGGTGGGGTGGTGCCGTTCTCGACGGTCATCTGAAGTACTCCTTCGTCAGCCCGAGCTTGCGCTCGACGGCGTTACGGCCAGCACCTTCTCGGAGGGTGAAAGCGGCCACGCCCATCATGCCCACGAAGGCGATCCACGCGGGGACGTCGGTCGGGTCCAGAGCGACGCGCCCGACCTGCAGCACCGCGAGGACGAGGAACACCCAGCGAGCCCAGATGCGCCACCAGCGGGCCTTTCCGAGAAGAGCGATCTGAGTGCGCAGATCGTCGGGGTCCGTGAGCACCTCACCGCGATTCAAGGCCCGGTTGATGCGGCCTTTCGTCGCGCTGTCCGCGCACGTGAATTCGTACTGAAGCGTGGCGATCTCGCCCTTGGACAACTGGGGGAGATTCGGTGGGGCGTCACGCATGCCTGGACCATAGGCCCACGTCCTCGCTCAGAGCACGCCCCCGTCCAGAGACTGCGGTTCGAGGTGCGCCTCCCATAACGTCACGTTCTCGCATCTCAAATAGGAGATATGGGCGCGTGAGCGTACTCTCGACGGGTGAGAATGGCCGACCGTGACGGCCTCGGGGCGCTGCGAGCCCGAGGAATCTTCGTCGCGCTTCTGAGTTTCGTCGCAGCGATCCTGTTCGCCGGAGCGGCTGCTCCCGCAGCCCACGCCGCGGGGAACGACCAGCTGCCGAAGACGCTGCGCGTCGGCACCGAGGGTGTCTACCCGCCGTTCAGCTTTCACAAGGGTGGCGAACTGACGGGCTACGACGTCGATTACTTCCGCGAGGTCGGTAAGCGCCTCGGCGTAAAGGTGCAGTTCGTCGAGACGCCCTGGGATTCGATGTTCGCCGGCCTCAACTCGGGCCGCATCGACATCATCGCCAACCAGGTGACGAAGAACAAAGAGCGCATCGCCCAGTACGACCTGTCGTCGCCCTACGTCACGACCACGGGTGTCGTCGTGACCAAGAAGAGCGACAACAGCGTCAAGAAGCTGGCGGACCTCAAGGGCAAGAAGTCGGCCCAGAGCATCACCTCTGACTGGGCCAACACGGCGAAGGGCGCCGGCGCGAACATCGTGTCAGTCGAGGGCATGGACAAGGCCGCCGCTCTCGTCGAACAGGGGCGGGCGGACGCCTTCGTCAACGACGAACTGGCCGTGAAGTACTACCTCGCCACGCACCCGAACTCGGATCTGAAGATCGCCCTGACGACCGAGGACAAGAGCGAGTCGGTCTTCACTGCCCGCAAGGACACGAACATCACTCCGGCCGTCAGCAAGGTCATCGACCAGATGGAAGCTGACGGCACGTCGAAGAAGCTCTATGACAAGTACTTCACGACGAAGGCCACCGGTCAGTCGACGTGGGACGTCATCAAGGAGAACTTCGGCTCGATGCTCCTGGCAACGGTCAAGGTGACGATCCCGCTCACCGCCGTCGCGTTCGTCGTCGGCCTCGTGCTCGCGCTGGGCGTCGCCCTCGCACGTCTCAGTTCAAACGCTGCCATCTCCTGGCTGGCCCGCGCGTTCATCTCGATCTTCCGCGGGACGCCGCTGCTCGTGCAGTTGTTCATCATCTTCTTCGGCCTGCCGGAGCTCGGCCTCAAGCTCAACCCGTGGATCTCGGCCGGGATCGCCCTGTCTCTCAACGTGGCTGCCTACGCCGCCGAGATCATCCGCTCGGCGATCCTGTCGGTGCCCAAGGGGCAGTGGGAGGCCGCGGAGACGATCGGCATGAGCCGCTCCACGGCACTCAAGCGCATCGTCCTGCCGCAGGCGTCACGCGTTGCTGTTCCGCCGCTGTCGAACACGCTCATCTCGCTCGTCAAGGACACGTCGCTCGCCGCGACGATCGGCGTGACCGAGGTGTTCCACCAGTCGCAGATTGCGGCCGCTCCGACGGGCAAGTTCCTCGGTCTCTACATCACAGCTGCACTCATCTACTGGGTTCTCTGCTTCGTCCTAAGCATCGTTCAGACCCGACTCGAAGACCGACTCGGAAGGCACGTGGCCCGATGACCGATCACACGACCACCCAGGCGACCGGCCCCCTCGTCGAGGTCACCGGTCTGCGCAAGGCCTTCGGTGGCACCACGGTGCTGCGCGACATCGACTTCACGGTGCCCAAGGGCTCGGTGACGGTGCTCCTCGGACCGTCCGGTTCGGGCAAGACGACGGTGCTGCGCTCGCTCAACGTGCTCGACCTGCCGGACGCCGGCGTCGTGCGCATCGGCGACGCAAGCGTCGACTTCTCGGCGGTGACGCGCGGACGTGACGGCCGCGCCCGCGGCGAGTCGGCCAAGAGCGTCGCCGAACTGCGTCGTCAGAGCGGAATGGTCTTCCAGCAGCACAACCTCTTCCCGCACAAGAGCGCGCTGGAGAACGTCATCGAGGGCCCGGTCGTCGTGCAGGGTGAGCCGGTGCGCGAGGCCGAGGAACGCGGACGCGAACTGCTCGCCAAGGTCGGCCTGGCCGACCAGGCGGACAAGTACCCGTACCAGCTCTCGGGCGGTCAGCAGCAGCGCGTCGGTATCGCCCGGGCGCTCGCCCTGCGACCCGAACTGCTGCTCTTCGACGAGCCGACGTCGGCCCTCGACCCCGAACTCGTCGGGGGAGTGCTCTCCGTCATGCGTGAACTCGCCGACGAAGGGCGCACGATGTTCGTCGTCACGCACGAGATCCGCTTCGCCCGCGACGTGGCCGACCAGGTGCTCTTCATGGATGGCGGCGTCGTCGTCGAGCGCGGAACGCCGGCCGAGGTCATCGACGCCCCGCGGATGGAGCGCACGCAGACGTTCCTCAAGCGCATCCTCGACCCACTCAGCTGACGCTGCGCTGGTACGCGAACGCCCCGACCCTGCTCGAACGAGCGGAGTCGGGGCGTTCGCCGGTGCCAGAGGATCAGAGGCCCTCGGTGCTGGCCGTGTCCGGGCCGCCGCCCGGACGCGTGCGCTTGAGCTCGTAGAACGACGTCACCGGGGCGAGCGTGGAAAGGCCGTCCCAGATGGCGAGGCCCTCCTCCTCGTTCGGCATCGCGTTGAGGACGGGGCCGAAGTAGCCGCGGCGCTCGCCATCGTCGTCGGTGAAGACGATGACCGGAACGCCGGTGTCGTCGCCGACGGCGTCGAGCGCGGACTGCATCTCGCTCTCGAGGTGGGCGTCCCACGACGTGTCCTCCGCGGCCTTCGCCAGGTCGGCGGGCAGACCGGCGTTGTAAAGGACCTCGGTGACGAGGGCGTCGTCGAACTCACGGCCCGCGGTGTGCACCTCACGGCCGAAGGCCGAGTACAGGTCGATCGTCGAGGCGCCCTGTTCCGCGGCCGCAGCGATGATGCGGTGGACGCGGTGGCCGCCGCGGTGACCCTCGGAGTGCGGGTTCTCGTTGGGGCCGTTCTCGTCCAGTTCGTCGTTCTTGATGGCGAGGCTGAACGGGCGCCAGGTGATCTCGAGGTCGCGCTGCTTCTCGACCTGGAGGAGCCAACGGCTCGTGATCCAGCAGAAGGGGCACGAAGGGTCGAAGTAGAAGTCGATGCGCTGCATGCTCGTGAGACTAGCAACGCTGGCTGAACGTACCGACCGCTCGAACCCTGTGAGCTTTGGCCCGATCTGTGAGCTGCGCAGCTCACACACCGGACCAGAGCTCACATGTCGAGGTGAGCCGCCGTCAGCGGAAGGCCGGCTCGCCCGTCAGTGCGTTGCCGATGACGAGCTGGTGCACCTCGCTCGTGCCCTCGTACGTCATGACGGACTCGAGGTTGCCGGCGTGACGGATCGGCGAGTACTCGGTGGAGATGCCGTTCGCGCCGAGGATCGTGCGGCACTCGCGCGCCACGGCAATGGCCTCGCGGCAGTTGTTGAGCTTGCCGAGGCTGATCTGCTCGGGCGTGACGCCGTCGCCGTCCTTGAGGCGGCCGAGGTGCAGCGCGAGAAGCATGCCCTTGCTCACCTCGAGCGTCATGTCGGCGAGCTTGCCCTGCGTCAGCTGGTAGCCGCCGAGCGGTTTGCCGAAGACCTTGCGCGACTCGGCGTAGTCGATGGCGGTCTCGAGGCTGTCGCGGGCCGCGCCGATCGATCCGAAGACGATGCCGAAACGCGCCTCCGACAGGCAGGAGAGCGGGCCCTTGAGGCCGCGCACCTCGGGGAAGACCGCGTCGGCGGGCAGGCGGACGTCGGCGAGCGACAGCTCGGCCGTCACCGAGGCGCGCAGCGACATCTTCTTCGTCACCTCGGTGGCCGTGAAGCCGGGAGTGTCGGTGGGCACGACGAAGCCGCGGATCTTGTCGTCCGTCTGCGCCCAGACGACGGCGACGTCGGCGACGCTGCCGTTCGTGATCCACATCTTCGTGCCGTTGAGCACCCAGTCGTCGCCGTCGCGCTTGGCGAAGGTGCGCATGCCGCCGGGGTCGGAACCGAAGTCCGGCTCGGTCAGGCCGAAGCACCCGATGGCCTCGCCCGCGGCCATGCGGGGCAGCCACTCGTTCTTCTGCTCCTCGCTGCCCCAACGCCAGATCGCGAACATCGCGAGGCTGCCCTGCACCGACACGAGCGAGCGGATGCCGGAGTCGGCCGCTTCGAGCTCGTGGCAGGCGATGCCGTACGTCGTCGCCGTCGAACCCGCACAGCCGTAGCCCTCGAGGTGCATGCCGAGCAGACCGAGATCGCCGAGGCCCTTCGCCAGTTCACGCGCAGGCACTGTGGCCTCGTCGTACCAGGTCGGCAGGTGCGGGCGCACCTGGTCGTCGCAGAAGCGACGCACGAGGGCCTGCACCTCACGCTCGTCCTCGGTGAGCAGACCGTCGATGCCGAGGAGGCGGTTGAGCTGGGGGTTGCGCGAGAAGTCACTCATGAATCCATCGTGCCTCACCTCACCTCGACGCCGCGGCGGACTTCTTCGCCCGATTAGTGTTACACCCTTGTCACGGGCGTTGGTGAAACGTAATACTTGGGCCGTGAGGGAGACCGCGAGTGCCGAGGCCTGGGTGCGCGACCTGCGTCCTCTCAGCGCGCGCTCCGCTGCCCTCAGCCTGCTGCTCGGCGCGGAGCCGCCCGAGCTTCGCGGCGCCGACCTCGTGCGTCTCGGGGAGACCTTCGGCATCAGTGGCCCGACGATGCGCGTCGCGCTGTCGCGGCTCGTCGCCGCCGGTGAACTCACGACGGCCGACGGCGTCTACGCCCTCACCGACCGGCTCGCCGCGCGCCAGAAGGCGACGCTCGCGCAACTCGCCCCGGTGACAGAACCATTCGAGGGCGGGTGGGTGACGGCCGTGGTCGTCGGGGCCGGCAGTCGAAGCGCGAGCGATCGGGGAGAGCTGCGTCGGGCCATGAGCGCGGCGCGCTTCGGTGAACTGCGTGAGGGCGTGTGGATGCGCCCGGACAACCTGACCGGGGCCCGCGTCGAGCGCGACGAACTCGTCCACCTCACTGCCATTCCCGATGGCGGTGTAGTGGCCGCGAAGGCCCTCGTCGCCCGCTTGTGGAACCTCGACGAGTGGGCCGCTCGCGCCGAGGCACTCGTCCGCGCCTTCGAGAACCCCGACGTCGACGAGGCCACGCGTCTCGCCGTGGCTGCGGCCACCGTCCGCCATCTGCGCAGCGACCCGATGCTGCCCGAGAGCCTGGCCCCCACGAACTGGCCGGCGCGGTGCCTGCGCCGCACCTACGACGCCTACCGCGCCGAGCTTCGCCGCACCGTCGGCCTCAGCCCCCACCCCTACGCCGCCGCCTGACCCGAACGAGGAGAGACCATGCAGACCCACGAGGTGCTCAACCAGTCCACGCCGCTCGAGGACTACAACCCGGGGGCCTACCCCGTGCTGCGCGAAGCGCTCGAACGGGCGGATGCGGGCGAGTCGCTCGCCGAACTCGACGAGGTCGGTGCGCTCGCCGGTTCGAGTGAGGCACTGCGCTGGGGCGACCTCGCCGAGCGCAACGTGCCGCGGCTGCACACGCACGACCGGTTCGGCAACCGCATCGACGAGGTCGAGTACGACCCGGCCTACCACTCGCTCATGGAGCACGCGACGCGCTTCGGCCTCCACGGGGCGCCGTGGGCCAGCGACGACCCGAACGCGCACCTCGTGCGCGCGGCGAAGTACTCGGCCTGGATCACCGCCGACGCCGGGCACGGCTGCCCGATCACGATGACGTACGCCGCCGTCCCCGCACTGCGCGCCGACGAGGAACTGGCCGCGCGCTACACGCCGCTGCTCACGGCCCGCGGCTACGACCCGAACCTCGCCTACGCGCCGACGAAGCCCGGAATCATCGCCGGAATGTCGATGACGGAGAAGCAGGGCGGCTCCGACGTGCGCGCCAACATGACGAGCGCCACACCGCAGCCCGACGGCACCTACCGCCTCGTGGGCCACAAGTGGTTCACGTCGGCCCCGATGTCGGACATCTTCCTCACGCTCGCCCAGGCACCCGGCGGCATGACCTGCTTCGTCGTGCCGCGCGTGCTCGAGGACGGATCGCGCAACCCGATCCGCATCCAGCGCCTCAAGGACAAGCTCGGCAACCACTCCAACGCGAGCAGCGAGATCGAGTACGAGAACGCCGTCGCCTACCGCCTCGGCGACGAGGGCCGCGGCGTCCGCACCATCATCGAGATGGTCAACGTGACGCGCCTCGACTGCGTGATCGGCAGCGCGACGATCATGACGCAGGGCGTCCAGCGCGCCGCCCACCACGTCACGCACCGTGCGGCGTTCGGCAAGTCGCTCATCGATCAACCGCTCATGCGCAACGTCATCGCCGATCTCGAGATCGAGGCCGAGGCCTCCCTGACGGTGGCGCTGTGGCTCGCAGGCCTCACCGACAAGGCCCACGCCGGTGACGAGCGCGCGGCCATGCTGCGCCGCATCGGTCTCGCCGTGAGCAAGTACTACGTGTGCAAGCGCGGGCCGTCGCACGCCGTCGAGGCGCTCGAGTGCTTCGGTGGCAACGGCTACGCGGAGGATTCGCGGATGCCGCGCCTGTTCCGTGAGTCGCCGCTGCTGTCGATCTGGGAGGGAAGCGGCAACGTCGCCGCGCTCGACACGTTGCGCGCCATTGCCCGTCAGCCCGAGTCGCTCGAGGTTCTCTTCGACGAACTCGACGCCGCTGCCGGAGCCGACGCCCACTTCGACGCCTACGTCGCCGAGCTCAAGAACGAGTTCGCCGACACCGGCGACCTCGAGTACCGGGCACGCACCGTCGTCGAACGCCTCGCCCTCGCGCTGCAGGGCTCGCTGCTCGTGCGTTTCGGTCACCCGGCAGTGGCCGACGGCTTCACCGGCTCGCGCCTCGCCGGCGTACCAGGCAACGCGTTCGGCACCCTCGGACGCGGCGTCGACACCGCGGCGATCATCGAGCGGGTAACGCCGAAGGTCTGACGCTTAGGCTCACACCATGCGAATTGCGGTGATGCAGGCGAACGCGACCGTCGGGGATCAGGCGGCCAATCTGCGGGCGATCGACGAGGCCGCTGCGCGGGCGGCCGGTGAGGGTGCCGACGTCCTCGTCACGCCGGAACTGTTCGTCAGCGGGTACGCGCCGCTGTTGCTGCGCACCGTCGATCCCGACGCCGAGCGCGGCATCCTCGCGGAGCTGGGCCGCATCGCGAAGCATCGCAAAGTGGCCCTCGTCGCGAGCTACCCGCAGGTCGAGGAGCTCGCCGAGGAGAAGCGGCGTCAGTACATCTGCGCCGTGCTCTTCGACGCGAGCGGTGAACTCGCGGTGACGTACCGTAAGGTGCACCTGTTCGGCGACGACGAACCGCGGGCCTTCGCCTGCTCCGAGGCCCCGCCGACGACGGTGGAGCTCGCGGGTCTGCGGGTGTCACTGCTCATCTGCTTCGACGTCGAGTTCCCCGAGGCCGTGCGCGCCGCCGCATTGGCCGGGGCCGACGTCGTTCTCGCGCCGACAGCGCTTGCGGCCGGATTCGATGACGTACCGCAGGTTCTCCTGCGCGCCCGTGCCCTCGAGAACGGCGTCGCGCTGGCGTACGCCAACCACACGGGGGAGGAGGACGGGCTCGTGCTCGGTGGCGGCAGCGTCATCGTCGGGCCCGACGGCGGTCTGCTCGCGGAGGGCGACGACGCACCCCGCATCATCCTCGGCGACGTGACGCGCGACGACATCGACGCCGCTCGCCGTGAGGTGGACTACCTCGGCCGTCGCCGCCCGACGACGTACGCCGCCTGGGAGCGCGACGGCTGAGCTTCTCGGACCTCACATTCGAACAGGTTGAAGACGATGGTTGCTCTCGGAGCAACGTCCGTCGCCTTCTTGTGGCATCGTGGGTTCGCGCGGATCGGCAGTCGACCGCCGAAGGGGTGAAGGTGACATGACAGCAGTGACCGAGTTTCCGAGTGACGGGGCCGCGAAGCAGCCTCCGATCACGATGCTGAACCCTGATTTCCCCTTCAGCTACGACCACTTCCTCGCACACCCTGCCGGCCTCGGCAGCGTGCCCGAGGAGATGTACGGCGCCGAGGTTGCCGTCGTCGGTGGCGGTGTCTCGGGCCTCGTCGCGGCCCTCGAACTCATGAAGATGGGCCTCAAGCCCGTCGTCTACGAAGCCGACCGCATCGGCGGGCGCCTGCGCTCGGAGAGCTTCGCCGCCGCGAAGGACGTCACGGTCGACCTCGGCGGCATGCGCTTCCCCGAGTCGAGCAAAGCGCTCTACCACTACATCGACATGGTCGGCCTCGAGACGGAGGCGTTCCCCAACCCGCTCTCGGAGGTCACGCCGAGCACCGTCGTCGAGCTGGGCGGCGTGAAGCACTACGCCGAGACACCCGCCGACCTGCCCGAGTTCTTCACCCACGTGGCCGACGCCTGGCGCGCCGCGGTCGAGGACGACGCGCAGTTCCTCGAGATGCAGACCGCCATCCGTGAGCGAGACGTGCCCACGATCAAGCGCATCTGGAACGAGTTCGTGCCGCGCATGGACGAGCAGACGTTCTACGGCTTCATCGCGGCGAGTGACGCGTTCAAGAAGGCGGGTTTCGCGGCGCGCGAGGCGTTCGGCCAGGTCGGGTTCGGCACGGGTGGTTGGGACACCGACTTCCCCAACTCCATCCTCGAGATCCTGCGCGTCGTCTACACCGACGCCGACGACCGTCACCGCCGCATCCTCGGTGGCGCCCAGCGTCTGCCGGAGGGGCTGTGGGCGTACGAGCCGGCCGAGATGAAGCACTGGCCGGCCGGCACGTCGCTGCGGTCGCTGCACAACGGAGCTCCCGCGGGGGAGGTGCGCCGCATCCGCCGCGCGGAGAACGGCGACATCGAGATCTCCGAACGCTGGGGCCGCAAGGCGACGTACAAGGCGGCCATCACGAGCTGCCAGTCGTGGCTGCTGTCGACGCGCATCGACACCGAGGAGGCCCTGTTCTCCCCGGAGATGTGGATGGCGCTCGAACGCTCGCACTACATGCAGAGCTCGAAGACGTTCGTCATGGTCGACCGGCCGTTCTGGAAGGACAAGGACCCGAAGACCGGCCAGGACGTCATGTCGATGACGCTCACCGACCGCCTCAACCGCGCCACGTACCTGCTCGACGACGGCCCGGACAAGCCTGGCGTCATCCTGCTGTCGTACACGTGGAACGACGACGCGATGAAGTGGCTGTCGCTCGACGCGACGCAGCGCATGGAGCTCATGCTGCACTCGCTCGCGCAGATCTACCCGGACGTCGACATCGCGAGCCACGTCGTCGGGCAGCCGATCACGGTGTCGTGGGAGTCGGACCCGAACTTCATGGGCGCGTTCAAGGCGAACCTGCCGGGGCACTACCGCTACCAGCAGCGGCTGTTCACGCACTTCGCGAAGAACGACCTGCCCGAGCACCAGCGCGGCATCTTCCTCGCGGGCGACGACATCTCGTGGACGGCCGGCTGGGCCGAGGGCGCCGTGCAGACGGGCCTCAACGCCGTCTGGGGTGTCATGAAGCATCTCGGCGGCGAGTGCAGCCCGGAAAACCCCGGACCGGGCGAACTGCTCGGCGAGTACGGCCCGATCAGCCTGGACTGAAACCGAATTCGGACGGTCTCCCTCGGTGGAACAGCGAACGGGTAGGGTTTCGCGCAACTCAACTCGGGACGAGAGGCGCGCATGAAGTCGCTACCGGTTCAAGGCCTGCGCGAGAGCGTGGCCGTCGGCGCGCGCCTGCGTAACGCCCGCCTGGCCCGCCGCTACACGCTGGAGCAGACGGCTCAGCTCGCCGGCATGACGAAGGGTTTCCTCTCCCGGGTGGAGCGCGACCTGACGTCGCCGTCCGTGGCGTCACTCGTCACGCTGTGTCAGGTGCTGCAGATCGACGTCGGCTCGCTGTTCACGGCGCCGCGCACGTCGCTGGTGCGGCTCGAGGAGGCCTCGCCCGTCGACCTGGGCGGAAACGGCATCGACGAGCGCCTCGTGACGAGCCGCGAGGAACGTGCCGTGCAGGTGCTGCGCGCGGTCATCGCGCCGGGAGGCGCGGGAGAGAACGAGCTCTACGCCATCGACTGCGACGTCGAGGTGTGGCACGTCGTCACTGGCCGACTCGAGGTGCGTATGCACGACGAGACCTTCGAAGTGGGCGAGGGCGACACGCTCACCTTCCCCGGCCGCGAGCCGCACACGTGGCGCAACCTCCACGACGAGGAGACGCTCGTCCTCATGACGCTCGTGCCCGACAGTCGCTGATCGTCCCCACATGCGCGACATGCCGCGCTTGTGGGGAGATCTGCGCACGAGAAAGCCCCATGGGCGCGACATGTCGCACTCATGGGGCCTTCTTGGCGTCGACTACCAGGTCTGGCGCTTGGCCTTGCGCTTGTGCGATGTCAGCAACAGGTAGGCACCGAGGGCCGGGACGCCGACGAAGATGGCCATGCCGATGAACCAGCCGATCGTGTAGGCCGCGCCGCTTCCGTAGGGCGGGTTCTGGGCCGTCGAGCCCAACGCACCCAGTGCGATGATGCCGGCGACGATGGCGAGGATGATGCCGAACGTCGTCGCGACGCCACTGCGCTTCGGCGCCATCCGGCCGTACGGCTGCTGGCCGTACTGCTGGCCGAACTGCTGCGGCTGCTGGTAGCCGCCGTACGGAGGCTGCTGCGGCGCGCCGTAGCCCTGCTGGCCGTACCCGCCAGGCTGCTGGAGGTTCTGCGCACCGTAGGCGCCGGTCTGCCCGCCGTACTGCTGAGGGTTCTGACCCTGCTGCGGGTCGCCGTAAGGGTTCGGATTCTGGGTCATGCATCAAGCAAACGGCGCCCGGCGGTGAGATGCAAGTCACCGTCTGGCGCCGTTCGACGCGTTCGCCTCGATCAGGAGGTGCGAACACCCTCCGTCTCGATACGGCCGCTGACGCGAGCGTCCCACTCCTCGCGCACCTCGGGGCGCACGGGCTTCGTCGCGAGCGAGACCGCGACGAACGTGACGAGGGAGGCGAGCAGGCCGAAGTAGATCGGCTTGTTGTCGAGGATGCCGAGCAGCGGGTCGCCCAGCTGAACAGCGAGAACGGCCATCGTGCCGAGCGTGACCACGGTGCCGACGATCATCGACGCCGCAGCGCCCTGGCCGTTGCCACGCTTCCACACGAAGCCACCGAGGATCGCGATGAGCAGACCGCCCACGAGGATGTCGTACGCGATCGTCAGGGATGCGACGACGATGTCCCCGCCGGCCTTGAGGGAGCTCATCCACGCCGCAATGGCGATGATGACCATGCCCAGGCCGAGCACCCAGGTGCGGTTCTCGCGGATGTTCTTGTCGCTGTGCGGGTCCTCGGCTGACTCACCGGTGGCCTTGGCCTTGCCGGTGATCATCGGCACGACGTCGTTGCGGGCCACGGTCGCGGCGGCGATGAGCGCGCCGGACGCGGTCGACATCATGGCGGCGACGGCGGCGGCGAGCACGAGACCGCCGATGCCGGCGGGCAGGATCTTGTCGGCCACCTCGGCGTAGACGTCGTCCTTCACCTTGATCTTGTCGCCCAGCGAGGCGTGGGCCGCCATGCCGATGACGGCGCCGGCCGCACCGTAGAAGATGCAGTAGATGCCGGCGGCAGCGCCACCCCAGCGAGCGACCTCGGGGGAGCGGGCCGTGAACACGCGCTGCCAGATGTCCTGGCCGATGAGGAGGCCGAGGGTGAAGACGACGAACCAGGTGAGGATCGTCTGCGGGTCGGCGCCGAAGTTCTTGTCGCCGATGAGGTTGAACGCCTGGTCACCCATGCGCTCGCGGATGCCGTCGAAGCCGCCGGCCTTGCTCAGCGTGAACGGCAGCATGAGCGCGAAGATGCCGATCGTCTTGATAATGAACTGCACCTGGTCGGCCAGCGTGATCGACCACATGCCGCCGATGACGGAGTAGACGAGCACGACGCCACCGCCGACGACGATGCACAGCCAGCGGTCCCAGCCCAGGAGAACGTGGAGGACGGTTGCGTAGGCGCCCGTCGACGTCACCGAGAGGAAGATCGTGTAGGCCAGCATGACGATGCTGGACGCGCCGGTGGCCTTGTGGCCGTAGCGCAGGTCGAGCATCTCGCTGACGGAGTAGACGCGCAGCTTCTGGATCGTGCCGGCGAACAGGAGCGAGAGCAGCAGAACACCGACGCCGATGGCGACGACGAGCCACATGCCCGACAGGCCCATCTTGTAACCCAGGCCGACACCGCCGACGGTGGAGGCGCCACCGAGCACGACGGCCGCCATCGTTCCGGTGTAGAGGAAGTAACCGAGGCGACGCCCGGCGACGAGGTAGTCCGAACTGTTCTTGGTGCGCGAGCGACCCCAGAACCCGAACGCCAGCATGGCGACGAGATACAGGACTACGATCGCGAGGTTGAGGTCCACGGAAAGGGCCTCCTTCGCTGGATGGGTGGCACGGCACGGTGTGTCGTCTGCGTCACATGGAGTGGGGGTTCGACCAATGTAAGAGATCGACTCTTAACAAACAACGGATTCCCCTGGGTAAACACGTCCGTTAACCTGATTGTGATCGAACGCACGTGACCTGGGCGTCGCACGACAACCCGGGCCGACCCAAGGAGCTCACGACATGGACCACCCCCGCGTCGAGACGAACGGCCGCATCGGCCCGGTCAACGCCGCCCTCACCCCGCGCTACGCGGGCCTGGGCACCTTCGCGCGCCTGCCGCGCATCGAGGACGTGTCCAAGGCGGACGTCGCCGTCGTCGGCATGCCCTGGGACTCGGGCGTCTCCTACCGCCCCGGTGCGCGCTTCGGTGCGACGCACGTGCGTGAGAGCTCGCGCCTCCTGCGTCCGTTCAACCCCGCGCAGTCGGTCTCGCCGTTCGCGGAGCTGCAGGTCGCCGACGCCGGTGACGTGGCACTCAACCCGTTCAACATCGACGAGGCGCTCAAGACGGCCGAGGAGGCCGCGGCGCAGTTCGTCAGCGACGGCACCTCTCTCATCACGATCGGCGGCGATCACACCCTCGCCCTGCCGCTGCTGCGCGCGCACGCCAAGAAGCACGGCCCCGTCGCGCTGCTGCACTTCGACGCCCACCTCGACACGTGGGACACCTACTTCGGCGCCGAGTACACGCACGGCACGCCGTTCCGTCGCGCGTTCGAGGAAGGCATCATCGACTCCTCGGGCGTCTGCCACGTCGGCACCCGCGGCCCGCTCTACGGCACGCAGGACCTCGAGGACGACGCGCGCTTCGGCTTCGGTGTCGTGACGAGCAACGACGTCATGCGCATGGGTGTCGACGAGGTCGTCGGCTTCCTGCGTGAGCGCGTGGGCGACCGTCCGCTGTACGTCTCGCTCGACATCGATGTTCTCGACCCGGCCCACGCGCCCGGCACCGGAACGCCCGAGCCGGGCGGTCTGACGTCGCGCGAGCTGCTCGAGATTCTGCGCGGCCTGCGCGGCACGAACCTCATCGGCGCCGACGTTGTCGAGGTCGCCCCGCCGTACGACCACGCCGAGCTCACGGGTCTCGCCGCGGCGAACGTCGTGTACGAGTACATGTCGCTGCTCGCCCTCGGCAAGGACGCCCCCGCGGGCGGCCCGGCCTACGGCGAGTCCAACACGACCTACGGGGAGAGCAAGTGAGCGAACAGATCCGTTCGACGGCGGCAGGGGAAGCCGCTCCGAAGATCCGCAACGGTGGCGACCTCGTCGTCGAGACGCTCGAGGCGCTCGGCACGACGACCGTGTTCGGCATCCCGGGCCAGCACGCGCTGGGCCTGTTCGACGCGCTGCGCCGTTCGGGGCTGCACTTCATGAGCAGCCGCGTCGAGAACAACGCTGCTTTCGCGGCCGACGGGTACTCGCGCGTCTCGGGCAAGCCGGCGGCGCTCTTCCTCTCCACCGGCCCCGGCGCGTTGACGGCGCTTCCGGGTCTGCAGGAGGCTTACGCCACCTCGGTTCCGATGGTCGTCGTCGCGTCGCAGGTGCCGGTCTCCGGCCTCGGCGGTGCGCGTCGCGGCATGCTTCACCAGCTCGACGAGCAGCGTCGCGCCGCCATCGACGTCACGAAGTCTCAGCGCACGGTGACGCACCACGCCGCCATCCCGACGGCCATCGAGTCGGCGTGGCTGGAAGCGATGACCTACCCGCGTGGGCCGGTCTGGGTCGAGGTGCCGCAGGACGTCCTGCTCGCCAAGACGGAGATCCCGCCGATACGCACGGCCAACGCCTCCCCGACGCCCGAGGGGCCGCGCCCCGAACTCGTGTGGGCCGCAGTGCAGTTGCTCGCTTCGGCGAAGCGTCCCGCCATCGTCTCCGGTGGTGGTGTGCGCCGCGCCGGTGCGGAGAGGGCGCTGCTCACCCTCGCCGAGAAGCTCGACGCCCCCGTCGTCTGCTCGCCGGGCGGCAACTCGGGCTTCCCCGTCGAGCACCCGCTGTCGATGGGGTCGTGGGTCGAGGACCGTGCGGTCACCGGCCTGCTCGCCGACGCCGACGTCCTGCTCGCCGTCGGCACGTCGCTCGGTGAGGTGACGTCGAACTACTTCACGCTCGAGCCGTCCGGCAAGCTCATCCACGTCGACGCCGAGCCGCGCGTGCTCGAGTCGAACCACCCCGCACTCGGTATCGCGTGTGACGCGAAGGCCGCGCTCGAGGCGTTCGTTTCGGCTTACCCCTCGCAGCCGACGGAAGGTCGCGAGTCGGGCGCCGAGCGGGCCGCGGAGGCGCGCAAGGCCATCGTCGAGCGCCTCGACGGGCAGGACCTCGCGCACGAGCGCGCGTTCATGGACGCCATCCGTGCCGGCATCCCCGACAATGTGCCGACGTTCTGGGACATGACGATCGCCGCCTACTGGGGCTGGAACTGCTGGGACGGCCGCACCGGCGGCTTCCACTCCGGCCAGGGCGCCGGCGGCCTCGGCTTCGCGTTCCCCGCAGCCCTCGGCGGCGCCGTGGCGCTCGCGGAGAAGCGCGGGCTGAAGCTCTCCGACGTCGACGCGGAGTTCTCCGTCGGCGGCAGCGAGCGCGTCGTCGCCGTCGCGGGTGACGGTTCGGCGATGTACTCGATCTCGGAGCTGGCCACCGCTGTGCAGCACGGCATTCCGGTGACGTGGCTCATCGTCGACGACGGCGGCTACGGCATCCTGCGCGAGTACATGGTGGCCACCTTCGGGCAGGCCACCCACACCGAGCTCGCCCGCCCGGACTTCATCACGCTTGCCAGGGCGTTCGGCGTCGAGGCGCAGGAGGTCTCGGTCGGTGACGACGCGGGTTACTCGGAGCTCACCGACGCTCTGCGTGCGACGTTCGACGCGTCGGTCACCGGCCCGCGCGTCATCGTCGTCAAGACGCACCTCGAGATGTTTGCCATGAGCTGACGATCCGTCTCGGGTCGTGCCGCCCGTCGCCTCGCTGATCAGCGGGCGGCGGGCGGTTCGTCGTTGGTGCTGACGTTGGCGCTGGGCAGGCTTTCCTGCGATTGGGTAGGGGCCGCCTCGGCGCAGCCGAGTGTGACGGCCGACGAGCCGGCCGAGATGGCGACGGTCGGCGCCCGCTGACGGGAGTCGCTCGTCGTCGCTGGGCAGACTTCCCTGCGGTTGGGTAGTGGTTGCCTCGGCCCAACCGTTCGCAGGAAACTCTGCCCAACGGTTGCCGGCACCGCGAGGGCGACCATCGCACCGCACCGAAACGAAACGTCCCCACGTGCGCGAGATGTCGCGCCTGTGGGGACGTTTCGTTGTCGACTTTCCCCGATCGCGCGATATCTCGCGCGACGGGGGAGGCGGCGTCACTCGGACGAGGCGGCCGCCTTGTCGCCGGCGATGCGGATCATCCGGTGGTTGCTGAACTCCTCGAACCCGTACGTGCCGAGCTCGCGCCCGAAGCCCGAGCGCTTCACCCCGCCGAACGGCAACTCGGATGACGAGCCGGGCGGCTCGTTGATCGACACCATGCCCGACTCGAGCTGGTCGGCCACGCGCATCGCGGCGTCGACCGACGCCGAGTGCACCGAGGCGCCCAACCCGAACAGAGTGTCGTTCGCAATGCGTACCGCGTCGGCCTCGTCCTTCGCCTTGTAGACGACGGCGACCGGGCCGAAGATCTCCTCCGACCACGCGCGCATCTCGGGCGTGACGTCCGTGAGGACCGTCGGCGTGACGAACGAACCCGCGTGGTCGGGCCGCGTGCCACCGGTGATGACACGAGCGCCCGCCTGCACGGCGTCGTCGATCTGCGACTGGATGTCCTGGGCCGCGTCCTCGTTGACGAGCGGGCCCGCGTCGGTCTTCTCGTCCGCCGGGTCGCCCATGACGAGCGCCTCGACGGCCTCCGAGAAACGCGACACGAACGAGTCGTACGCCTCGTCGCCGATGACGATGAACCGCTTCGCCGCGTTGCACGCCTGCCCCGAGTTCTCGAAGCGCCCGGAAACGCCGTCCGCAACGGCCTTCTCCAGGTCGGCGTCCGGCAGCACGATGAACGGGTCGGAGCCGCCGAGTTCGAGCACGGCCTTCTTGAGGTTGCGCCCGGCGTTCTCGCCGACGGCCGAACCGGCCCGCTCGGAACCGGTGAGCGAAACACCCTGCACACGCGGGTCCTCGATGAGCGAGGCGATTTGCTCGTTCGTCGCGTACAGGTTGGTGTAGACACCCTCCGGCACGCCGGCCTCGCGATAGATTTCCTTGATGACGGCCGCGGAGCGCGGGCACTGCGGCGCGTGCTTGAGCAGAATCGTGTTGCCCAACAACAGGTTCGGCGCCGCGAAGCGAGCCACCTGGTAGTACGGGTAGTTCCACGGCATGACGCCGACGATGACGCCGATCGGCTCCTTGCGCATGAACGCGCGCCCGTCCCGCTCGCCCAGGTCGAGCTCGACGTCGGCCAAGGCCTCGGCAGCGTGCTTCGCGTTGAACCGGTGGATGTCACCGGCCAGCCACACCTCACCCGTCGCGTGCGAGGAGGGCTTGCCCATCTCGACGCCGATGATGCGGGCCAGCTCGTCCTGGCGTGCGTCGTAGAGGTCCGCGACGCGGTTCATCACCGCGACCTTCTCCTCGAGCGGGGTGGCACGCCAGGACGCACGCGCCTCGTACGCAGCCTCGAGCGCGGCCTTGACCTGCTCGTCACTCGCCGTCGGGAAGGTCTCCTCGACCTCACCCGTCAGCGGGTTCGTGACCTTGTAGATGGCGTCCGACATCAGATCGTCATTCCCACGTACTTCGTCTCGAGGTACTCGTCGATACCGTCGAAGCCACCCTCGCGACCGAAGCCGGATGCCTTGACGCCGCCGAACGGCGCGGCCGCGTTGGAGATGACGCCCGCGTTGACGCCGACCAAGCCGTACTCGAGCTTCTCGGACACGCGCATGGCGCGAGAGAAGTCGGTGGTGAAGAAGTACGCCGCGAGGCCGTACTCGGTGTCGTTGGCGCGCTTGATGACGTCGTCCTCGTCGGTGAACGTCTGGATCGCGGCCACCGGGCCGAAGATCTCCTCACGCACGATGTCCGACGTCGGCGACACGTCCGTGAGCACCGTCGGGGCGACGAAGTGACCGCCGGCGGGCACCTCGTCGTCGCCGCACACCTTCGTCGCGCCGTCGCCGACGGCCGACTCGATGAGGCGCTTGACGTTCTTGACGGCCTTCTCGGTGATGAGCGGGCCGACGGTGACGCCCTCGTCCATGCCGTTGCCGACCGTCATCGCCTTCATCTTGGCGGAGAACTTGTCGCCGAACTCCTCGGCCACATCGGCGTGCACGTAGATGCGGTTGGCCGCGGTGCAGGCCTCACCGATGTTGCGCATCTTGGCGGCCATGGCGCCTTCGACGGCGGCGTCGAGGTCGGCGTCGTCGAAGACGATGAACGGCGCGTTGCCACCCAGCTCCATCGAAACGCGCAGCAGCTGCTCGGCGCTCTGCTCGACGAGCTTGCGGCCGACACCGGTGGAGCCGGTGAACGTCAGCTTGCGGGCACGCGGGTCACGGATGAGCGGCTCCATGACGCCACCGGAGTCGGTGGTCGTGATGACGTTGACGACGCCCTTCGGCACACCGACCTCCTCGAGCAGCGCAGCGAGCGCGAGCATCGTCAGGGGCGTCTCCGAAGCGGGCTTGATGACCATGGTGCAGCCGGCCGCGAGGGCCGGGCCGATCTTGCGCGTACCCATGGCGAGCGGGAAGTTCCACGGCGTCACCATGATGCACGGGCCGACGGGCTGCTTCATCGTGAGCAGGCGCGAGGCACCGTTCGGCGCGGGCATGTACGTGCCCGAGATGCGCACGGCCTCCTCGGCGAACCAGCGGAAGAACTCGGAGCCGTACGTCACCTCACCCTTGGCCTCGGCGAAGGGCTTGCCCATCTCGAGGGTCATGAGCGCGGCGAAGTCGTCGGCGCGCTCGGTGATGAGCTCGAACGCCTTGCGCAGCAACTCCGAACGGTCGCGGGCCGGGGTGGCGGCCCACTCGGCCTGCGCCTCGGCGGCCGCGGTGAGGGCGGCGTCACCGTCGGCGGGCGACGCGTCGGCCACCTTCGCGAGCACCTCGCCCGTGGCGGGGTTCGTGACCTCGAGGGTCTTGCCACCCTCGGCGTCACGCCACTCGCCACCGATGAACAGGCCGGTGGGAACCGAGCCGATGAGCTTCTTGACATCAACCATGGAACGAATCTCCTTGTCTGGAGCGAAGAACGAGGTCGGACGTGCCCTTCACGCTAGTGGGCAGGTCCGACAAAAGGGTCAGGAGAGAGCGGAGTCGAACGAGGCCGCGATGATGTCGAGGCCCTCGCCGAGCAGCGCGTCGTCGATGACGAGCGGCGGAAGGAAGCGCAGGACGTTGCCGTACGTGCCGGCTGTCAGGGTGACGACGCCCTCGCTGTTCGACAGGCCTGCGACCTTCTTCGTGAGGTCGGCGTCGGGCTCCTTCGTGCCCGGCTTGACGATCTCGACGGCCATCATGGCGCCGCGGCCACGGATGTCGCCGATGACGTCGTGCTTCTTCGCGATCTCGCCGAGGCGCTCGCGGAAGATCTTCTCGATCTCCTTGGCGCGCGCCGGCAGGTTCTCGCTCTGCATGGTCTCGATGGCGCCGAGCGCACCGGCGCAGGCGACGGGGTTACCGCCGTACGTACCACCGAGGCCGCTGGCGTGGACGGCGTCCATGATCTCGGCGCGGCCCGTCACGGCAGCGAGCGGCAGACCGCCCGCGATGCCCTTGGCCGTCGTGATGAGGTCGGGGACGACGCCCTCGGCCTCGCACGCGAACCAGTCGCCGGTGCGGCAGAAGCCGCTCTGCACCTCGTCGGCGATGAAGACGATGCCGTTCTCGCGGCACCATTCGGCGATCTTCGCGAGCCAGCCGGTGGGCGGCACGATGAAGCCACCCTCACCCTGGATGGGCTCGATGATGACGGCTGCGACGTTCTGCTCGCCGACCTGAGCGTGGACGGCGGAGGTGAATGCCTCGAAGGCGTCCTCGACGATCGTCTCGGGGTTGCCGGGCCAACGGAAGGGGTAGGCCATGGGCATGCGGTAGACGTCCGAGGCGAACGGGCCGAAGCCCTGCTTGTACGGCATGTTCTTGGCCGTGAGCGCCATCGTCAGGTTGGTGCGGCCGTGGTAGGCGTGGTCGAACGCGACGACGGCGGTGCGCCCGGTGTGGTGGCGTGCGATCTTGATGGCGTTCTCGACGGCCTCGGCGCCCGAGTTGAACAGCGTCGAACGCTTCTCGTGGTCGCCGGGGGTGAGTTCGTTGAGCTTCTCGCAGACGGCCGTGTACTCCTCGTACGGCGTCACCATGAAGCAGGTGTGCGTGAAGTCGTCGAGCTGGTTCTTGGCCTTCTCGACGACCTTCGGGGCCGAGTTGCCGACGCTCGTGACGGCGATGCCGGAGCCGAAGTCGATGAGCTGGTTGCCGTCGACGTCGACGAGGATGCCGCCGCCCGCGCGCTCGACGTACACCGGCAGGCCGATGCCGACGCCCGCGGAGACTGCAGCCTTCGTGCGCTGGTGCAGCTCCTGGCTCTTCGGGCCGGGGATCGAGGTGACGAGCTTGCGCTCCTGGGGGATCTGCGAGGACGTGGTCATCGTCGGCTTCCTCTCGAAGGTTGGTGCCACCGCCGTCGTGCGCGGTGGTGGACACAAGGGTCTGAGGCCAACTCTCGCCGCTCGCACCTATGCTGTCCAATATCAGTTTTCGATGATTGGCATTCCAATCTGGAATGACCCTGCGAGGGGTTCGTCGGCGTGAGGTGAAGGCATGGAACTGCGCGCGGTGCGTTGCTTCGTCGAGGTGGCCGACGCCGGCACGGTGACGGCCGGCGCGGAGCGTCTGGGGGTCGGTCAGCCTGCCGTGACGCGGCAGATCCAACAGCTCGAACGGCAGCTGAAGATCCGGCTCTTCGACCGCGAGGACGGGCGTCTGCGCCTCACCTCCGCGGGGCGCGACGTGCTGCCCGTGGCGCGCCGACTCCTGCGGCAGGCGGAGGACGTCAGCACTGCCGCCAGGGGAGTGGCGGCCGGTCGGTTGCAGCACGTGCGCCTTGTCGCGCCGGGCACGACACGTGATGACGTCCTGGCGCCGTGGGTGGCGACGTGGGGCGCGGACGCGCCGTTGCCACGCATCGACGAGGCGCAGGTTGACGGCATCTACCAAACACTGCGACGCGGGGCCGATCTCGTCGTCGCACCTGTCGCGCCGCCGCGGGACTTCGCCTCGAGCATCGTCGCCGAGCTGGGGTTGTGGGCGTACGTGGCGCCGACGCATCCGTGGGCTTCTCGCGAAGGCGTCGACCTCACGGAGTTGGCCGAGGCCGACCTGTTGCTCCTCGAGCGCAGCTTCCACGCGCGGCGCATCTTCGACGCCTCGATGAACGCAGCCGGGCTCGGCGTGGAGCCGACGGCGCAGTTCGGTTCACCCGTCGTTGCGCAGGCCGTCGCGGCATCCGCGCGCGGCGTCTGCGTGCTCACCGACGACCCGCGCTTCGGGCTCGTGCCACTGGCCATCCATGACGACGACGGGCGGGCCCTGACGGTGCGTCTGCACGCCGCGTGGCAACGCGGGCATCACGCTGCAGCGACGCTCGAGCGTCTGGCGGGCGACCTCGCGTCGTTCACCCGCGAGCGCTACGGCCGCGGACGCTGAGGCGACGCCCGCGGGCCGCCGTGCGAGCGAGCTCGTCGGTCGTCACGAACTTCACGCGCGGACGGTCGGCGGCCTCACCGCGTGAGCGCTCGGCGCGGTCGATGGCGCGGGCGCCGCGGGCGTCGGTCGTCGAGATGCCCTTGAGGCGCAACGCATCGCGCAGGGTGTCCCGGGTGCGCTTCGGCGAGACGATGACGCCGCCCGCCACGTCGTCGACGAACGTCTGGACGGTTGCGGCGGCGCACAGCCGGTTCGCGCCGATGCCGCCGCGCGCTCCACGTTTCGCCCAGCCTGTGACGTAGATGCCCGCGCCGTCACGCACGGCACCGGTGGTCACCACGCGCCCGCCCTCGTGGCGGTAGGCGCCGGTGGCTGGGTCGTGAGGGAGCCCGAGCGTCGTCGCTCCCACGGCGTCCACGTCGTAGCCGAGCGACGTGATGACGACGTCCGCGTCGAGTTGCGCCGGACCGTCAACGCGCTCCACGCGTACGCCGACGTGCCCCCCGTGGTCGACGAATTGTTCGATGCGGGAGCCGAACACGACGGTGATCCGTGCGCCGGCGTGTGGTTCGAACGAGGGAGTCGGTTCGTCGGCGTCGACCAGGCGCACTGTGAGGCCGGGGATGCGGTCCAGGGCTCGGAACTCGGCTTCGGTGTACGCCGCGTGGGCCGCGTCGCCGCGTCCGAGCAGGACGACGTCGTCGAGCCGGTGGACGCGCAGCCAGTCGAGGGTGCGGTCGGCGACGTCGGTGCGGCCCAGTTCGTCGGGGGAGAGCGTGAGCAGGCGCGCGAGGTCGAGCCCGACGTTGCCGGTGCCGACGACGACCGCGCGGCCGAGGTTCGCCTCCGCCAGCGGTGAAGCGTCGAAGCCCGGCACGCCGCCGCTCCACCGGACGACGTCGAGCGCGCTCGTGACGCGTGGTGCGTCCTCGCCGTCGATGCCGAGTCGGCGCGCGGCGCCCGCCCCCGTGGCGAGGAACACGGCAGCGAACTGCTCGCCGAGTTCCGCGAGCGTCACGTCGCGCCCGAGGCGAACGCCGCCGACGAATTCGACGCGCGGGTGGCGCAGCGCGAGGGCGAAGGCGCGCTCGATCTGCTTCGTGTGGGGGTGGTCCGGCGCGACGCCGCTGCGTACGAGACCGCCGGGCGTGAGGTGCTCGTCGATGAGGGTGATGCGCGCTTCGGTGCGCGCGAGCAGTTCGTTGACCGTGTACATGCCGGCGGGGCCGGTACCGACGACGGCGACGTCGAGGTCGTCGGCGATGTGACGTCGCTGCGGAGCAGCAGCGCCGCTCGGGTCGGGGCGCGCCTCGTCGGAGCCGGAGGAACCGCTTGGACCCGAGTAGTAGCCAGCATTGATGTCGGCGTAGATCGCGTCGTGCGCGCCGAGGCGGTCGACCGGGAAGATCGCACCGACCGGGCAGGCGTCTGCGCAGGCCCCGCAGTCGATGCACGAGGCGGGGTCGATGTGAAGGATCTCGCTCGTGCCGAAACCCGGCTCACCGGGCGCTGGGTGGATGCAACCGACCGGGCAGACGCGCACGCAGGCGGCATCGGTGCAGCAACTGTTCGTGATGGCGAAGGGCACGGCGCCTCAGATGACGTGGATGCGCTGGTAGATGCGCACGGCGCGCGGCGTGAGGAGGCCGCACTCGTCGAGGAAGTCGACGAGGTGGGTGCACGACGAGCGCAGCATCGAGTGGAAGTGCGTGTTGGCCTTGGCTTCGCGGACGGCGCGGGCCGGGTCGAGGCCGGCGTCGGCGTAGGCCTGCGGGCTGATGAGGGAGCGGACGATGAAGTACGCGACGGTGGCGATGAGGTTGCCGGACGCGCGACGTCGGGCGGCGCTCGCGTTGGCCAGGGACGCACGCATCTCCTCGCGTGCGAAGTGCATATGGCGCGATTCCTCGAGCACGTGGATCTCGTTGACCTTGCGCACGAGCGGCAGCACGCGCTCGTCGGCCATGACGCCGCGCTGCAGGACGTCGAGGATCTCCTCGGCGACGAGGATCGAGCCGTACGCCCACTCGCCGCCCGCGACCTGGCTGAGCAGGCGCGAGAGGTGCTGCACGTGGGCGGGTGGGTAGTAGCTGGTGCCGGTGATGCGCTCGGAGGCGCGCGCGAACATGATCGAGTGACGGCACTCGTCGGCGATCTCGGTGAGGGTCCACTGGAACTCGGCGTCGTGGTAGCGGCCGAGGAACTGGTCGCGCAGCATCATTTGCTGGAGCACCATCTCGAACCAGATGCCCATGCTCATGACGGAGGCGGCCTCGTGACGCGTGAGGCGCACCTGTTGTTCGGGCGTGAGCTCGTTCCAGTAGTCGGTGCCGAACAGCGAGCTCCACTCGGGCGAGAAGCCGTGCTTTTCGGCGTCCAGGGGCGCGTCCCAGTCGATGGCGACGAGCGGGTCGAAGCTCTTGATCTCGGCGCTGCGCAGGAGGCGTTCACCCACTTCGGTGGGGCCCGTGTCGACGCGGGACGTGTGCGGCGACTGCAGTTGTGCGGTCATCGTGAATCACCTCGGGTGCGGGAGCCGATCTGGATGTGATGCCGGTTACGTCACCGTAGCCTATGGCGGATTCGCGTGCTCCGATTCGCCCATGTACAGTGTGGTGTCGCTGCCGAACGTGTTCGGTGGCGACAATGACGACAGTCGCGGGGTGTGGCGCAGCTTGGTAGCGCGCGTCGTTCGGGACGACGAGGTCGCAGGTTCAAATCCTGTCACCCCGACCAGATAGAAAACCGGCTCTGACCTGCGGAAACGCAGTCAGGGCCGGTTTTGCTTTGCCCCTCGCGGGCATAAGTGGGGCACAACGGCACCGGCTGCGGACAGGAAAGACGATTCGGCGCCCTCTCCCGAGGCTGGGGTCCGGCCAAGATCGCCGACCTCCACGCCAACTTCGGCAGGACGCCGACTCTGCCTGTCACGCCGGAAACCGTCCTCGCGTTCGCGACCTTGCGCGACGCGTGCAAGTGCAGCGGCCATCCGCTCGCCGACAAGCAACACATGGGCGATGCGTGGGTCGCAGCCACGGCGATTTCATATGATCTGCCACTGCTGGCCGGCGACGGCATCTACACCGACGCACCGAAGGTCCGCCTCCTGGAGTAGAGCAATGACTGACTCGCGCCGCTTGGTCGACAAGCTCTGGTCATACTGCGACGTCCTGCGCGACGACGGCGTCGGCGTCATCGAATACACCGAGCAACTGACGTACCTTCTGTTCCTAAAGATGGCGCACGAGCGGGCCACCCGGAAGCTGCGGCCGGAGCAGATCGTGCCCGAGGAGTACTCGTGGCAGAAGCTGCTCGACGCCCAAGGTGACCAGCTCGAGTTCGAGTACACCCGCATCCTCGTCGGCCTCGCCCGCGAGGACGGTGTCATCGGCACGATCTTCCGCAAGGCGCAGAACCGCATCCAGGACCCAGCGAAGCTGCGCAGGCTCGTCGTCGACCTGATCGACAAGGAGAACTGGTCGCAGTCTGGCACCGACATCAAGGGCGACGCGTACGAGGAACTGCTGTCCAAGGGTGCGTCGGACAAGGGGTCCGGGGCTGGTCAGTACTTCACCCCTCGGGCTCTGATCCAGGCGATCGTCGACGTCATCCGGCCCACCGTCGCCGACACGGTCGTCGACCCGGCGTGCGGCACCGGCGGTTTCCTCCTGGTGGCTCATGACCACGCTGCGCGCGGCGCCGAGTCGATGACACCGAGGCAGCGCGACCACCTGCGCGACGGGTTCGCCTCGGGATACGAACTCGTCGACGGCACAGCACGATTGGCCGCGATGAACCTCCTGCTCCATGGCATGGGCGCTTCGAACGGTGACTCACTGATCGAGGTGCGCGACTCACTCATCGCCGACCCGGGCCGACGCTGGTCGGTCGTGCTCTCCAACCCGCCGTTCGGTCGCAAGTCATCGGTGACGATGGTCGGCGCCGACGGCCGAGAGGTCCGGGAGGATCGCGAGATCGAACGTCAGGACTTCGTCGCGACCACGAGCAACAAGCAGCTCAACTTCGTCCAGCACATCGCGACGATCCTCGACACAAACGGACGCGCGGCGGTGGTGCTGCCTGACAACGTGCTCTTCGAGGGTGGCGCCGGCGAGACGAGCCGCCGCAAGCTGCTCGCCGACTTCGACCTGCACACGATGCTGCGGCTACCGACCGGGATCTTCTACGCCCAGGGCGTGAAGGCCAACGTGCTCTTCTTCGACAAGAAGGTCGCCCGCCCCGGGCAACCGTGGACTGAGCGGCTCTGGGTCTACGACCTGCGCACCAACAAGCACTTCACACTGAAGCAGAACCCGCTGCGCCGTGCGGACCTCGAGGAGTTCGTTGAGGCGTACACGGCGGCTGAGCGCGTCGAGTCCGAGCGCTGGAAGCCATTCACGTACGACGAGATCGTCGCCCGCGACAAGGCCAACCTCGACATCACCTGGCTGAAGGACGACTCACTCGAAGACCTCGACAACCTGCCGTCGCCGGACATCATCGCTCGCGAGATTGTCGAAGACCTCATGGCCGCGCTGGCCGAGTTCGAAGCAGTAGCAACGGCTTTGGAGGAACAGCTGCGCGGCTAGTACTCCTGACCGTCAGCAATCCGCCTGATCCAGTCGGGCACCGATTGCCCGCTCTTCGCGCTGGCGGCGATGTAGACGCGCGCTGCGGCGACCTTGTTCGCACGGGATACGGCTGCCCGCCATGGCGTGAGCACCGGGCTCAATTTTGCGCGGCCCGTCATGTGTCCTCCTGGCGGTCCAAGTCCACTCCATGATCTTCGTTCCCGTGTCTGACCGCCAGCGGCGCGATCTGACCTTCGGGAACGTATGACGAACACTCTCAAGCCCCGCCGCCAGTTCGAATCCCTCGCCGACGCTGCCGAGCGGACCGGCCTCAGCATCCGCACCCTCCGCAAGCGAATCGCTGTCGGGGAGTTGCCCGCCTACCGCAGCGGGCCACGTGTTCTGCGGGTTGACCCTGCCGACGTGGATCGCCTCATGGTTCTGGTTCCGACCGCGTAGCTGAGGCGGCCGGACGCCGTGAATCGGCCTAGGACACGTCCTACCGCCCAGATAAACGCGACCACAAAGGATCGCGAGCTTGCGGTCGGGCGCGGCGATCGGCGCGAACATCCCGCGCGGCGGCACGCGTTCCTCTAAAGTGCTGAACCGACAACGGTTGATGACACGAAAGGGTGCTACGGGGTGTCGGCTTCGCCTGCAGGGGTGGTCCTCTCAGATCTACCCGAGCCCGCAGCCTGCCCACCGCTCATTCTCGCTGGACCGCCGGTTCCGCCTGCTCATCGCATCTTCTTCTACTCCAGCGGCGAGTGGGAGGAGTTCATCAAGGAATGGGCCCTCGGCCTAGACGAGACCTACGTCCAGGTCAAGCGGCTCGGCGGCGGTGGCGACGAAGGCATTGATGTCGCCGGGTTCAAGTCCGACCAACAGTTGGAAGGGCCGTGGGACTGCTTCCAAGGCAAGCACTACGCCGGTCCGATTGGGCCCTCAGACGCGTGGCCGGAAATCCTCAAGGTCTTCCTGCATGTGGTCGCCAGCGACTACGTCATGCCCGACACATACAGGTTTCTCGCGCCGAAGGGTTGCAGCACCACGCTGAACCGGTTGCTAAGCAAGCCGTCGAAACTGCGAAAGAGGTTTCTCGAAGCAGTGGCGGACGGCCGGTCCTTGGTGAAGGGCATCGACGCGGAGACGTTGGGCCGAGTGCGTGGCCTGGCGCAGGAGACCGACTTCTCGATGTTTAGGTCGGTGGAACTGCACGAGGCCCTTGACACGCACAAGAAGACCCCGCACTACGTGGCGCGCTTTGGCGGTGCCCACCTGCCGGCGCCCTCGCCGTTCCCTGAGCCGCCAGATGAGTTCGGAGAGCATGAAGTCACCTACATCTCGGAGTTGCGCAAGGTCTATGCCGAGGGCTGCGCGGATGACCTCTCCAACGCGAACAACTTCGGGGGGCACCCGACATTCGGCGAGCATTTCAAACGGCAGAGGTATTCGTTCTACGCCGCCGAGTCCGTTCGGATGGACGCGCGCGACGCGGTGCCCGACGGCACCTTCGAGAGACTTCAGGATGACGTTTATGACGGCGTGATTGAGACTGCCGCGGCGCAGCACGACTCGCGCATGAAGCGTCTGACGGCGGTGCTTGAGCACTCGACGGTGGTCGACTTGAGCTCGCATCCCTTGGTGTCGTGGGCTGCTCCGCAGGCCCGGAGAGGCATCTGCCACCAGTTAGCCAACGACGAACGCCTGACCTGGACCCCAAAGGAGCAGTCGTGAAGCCGCTCAACAGCCCTCTCGATGTCGGCCTGCGGGTGCTGATGTTGCTACAGGAGGCCTTCCCGCAGCACTTGGACCTGAATCAGCTTGTTCTTCTCGACCACTCCTTGCTGCACAGTGCCGATCTTGGGGGTCCGGAAAGCCTTCATCCGGCCGTCCCAATTCGTGCCGGCGAACTCGGCATCAAGCGTGAGGCGATCGAGGCGGGCTTGGAGGTCATGGTTCGGGCCGGGCTCGCGCAGGCTGGCGTGGGTGACGGCGGTATCGAGTTCTGGGCCAGCGAGTCAGCGGACGGATTCACCAACCTGCTGGAGACGGAGTACGCGAGCCAGCTGCACTCCCGCGCCGCTTGGGTCGTCGCCCATTTCGCCACGCTTGACGAGCAGTCGCTCCGATCGGCGCTGTCGTCGGTCGCGAAGCACTGGTCGGAAGAGTTCACGCGGGTTGCCGAGGAAGAGTTGTACTGACAATGCTCCAGCTGAGACTCCTTCACCTGACCTTCATCGGTAAGAACGTAGAGCCCGCGAGCGTCGCGTTCGGCCCGGCAGTGACGCTCGTGCGTGGCCCGTCGGACACCGGCAAGTCGTTCATCGTCGACGCCATCGACTTCATGCTGGGCGCGAACGCGCTAAAGGAGATTCCCGAACGCGAGGACTACTCGACGGTGCTGCTTGGGCTTGAGTTGCCGGACACGACCGTAGTCACCCTGAGCCGGTCGGTCGACGGCGGCAACTTCGGCGTTTATTACTCAGATGTGCGCGAGGGTCCGCTCGGTGTTCCAGACGACACGTTGGCGGCGAAGCACAACCCGGTTGCGCTAGGAAACGTCTCTCGGTACCTGCTGAACGCTATCGGGCTGGACGGGCGCAAGGTTCGCAAGAATGCGCGGAACGAGACGGACAGCCTGAGTTTTCGCAACGTCGCCCACCTGTGCGTAGTTGATGAGACTCAGATGCAAGCCGAAGTGCCGCCAGCGCTGACCGGCAGTTACGTTACGAAGACGAAGGAGATGTCCGTCCTGAAGGTATTCCTTCAGGACGAGGATGACTCAAGTCTGATTCCGGTTGAGTCGAAGTCTGAGTTGGCGAAGCTCAGCAACGCCAAAGTCGACGTTGTTGACCGGCTACTCCGTGAGCTTGAGGCGCAACTATCCGATACGCCTGTGGCCTCTGACCTGCGCGACCAGCTAGCCAGGCTCAACGTCTCGATTGACCAGCAGAGCGGCTCCGTTAGCCAACTGGTTGAGCGCCGTGCCACCGTGACGAAACAGCTTGGTGACCAGCAGAGGCAGTTTGCCGCATACGAGGCAGAGTGGGGCGACGCGAACGCGCTCAAGAACCGATTCGACATCCTGAGTGAGCGGTACGCCTCTGACCTCGCCCGCCTCGCCACGGTGCGAGAGACCGGCATGCTGCTCGGCTACTTCACGGCCGGTACCTGCGTCTTCTGCGGTGCCGAGCCCGCGAACCAACATAAGAACACCGCTTGTGAGGGAGACACGACTAGCTTCGGTGCCGCGGTCGATGAGCAGGCCCGCCGCACTCGTGTACTTGCTGACGACCTTCAAGCCACAATTGCCGATGTTAACGACCGGCGTCAGGAACTCCGACAACTCGCCAGGCGGTCGGACGCGTCGCGCAAGGAACTCGAGGCGAGCCTGGTCGAACTCGAGGAGTCGCTGGCCTCGGACAACAGCGAGCTCAAGGATCTCGTCGGCAAGCGGGCATCCATCGAGCGGTTCTTGAGCCTGTATGACCAGGTGGAGGCGCTTGAGAAGATGAAGCGCATCGTCGTGGACGAGTCCACCGCTGAGACGGCTGCTGTTGCGGCGAGCGTGAGCCTGCGGGCCCAGCGCGAGTTCTCGGCCGAGTTGGCAAAGCGCCTCGCAGCGTGGGGATTCCCCACGCCGAACGATGTGCGCTACGACGCGTCGTCGCAGGATGTCGTGGCAGGAGACCAGCTGAGATCGTCACACGGTAAGGGCGTTCGTGCCATCCTTCACGCTGCGTTCACGCTGAGCCTGGCGAAGTACTGCACCGACCGGGAAATTCCGCACCCAGGTTTCGTGGTGCTTGACACGCCGGTGCTGACCTACCGGCCACCGGACCAAGACCCTTTGGCCGACGGCGAGCCGCCTCGACACGTGGTCGATGGGTTCTATCGCGATATCCAGCGGCAGGCGACAGGTCAGGTCATCGTCATGGAGAACACCGACCCGACCGAGCCGCTGGACGACCAGACGGTAGAGATCGTCTTCACGGCCAAGGAGCACGGCAGGTACGGGTTCTTCCCGGTTGACGGACTCCGAGGTGCGAAGCGGCACAGCGACCCGCGCGCCTGAATCACAAGCCGCGTCATTTCGCCGCGTGTGAGACGAGCCACGTGAGACGGCCTCGCCGACTGGCTCAGTATCCAGCCAGTTCCGACAGCTTCTTCGCGATTTCGGCGTCCCGCCCGCGCGCCACGTGCTGGTACCGGCTGGCTGCATCCGCGCTGAGGTGACCAAGACGGTCTTGGGTCTCCTTGCCCGTCGCGCCCGCCATCGCAGCCAGGACGGCTCCGGTGTGCCGAAGGTCATGGACTCGCATGGTCGACCGGCCCACAGCGTTGCGTGCCTTGATCCAGTGGCGGCGAACGGTGTTCGAGCCCACCTGACGATTGGGGTCCTTGATCGCGTGGAACAGCAGACCGTCCGGCCCTCGCGCAGCAAACTGCTCGATGTGCGCAGCGACGAGCTCAACCATGTGCGGCGGCATCGTCACGCTCCGTCCAAGGCCGTTCTTCGGCGGCCCGACGATCGGCTCCCCGCCGTCCCAGACGACTGCGCGACGCACATGGATTACGCCGCTCGCGAGGTCGATATCTCTGCGCCGCAACTCGGACAGTTCGCCGAACCGAAGTCCACACCACGCGGCGACGAGAACGAACGCGTGATACCGCTGCGGCATCTCAGCCATGAGCGCCTTGATCTCCGCAGGAGTGGCGGGGTCGATCGTGATCTGCCGTTTCGTGACGCCGGCGCTTCGGATGTCGCACGGGTTCCGCGCGAGGATGTCGTCGCGCACCGCTTCGTTGAGGATCGTGCGCAACAGGGAGTACACATGCGCGCGCTGGGTCGGGTGTTTGGGGTCCAGTCCGCTGTGCCAGGTGCGGACGACAGCGGGCGAGATGTCCCGAAGGGACATCTCGCCGAAAGCGGGCAGGAGGAAGCGGTCGAGCTGGCTGCGGTACAGCGCTCGAGTGCGGGTCTTGATGTCGCGCTGCTCGAGCCAGGTCTCGGCGTACGGCGCGAACGCCTCGGTCGTGCGCTTCACCTTCGCCCGTCGAGACTTCGCCGGCGACCACTCGTCGTTCTGGATGAGCCGCCGCTCGGCAGCCAGCCAGCCCTCGGCGTCCGCCTTGGTCTGGAACGTCGACGGCGCACGATGGAAAGCATGATCAGGAAACATGTAGTAGGCCTGGAAGTGGCCGTTCGACCGCTTGCGGATCGTCCCGAAGTCGCCCTTGGCCCGTGCCATCAGCGGCCGCCCGCGGACACATTTGGACATAACGCGGGCATAATTTGTGGTTCGCCGTGTCCTCTTGTGCCCATGACTCTCACGCGTTAGCGTGTACAGCGCCGCAGGTCAGACGCCTACGGTGCAGATCAGAGCTAAGCGCAAATCTGTCGAGTGAACAGTTCAAATCCTGTCACCCCGACCAGCGTCAGCAAGGCCCTCATCGGTTCGCCGATGGGGGCCTTCGCCGTACCCGTCCGAATGCGGGCCCAGCCGTGTGCGTCGTGGCCGCAGTGCGCAGTTGCCCGATCCCGAGGAGACGCGAGCGCGTTCGAAACCGCCGCCGAGGCGAGTTCACCGCCCTCCCAGCCGACGCGCGCACAATGCCCGCTGTGAACGAACTTCATGCCTCGTCATGGCTGACCGACTGGCGACCGGGCTCATGGGGCACCCTCTTCGTCGCAGTCGTGACGATCGGCTACGTCGCCGCCTGGATCCGCGCACGCCGACGCGGACGAGCGAACGTCTCGTGGCTCGCGTGGTTCCTGACGTTCGGTGCCGGCGGCCTCGCCTACACGCTGTGCGGCCCCGTTGAGGTGTGGTCGACGCGACTCATGTGGGTGTTCGCGCTGCAGGTCGCGCTGCTCGTCGCCGTCATCCCGACCGGCTTCGCGCTCGCGCGCCCCGTCGACGTCATCGAGGGCGCGACGGGGTCGACGGCGCTGCGTCGGATGCTCGGCGGCCGCCTCGGACGGGCGCTCATGTACCCGTTCGTCAGCTCGATCCTCGCGATGGTGAGCGTCATCGTCGTCTTCTTCACGCCCTACGGCCAGGCCGCGCTCGACTCCACGCCGATGCGCATCGTGCTCACCGTGCACCTGCTGGTCGTCGGGGTCACCGTCGTGCTGCCCCTGCTCGCCGGTGATCTGCTGCCCTCGTGGGCCGGCCCCGGCGTGCGCGTCCTGCTCGCCTGCGTCGACGGCCTGTTCGACGCGATCCCCGGCATCCTCGTCATGACGCATCACGACCTGCTCATGCCGCACTTCCCCGGCTTCGCCGCGTCCGCCGCCACCTACCGCGGCGACATGTCCGCCTCGCTCGATCAGAAGTTCGCCGGCGGAGCGCTGCTCGCCGTCGCCGAAAGTGTCGGGCTGCCCCTGCTCGCAGCCGTCTTCATCGAGTGGATGCGCGCCGACCGCGCGAGCGCCCGCCGCGCCGACGCCGAACTCGACGCCCAGTACGGCGACGGCCCCGGCACGACGACGCCGTGGTGGATCACCGCGGCGCCCGCCACGTCCGAGGGCGGCGCCGACGCGACCCCCACCTCCGAGGGCGAAACCGACGTCCCACCCGATCGAGCGTCGACGCCCTCGAGGTGACGCACACCACGATTCGGAGCGTTCTCCCAGCGTGGCTCACGGGCAATTCCCCGGATGAGTCCTTACCCTTCCTCCATGGGGTTGAACGGGACGTGGCTACCGATCGTGCTCGGCTGTGCCGCGGCGCTCGTTCTCCTCGTCATCGTCCGGGGACGCTCGTGGGGGCGCAAGCCGTGGATGCAGGCGCTGTCGCGCCTCGGCCTGACGGCACTGTTCACGACGCTCGTGCTCGCGCTCGTCGGTGCCCTGTTCAACAACGAGTACGCGTTCTACACGAGTTGGGGTGACCTGCTCGGCGACTCGCCCGAGGACACACCGCGTCACTACGGCGCGCCGACGCCGGCGCCGGCCCTCGATCAGCAGGCCCCCTCGGCGAGCGCCACCCCGACGGCGCCGACGACGCCGCAGGCCCTGCCCGCGCTGCCGCAGCCGGGTCAGCGCCTGCAGAAGTACGAGATCCCGGGCCCGAAGAACGCGGACGGGCGCCCGACCGCGTCGCGCAAGGTGTACGTCCAGCTGCCCGTGGGGTACGACCCGCACTCCGCGACGCGTCACCCCGTCATCGTCGCGATGCACGGGCTGCCGGGCAGCCCCGAGTCGTACAGCAAGCTCGACCACTTCTACGCGCGCCTCGACAAGGCCGTCAGCGACCGCCGCATCGCCGCGCCCATCGTCGTCGTGCCGCAGCTCAACCGCACCCCCGACGACGACACCGAGTGCATCGACAACCCGCACGGCCTGCAGACCGAGACGTGGCTCGCCTCGACGCTGCCGACGTGGGTGAAACACACCTTCGCCGTCGCGCCCGGGCGCGGGTCGTGGGCGACGTGGGGGTACTCCCGCGGCGGATGGTGCGCCTCGATGTTGACGATGAAGCACCCCGCGACGTTCGGCGCCGCCGTCGCCTACCAGGGCTACTTCCGTCCCCAGTTCGACGGCCACCCGCCGTTTCCCCCCAACTCGCCGCAGGCGCGCAGCTACGACCTCATCGCCCTGGAGAAGGCCAACCCCGTGCCCGTGTCGCTGTGGCTGTTCGCCTCCGACGCCGACAAGGTGAGCTACCCCTCCGTCAAGGAGTTCCTCACCGTGGTGAAGCGGCCCACCGACGTCACGGCGCGCATCGCGCAGGGCGGCGGCCACCGCCTGTCGGTGTGGACGCGCAAGATCCCGCGCTCGTTCGACTGGCTCGCCCAGGTGCAGCCCGGGTTCGCGCCGAGCTCGACGTTCCACCCACAGGGCAAGAGCCGCCTCGTCGACGGCTCGAGCTGAGGACGCCCGCTCACCCGGGCCAGGCGCCCGGAACGCCTCCGGACGGCCGGCGGCGCTGAGCACGCCCTCGCGAGCGCGCCTGCGGAGACAACCTGCGGAAAGAACCCGCGTAAAGAACGCGTCAAGACGCGACAAGGCGACCTCAAGACGAGCGGTGCGCCGCCTGGGCGGTTGCACGCTCGATCCATGATCGAAATCGTCATCGCGGGCATCATCGCCCTCGCACTGCTGGGGTACCTGCTGTACGCCCTCATCCGGCCCGAGAAGTTCTGAGGGCCGCGCACATGAACGTCACTCTTCAGGCGATCTGCATGATCGCCACCATCGCGCTGCTGCTGGCGTTCATCCACGTGCCGCTCGGCACCTGGATGTACCGCTGCTTCACGGACGAGCGTGACTGGGCGCCGGAGCGCCTCATCTACCGCGCCGTCGGCGTCGACCCGCGCGTCGAGCAGGGCTGGCGCACGTACGCGATCGCCAGCGTCATGTTCGGCGTCGCGTCCGTCGTGCTGCTGTTCGCGCTCATCATGGCGCAGGGCGTCCTGCCCTGGGGCCTGGGGCGCAGCCAGGACTGGCACACGGCCTTCAACACGGCCGTGTCGTTCACGACGAACACGAACTGGCAGAGCTACGGCGGTGAGTCGGGCGCCGGGTACACCGTCCAGATGGCCGGCCTGACCGTGCAGAACTTCGTCTCCGCCGCGACGGGCATCGCCGTCGCCGTCGCCCTGTGCCGCGCGATCGCGCGCAGCAACGCCGCGACGATCGGCAACTTCTGGGTCGACCTCGTGCGCAGCTGCACCCGCATCCTGCTGCCCATCGCGTTCGTCGGCGCGCTCGTGCTCGTCGCGGGCGGCGTCATCCAGAACCTCAGCAGCCCGCACGACGTGACGACGCTCGTCGGCGGCAGCCAGACGATCCAGGGCGGCCCCGTCGCCTCCCAGGAGGTCATCAAGCTGCTCGGCACGAACGGCGGCGGATTCTTCAACGCGAACTCGGCGCACCCGCTCGAGAACCCGAACGGGTGGACGAACCTGTTCGAGATCCTCCTCGTGCTCGCGATCCCCTTCTCCCTGCCGTGGATGTACGGCCTCATGGTCGGCGACCGGCGTCAGGGCGCCGTGTTCACGACGGCCATGGGCGCCCTGTTCACCCTGAGCGCCGGCCTCGGCATCTGGGCCGAGACGAGCGGTGCGCTCGGCTCGATGGAAGGCAAGGAGCAACGCTTCGGCATCGTCGGATCGGTACTGTTCGGCACCGCGACGACGGGCACCTCGACCGGCGCCGTCAACATGATGCACGACTCGATGAGCCCCCTCGGCGGCGGCCTCATGATGCTCAACATGATGCTCGGCGAGGTCTCGCCCGGCGGCGTCGGCACCGGCCTGTACAACATCATCATCTTCGCGCTGCTCACCGTCTTCATCGCCGGCCTCATGGTCGGGCGCACGCCCGAACTGCTCGGCAAGGCCATCGGCCGCCGCGAGATCACGTACGCGGCGCTCGCCGTCGTCGTCATGCCCGCGCTCGTGCTGGTGTTCACCGCCGCCGGCGTCGTGTTGCCCGTCGCGAAGGACGCCCTGCTCAACCACGGCCCGCACGGCCTCAGCGAGATGATGTACGCCTACACGTCGGCGTCGAACAACAACGGTTCCGCCTTCGCGGGCCTGTCGGCCGACCAGCCTTACCTCAACCTCACGCTCGCGGCGTGCATGTTCCTCGGACGCTTCCTGCCGATCGTGCTCGTGCTCGCCGTCGCCGGCGCGCTCGTCTCGCAGCAGCGACGCCCCGCCACGGCCGGCACGATGCCGACCCACGGGCCCGTCTTCACCAGTCTGCTCGTCGGCATCATCGTCATCGTCGCCGGGCTGACCTTCTTCCCCTCACTCGCTCTCGGCCCGATCGCGGAGGCCCTCTCGTGAACGCATCACTCGCCCGTACGGCTCTCGAATCGGCGCCGGACGCCCTGCGCAAGCTCGACCCGCGCCACCTCGTGCGCACCCCCGTCATCTTCGTCGTCTGGGTGGGCTCGGTGCTCACGACGGTGCTGTCGATCATGCACCCGTCGGTGTTCTCGATCTCCGTCACGATCTGGCTGTGGCTGACGATCCTGTTCGCCAACCTCGCCGAGGCCATCGCCGAAGGGCGCGGCAAGGCACAGGCCGACACGCTGCGTCAGACCCGCGTCGACTCGATCGCCCGCCGCCTCATGCCGCACGGCGGCGAGGAGCGCGTACCCGGCACCGAACTGCGCGTCGGTGACCGTGTCGTCGTCGAGGCCGGCGAGGTCATCCCCGGTGACGGCGACGTCGTCGACGGCGTCGCGACGGTCGACGAGTCGGCCATCACCGGTGAGTCGGCGCCCGTCATCCGCGAATCGGGTGGCGATCGCTGCGCCGTCACCGGTGGCACGACGGTGCTGTCGGACCGCATTGTCGTCGAGATCACGAGCAAGCCCGGTGAGACGTTCATCGACCGGATGATCGCGCTCGTCGAGGGCGCCGAGCGGCAGAAGACGCCGAACGAGATCGCCCTCGGCATCCTGCTGACGACGCTGACGATCATCTTCGTCCTCGCCGTCATGGCGATCTGGCCGATGGCGAGCTACTCGGGCCACGACATGTCGCTCGTCGTCCTCGTCGCGCTGCTCGTCTGCCTCATCCCGACGACGATCGGGGCCCTGCTGTCCGCCATCGGCATCGCCGGCATGGACCGTCTCGTGCAGCACAACGTGCTCGCGATGTCGGGACGCGCCGTCGAGGCCGCCGGTGACGTCTCGACGCTGCTGCTCGACAAGACCGGCACGATCACCTACGGCAACCGCCGCGCCGGTGACGTCGTCCCCGTCGAGGGTGTCTCGCGCGAGGACCTCGTGCGCGCCGCGTGCCTGTCGTCGCTCGCCGACGAGACGCCCGAGGGTCGCTCGATCGTCGAATACGCTGCGGCAGAAGGGTTCACGGCGACCGAGATCCCCGACGTCGTCACCGTTCCGTTCACCGCGCAGACCCGCATGTCCGGTATCGACCTGCCCGACGGCAGCGCCATCCGCAAGGGCGCCGGCTCGGCCGTCGCCGCGTGGGTGCACGAGCTGGGCGGCCACATGGCGCACGACATCGACGCACGCGTGGAGGCGATCAGCCAGGCCGGCGGCACGCCGCTCGTCGTCGCCGAGCGTGACGCCGACGGCACCGCCCGCATGCTCGGCGTCATCCACCTCAAGGACGTCGTCAAGCCCGGCATGGCCGAGCGTTTCGCGCAGATGCGCGAGATGGGCATCCGCACCGTCATGATCACGGGCGACAACCCGCTGACGGCCGCCGCGATCGCGAAGGAGGCGGGGGTCGACGACTTCCTCGCCGAGGCGACGCCCGAGGACAAGATGCGCCTCATCAAGGCCGAGCAGGAAGGCGGGCGTCTCGTCGCGATGACCGGCGACGGCACGAACGACGCGCCCGCCCTCGCGCAGGCCGACGTCGGCGTCGCGATGAACACGGGCACATCGGCGGCGAAGGAGGCCGGCAACATGGTCGACCTCGACTCCGACCCGACGAAGCTCATCGACGTCGTCGCCATCGGCAAGCAACTGCTCATCACCCGCGGAGCGCTGACGACGTTCTCGATCGCCAACGACGTCGCGAAGTACTTCGCGATCATCCCCGCGATGTTCGTCGTCATCTTCCCGGGCCTCAGCAAGCTCAACATCATGCACCTGCACAGCCCCGAGTCGGCGATGCTGTCGGCGGTCATCTTCAACGCCCTCGTCATCGTCGCGCTCATCCCGCTCTCGCTCAAGGGCGTGGCGTACCGATCGCTCGGTGCCGCCGCGATGCTGCGCCGCAACCTGCTCGTCTACGGCGTCGGCGGCGTCATCGCGCCCTTCGTCGGCATCAAGCTCATCGACCTCGTCCTGTCCGTCATCCCGGGAGTGAAGTGACATGTTCGTTCTCCGTCAGAGTTGGGCCGCGCTGCGTGCGCTCCTCGTCCTCACCGTCGTCCTCGGCATCGCCTACCCGCTGCTCGTCACGGGCGCGGCGCGGGCGATGCCGGCCCGGGCGGACGGCTCGATCGTCCGCACCGAGGGCCGCGAGGTGGGTTCCAGCCTCATCGGCCAGCCCACGAGCGACGCGAAGTGGTTCGCGGCGCGCCCGTCCGCCGTCGACGCCCCCGGCGCCGAGAGCGGCGGCTCGAACCTCGGCCAGAACGCCGACGAGCAGAAGAAGGCGATCGCCGAGCGTCGCACGGCGCTGACGAAGGCCAACCCGAACGCGAAGGGTCCGATCCCGGACGACGCGCTGACCGCGAGCGGCAGCGGCGTCGACCCGGACATCAGCGTCGTCTACGCCCGCTGGCAGGCACCACGGATCGCCGAGGCCCGCGGGATGAGCGTCGCCGACGTCGAGAAGATCATCGACGCCCACATCGAGAAGCCGGCCCTGGGCTACCTCGGCGGCAAACGGGTGAACGTGCTCGACCTGAACGTCGGACTCGCGCAACGCGCCGCTCGCTGAGCGGGCGGAAACCGCGACGGCAGAAGAAGATGGACGCATGACACGAGGCACGCTGCGCATCTACCTCGGCGCGGCCCCCGGCGTCGGCAAGACCATGGCGATGCTCGCCGAGGGCCGACGCCGGGCCGAGCGGGGGACGGACGTCGTCGTCGGTTTCTGCGAGAACCACGGGCGCACCGCGACGGCCGCCGCGCTCGAGGGCCTCGAGGTCATGCCGCGACTGCGGCGCGAATTCCGGGGCGCGATGCTCGAGGAGATGGACCTCGACGCCGTGCTCCGGCGCGCGCCGCAGGTCGCGCTCGTCGACGAACTCGCGCACACCAACGTGCCGGGCGGGCGCCACGAGAAGCGGTGGCAGGACGTCGAGGACCTGCTCGCGGCGGGCATCGACGTCGTCTCCACCGTCAACATCCAGCACCTCGAATCGCTCAACGACGCGGCGTTCGCCATCACCGGCGTGCTGCAGCGCGAGACGGTGCCGGACGTCGTCGTCCGGCGCGCCGAGCAGGTCGAACTCATCGACATGGCGCCCGAGGCGCTGCGACGACGGATGGCGCACGGCAACGTCTACAAGCCGGAGAAGGTCGACGCGGCGCTCGCCAACTACTTCCGCCAGGGCAACCTGACGGCGCTGCGTGAACTGGCCCTGCTGTGGCTCGCCGACCGCGTCGAGGAGAGCCTGACGGCCTACCGCAGCGACCACGACATCGTCGGTACGTGGCCGACACGTCACCGCGTCGTCGTCGCCCTCTCCGGTGGGCGCGAGGGCGCGACGCTGCTGCGCCGCGCCGCCCGCATGGCCGCGCGCGGCAGCGGCGGCGAGATGCACGCCGTCTTCGTCGTGCGCGACGACGGCCTGCGCACCGCCGAGGCCGACGTCGTCAGCGGTCTGCGACGCCTCACCGAGGAACTCGGCGGGACGTTCCACACCGTCAGCGGGCCGGACGCGGCCGAGGCCGTCCTGCACTACGCGCGCGGCGTCAACGCCGACCAGATCGTCGTCGGCCTCAGCCGGCGCTCGCGGGCCCAGGCGATGCTGCGACCCGGCACGGGTGAGCGCATCATCGCCGGCTCGGGCGAGGACATCGACGTCCACGTCGTCACGCACGAGCTCGCGCACGTGGGCTCGTCGCCGACCGAACGTGAGGGGTTGTCGACGCGCCGCGTCCGGCTCGGCTTCCTCACCTCGGTGACCGCCCCTGCGCTGTTGAGCGCCCTGCTCGTGCCGCTGCGCTCCGGCGTCGGGTTGCCGCTCATCGTGCAGCTGTACCTGCTGCTCACCGTTGTCGTCGCGCTCATCGGCGGGATGGCGCCCGCGATCACGGCCGGCGTGCTGTCGTCCCTGCTCATCAACTGGTTCTTCACCCCACCCATCGGCACGCTGACGATCTCCGACCCGCAGAACGTCGTCGCGCTCGTGCTCTTCGTCGTCATCGGCGCCGCCGTCTCGCTCGTCGTCCACGCGAGCGCCCGCCGGGCCGCCGACGTCAGCGCCTCGCACCAGGAGGCGACGGCGCTCGCCGAACTCAGCCACACGATGCTGTCCTCCGCCGACCAGTTCGCGCTGCTGCTCACGCGCTCGCTCGAGATGTTCGACCAGGACGCGGCGGCCGTAGTGCGCACCCGCGGGCCGGGTCGCAGCGTCATCGCCTCGACGGACGGCTACAGCGACGTCGCCGCGCAGGCGCTACCGCGCGAGAAGACGACGGTCGAGCGCATCGACGACGAGCACGACCTCGTCCTCGTGGGGCGCCCCGTCCCCGCCGAGCGGCAGCGGCTGCTGGGGGCGTACGCGATGCACGCGGCGGCCGTGCTGCACCGTCGAGCGCTGCTCGACCTCGCCGAGTCGGCCGACACCCTCGCGCGCGACAACAAGGCGCGCACCGCGCTGCTGTCCGCCGTCTCCCACGATTTGCGCACGCCCCTGGCCGGCATCAAGGCCGCCGTCGGCAGCCTGCGCAGCGGCGAGGTGACGTTCTCGCCGGAGGACCAGGCGGAACTGCTCGAAGCCGTCGAGACGTCGGCCGATCGCCTCGATGCGCTCATCGGCAACCTGCTCGACGCCTCACGGCTGCAGACCGGCGCGCTCGTCGCGAACCCGCGCGAGATCGACCTCGCCGAGGTCGTCACACCCGCGGTGCGCGCCCTCGAGACACCCGATCGCGTCACCTGGCACCTCGACGACGCCGCGCGCCACGTCGTCGCCGACCCCGGCCTGCTCGACCGCGTCCTCGCGAACGTCCTCGAGAACGCCCTGCGTCACGGCGGCAGCGACGGCGTCGTCGTGACGACGAGTGCGCTCGGCCCGCGCGTCGAACTACGCGTCGCCGACCACGGCCCCGGCATCCCCGACGAGGCGCGCGAAGAGATATTCCGGCCTTTCCAGCGCTACGGCGACGCACCCGCGGGTGACGGCATCGGGCTCGGTCTCGCCGTCGCGCGCGGCCTGACGGAGGCAATGGGCGGCATGCTGGAGGCGGAGACCACTCCCGGTGGAGGTGTCACGATGGTCATCGTCCTGCCGGCCGTGGCGAACGCAGCGGGTGCGACGAGCGAGGCCGAGCCCGGCGCTGAATCGGAACCCGAGTCGGCGCCCGAGGCCCGGCCCCAGGACGCTGAGGCCGACCAGCCGGTCGATACCCGGTTCGCAGACGCAACCACGCGCGGTGACTCATGAATGAACGAGTGCTCGTCGTCGACGACGACCCGACGATCGCGCGGACGCTGCGCATCAACCTCAAGGCGCGCGGCTTGGACGTCGAGACCGTCGGGTGCGGCCTCGATGCGCTCAGCACGTGCGCAGACGCGATGCCCGACCTCGTCGTCCTCGACCTCGGCCTGCCCGACCTCGACGGCGTCGAGGTGCTGCGCCGACTGCGTCAGAGCTCGAGCGTGCCTGTCATCGTGCTGTCGGCTCGTCAGGAAGCCGATGACAAGGTCGAGGCGCTCGACGAGGGTGCCGACGACTACGTGACGAAACCGTTCGGCATCGAGGAGCTCATGGCGCGCGTGCGGGCCGCGCTGCGGCGAGGCGGCGCCGAACCGTCCGGCCCGGCGCCCGTCGTCACCGCGGACTTCTCGCTCGACTTCACGACGTACGAGGCGAGCGGGCCGACGGGGGCCGTCCACCTCACGCCGACGGAATGGCGCCTGCTCGCCGAACTCGCGCGCCACCGCGGGCGCGTCGTGCCGCACGAGCAACTGCTGCGCGCCGTGTGGGGGCCGCAGTACGGGCGCGAGTCGAACTACCTGCGCGTCTACTGCGGGCAGCTGCGTCGCAAGCTCGAACCCGAACCGTCCCGCCCGCGCTGGATCGTCACCGAACCCGGCATCGGCTATGTGCTGCGCTGACGCGCCGCGCAGGGCTCGTCAGTGCGCCTTCGCCGTCAGCGTGATGAGTGTCGCCTCGGGACGGCAGGCGAAGCGCACGGGCGTGTACTTGTTGTGTCCGAGCCCGGCGGAGACGTGCAGCCACGCCGCGTCGTCGGGCGCGGCGGACGACGGCAGCGCGGTGCGGCGCCGTTCGCGCGCCGTAGCCTCCGAGCGCGAGACCGAGTCGTTGTGCACGCGGTGGGCGTCGAGGACGTCGAAGCGCTCGCCGATCTCGGCGGCGGAGTCGAGGGGCGAGCCGCCCGGTGCGAGCGCACCCGGCCCGATCGGCACGGCCCGCGTCGAGTCGACGCCGGACGCGCCGGGCCACCAGCGCGAGACGCCCTTGACGCGCGAGGTGTCGAGGTCGCAGTTCGTCACGAGCGCGCCGTGGAACGGCACGCACAGCTGCCCGCCGTGCGTGTGACCGGCGATGACGGCGTCCGCGCCGTCGGCCGTCATCGCGTCGAGCACGCGCGTGTACGGCGCGTGGACGACGCCGATCGTCGCGGCCACCTCACCTCGGCGCGACGCGGCCTCGTCGGCGACCTGCGCGTAGTCGTCGTACTCAAGATGCGGATCGTCGACGCCGACGAGTTCGAGCGGAACCCCCGCCACCTCGACTCGCTCGCGTCGATGGGTGAGGTCGAGCCATCCGCCCCCGGTGAACCCGGAACGCAGCGGCTCGACATCGAACCTGCCCACGCCCATCTCCTCGCCCTTCGCGTGCGAGTCGTCGAAGTAGCGCAGCGGGTTCTTCAGCTTCGGGTAGAAGTAGTCGTTCGAGCCGAAGACGAACGCGCCGGGGAACGCCATGAGCGGTTCCATCGCGCGCAGCGCCGATGGGATGGCGTCCTCGTCACTGAGGTTGTCACCGGTGTTGATGACGAAGTCGGGCTCCAGACGGGCCAGCTCGCGCACCCACTGAATACGTCGCTCCTGACGCGGCACGATGTGAAGGTCGCTCACGTGCAGCACCCGTAGCGGAGCACTGCCGGGCGCGAGCACCGGCATCTCGAACCGGCGCAACGCGTACCAGTTGCGCTCGACGAGCGTGCCCCACGCGAGTGCCCCGACGCCTGCGGCCACCGCGCCTGCGGCGGTGCGGAGGGCGGCGTTCGAGGTCGAGGGGCGGTGAAAACTCATGCCGGGATTCTCTCACCGGGGTGAAAGAATGGCCCCATGAGCGAATCCTTCAAGGCCCGACTGCAGAGCGACCTCACCGACGCGATCCGTGAGCGGGACGGCGTGCGCAGCTCCACCCTGCGGATGGTGCTCACGGCCGTCTCGAACGCGGAGGTGGCCGGCAAGGAGCACCGCGACCTCACCGACGACGAGGTCATGGCCGTCGTCGTCAAGGAGGCGAAGAAGCGCCGCGAGGCCGCCGACGCGTTCATCGGCGCCGGGCGCACCGAGCTCGCCGAGAAGGAGCAGGCCGAGCTCGCCTGCCTTGAGGGCTACCTGCCCAAGCAGCTGTCCGACGAGGAGATCGACGCCGTCGTGGCCGAGGCCGTCGCCGCCACCGGAGCGTCCGGCATGAAGGACATGGGCAAGGTCATGGGCGTCGTGAAGCCCAAGATCGGCGACCAGGCCGAGGGTGGTCGCGTCGCTGCCGCCGTCAAGAAGGCTCTTGCCTGACGCACGCTCCTGGATACGCGCGAAGGCCCCGCACCGATCGGTGCGGGGCCTTCGTGGTTTCGGCCGGTCAGGCGCTGCGGTTGATGCCGGCAGCGACCTCGTCGGCGCGAGCCATCTTGAAGAGCGTGGTCCACGACTTCACGTCAGGGCGACGGCGCAGCAACGCGCGACGCTCACGTTCCGTCATGCCGCCCCAGACGCCGTACTCGGTGCGGTTGTCGAGCGCGTCCGCGAGGCATTCCGCGACGACCGGGCAACGCTGGCAGATCACCTTCGCCGTCTGCTGAGCAGCCCCCTTGGCGAAGAGATCGTCCGGCGCGGTGGCCGCGCACTGGGCGCGAGCCGCCCAGTTCTCGTCCCAGACGGGCGTCTGGGTTTCCTCGGTCATGATCGTCATCTGTGCCTCCCCTGTTGGTGCGGATGACGCTGTGGCGTAGACCACGTCGTTGTTGAGCTATACGCAGACTAGGCAAAGTTACTGACGAGTTTCCATATCCTCGGTGTGCTAAATCGAAGTAGTACATCCGTGACGGGCCCCCTGGGATCGGGTCGGGCACGCCGCACCTGCCTCGCCGAGATTCTCAGGTGACCCCGATACTCTGGCCAGTATGCGTGGAAAGCCCTCTGCCGCAGCGGTCCGTCCGGCTGCGAAGAAGAAGCGCCGGAGCAATTCGACGACGAGCAACGTCCTCAGTCTGCTCGGCGCCTTCGTCGCGACCTCTGTGGCCCTCGGTCTGCTCCTGGCAGGCGTTCTCCTGCCGGTCACCGGCATGGGTGGCGCGGGCGTCAAGAGCGGCGTCAAGATGTTCAACAACATCCCGTCCGAGTTCGCCGAGAACGCTCTGAGCCAGCAGTCCAAGATCCTGGCGAAGGACGGCAGCGTCATCGCGACCCCGTACGACGAGAACCGCATCGTCGTCGCGAGCAGTGCCATCCCGAAGGTCATGAAAGACGCCCAGGTGGCCATCGAGGACGAACGCTTCTACCAGCACGGGGCCCTCGACAAGCGGGGCATCGCGCGAGCCATCGCGTCGAACCTGTTCTCCTCGAGCACCCAGGGCGCCTCGACCCTGACGCAGCAGTACGTCAAGGTGGCTGCCCAGCGTCAGGCGCTGGAAAGTGGTGACAAGGAGGCCGCCAAGGAGGCGGTCGCCCAGAGCGGTGCGAAGGCTTACATTCGCAAGCTCAAGCAGCTCAAGTACGCCGTCGACCTCGAGAAGACGCACACCAAGGACCAGATCCTCACGAGCTACCTCAACCTCGTCTACTTCGGTCAGCTCCAGTACGGCGTCGAAGCGGCATCGCGCCACTACTTCGGGCACCCGGCCAAGGACCTGACGATCGCCGAAGCGGCCACGCTCGCCGGTGTCGTCAACCTGCCGGACGCCACCAACCCCGTGAAGAACCCCGAGGCGGCCGTCAAGCGTCGCAACATCGGTATCCAGAAGATGATCGACCAGGGCTTCATCACGGAGGCACAGGGCCGCAAGGCGATCAACTCGCCGCTCAACCTCAAGCTCGAGGAGAACTCCTCGGGTGGTTGCGCCACGAGCAAGTACCCCTACTACTGCGACTACGTGACGCAGTGGATTGCGCAGCAGCCTGCCCTCGGCAAGACGCGCAAGGAGCGCCTCGGCAAGCTTCGTACCGGCGGCCTCGTCATTCAGACGTCGCTCGACCCGAAGAAGATGGCCGCGCTCGATGCGAACCTCAAGAAGCGCGTGCCCGTCGAGAACGGCGCCGACGTCCAGGCCGCCGGCGTCATCATCGAACCCGGCACGGGCTACGTCGAGGCCATGGCGCAGAACACGAAGTACTCCGTCGCGGGTACGGATTCGTTCAACACCTCGGTCAACTATCCGCGCTCCGGGTTCCCGATCGGATCGACGGCGAAGATCTTCGCCATCGTCGAGGCCATGCACCAGGGCCGCGCGGTCGACTCGACGGTCAACGTTCCTCGCATGAACAGCACCAAGGAAGGGCGCCCGGTCTACAACTTCACCTCGCAGAACTTCCCGGGCAAGTGCGGTCAGGGCCGCGGCGTGTGGTCGGTCGGCAACGACCACCAGGTGCCCGCCGGTCCGATGTCCTTGTCCAAGGCCACGGCTGAGTCGGTGAACACGGCGTTCGGTGTGCTCGTCGCTCAGCTCGGTCCGTGCAATGTCCGCGACGCCTACAAGCGTCTCGGCGTCTATGCGTCCGACTTCAAGAGCGGCGGCTGGTCCGAGATCAACCCCGACCCCTCCTCGATCGTGCTCGGCTCCGGTTCGTCGAGCCCGGTCATGATGGCGAACGCCTTCGCCACTGTCGCGGCCGACGGCAAGTACTGCGCACCGCGCCCGGTCATCTCGATCAAGCAGGCGAACGGTCGCCCGGTGAAGCTCGCGCCGAACCCGTGCAAGCAGGCCATGCCGGCCGAAGAGTCGCGCGGAGTCGCCAAGATCTTCAAGTCGGTTCTCGGCCAGGACGGTACGGCCAAGTCGGCTGCTCTTGCCGAGGGGCGTCAGGCCTTCGGCAAGACGGGTACCGTCGACGGCTCGTTGCACACCTGGTTCGTCGGTTCGACCCCGCAGTACTCGACGGCGATCTGGGTCGGACGCGGTGGCGAGAACACCAACCCGATCAAGAACGTCACCATCGGCCCCAAGCACGTCGGTAACTTCCTCTACGGTGGCGACATCGCCGCGCCGGTGTGGAAGGAAACGATGGACGCCATCAGCAAGGGTCTTCCGAAGAAGGCGTTCCCCGAGCCGGGCTCGGGCGTCATCAAGGGCGATCAGATCACCGTCCCGCAGCTCAAGGGTCGCAGCGAGGCGGATGCGAAGGCCGAACTTGCGCGTCTGAAGCTGCAGGCCACGGTGGTCAAGCAGGACTCGGGCGAGGTCTCCTCCGGCCAGGTCTGGAAGACCGATCCCGCAGCTGGTCAGAAGATTGGCGAGGGCAAGAAGGTCACTCTGTACATCAAGCCCTGACCGGCACGAGCGAAGCCCGCTCCACACGAGATGTGGGGCGGGCTTCGTCGTCCCCGAACAGGGTCTGCGGGCTACGGTGGGGGCATGCAGAAATGGGAATACTTCACCGCGCCGATCATGATTCACGCGACGCAGCAGATCCTCAACAACTTCGGTGAGGACGGCTGGGAGCTCGTTCAGATCGTTCCCGGCCCCGACGGCAACGGCCTCGTCGGCTACTTCAAGCGTCCGAAGGCCTGATCGGCGATGGCTCAGGTCGAGCAGAACCTCGCGAAGCTCGGGCTGGAGGTGCCCGAGGTTGCCAAGCCGGTGGCTGCCTACGTCCCCGCGCTGCGTGAGGGCAACCTCGTCTACACCTCGGGTCAGCTGCCGATGGTGGCGGGTAACCTCGCCGCCACGGGCAAGGTCGGTGCCGACGTCACGCCTGAGCAGGCGGCCGAACTCGCGCGGACATGTGCCCTCAACGCCATCGCCGCCGTCAAGAGTGTCGTCGGTGACCTCGACACGGTGACGCGCGTCGTCAAGGTCGTCGGCTTCGTGGCCAGCGACCCGGCCTTCACCGGTCAGCCCGGCGTCATCAACGGCGCCTCCGAGCTGCTCGGTGCGGCCTTCGGTGACGCCGGTGTCCACGCCCGTTCGGCTGTGGGCGTCGCGGTGCTCCCGCTCGACGCTCCGGTCGAGGTCGAGATCACGGTCGCCGTCGCCGACTGATGAGCGACATCCCGAGGCAGCCTCGCGACTTCCCGATCGGCCCCTTCGCCAAGGCAGCCGAGCGCTGGTTCGACGACACGCAACCGCGCCCGGAGCCGACGGTTCCGGCGCAGGCCGCCACCGTCCTGTTGGTGCGCGGTGAGCCCGTCGAGGTGTTCATGATCGAACGCGCCGCGACGATGGATTTCGCGCCGTCCACCTGGGTCTTCCCGGGTGGACGCGTCGACCCCGCCGACCTCGGCGTCGACGACGCTCCGGCGCACCGCCTGCGCAGCCCCGCGGGTGGCGAGCAGGCGTGGGCCGATCGGCTCGGCGTCGGGCACGACGAGGCGCTCAGTGTGCTCGTGTGCGCGTTGCGCGAGCTGTTCGAGGAGGCCGGAGTGCTTCTCGCGTCCGAGGGGGACGGCGACGCGATCGTCGACGTCGCCACCGACGAGTGGAGGGCGCGCCGCACTCAGGTCGAGGCTCACGAGGTCTCGTTCACCGAGGCTGCTGCAGGCCTGACGCTGCGTGGAGACCTCGTCGAGGCCGTCGACCGGTGGATCACGCCCGCGTTCGAGAGCCGCCGCTTCGACACCTGGTTCCTCACGGCGCTGCTGCCGGACGGTGCCACTGCCGATGCCGTGTCGCGTGAGTCGCAGCGAGGTCAGTGGGTTCGGCCCGAAGCCATGCTGGCAGAAGCCGAGGCTGGGCGAGCCCGCCTCCTGCCCCCGACGCGCACGGCGCTCGAGCGCCTCTCCCGGGCGACGAGTGCCACCGAGGCGCTCGAGCAGGCACGCGGCTTCCACTTCCTCCCCACGCGCCCCGAACTGCTGAAGGGCCCCGACGGGCCCTACCTTCACGCGGAGGTGAACCTGTGACCGATCAACTCGACCGACTCCCCAGCGGCGTGCGACACCTGCGCTGCGACAACCCCGGCCCGATGACGCTCACCGGCACGAACACGTACGTCATCGCCCTGGAGGAAGCTTCGGGCGGAGACGGCTCGCTCGTCGCCGTCGTCGACCCGGGGCCCGAGGACGCCGGCCACCGTGACGCGATCATGGACGCCGTGCGGGGCGCCGAGGCCACGCGTGTCGTCGTGCTGCTCACCCATCACCACGACGACCACGAGGGCGGTGCGAGTGCGCTCGTCGAGGCGCTTCGTGGGCACGGCCTCGCGGTCGCGTTGCGTGGCGGCTCGGGTGGCGACGCCTTCGCCGACGGCGAGATGATCGGCGACCTCCAGGTTCTGCTCGCGCCGGGCCACACGCGCGATTCAGCCGCCTTCGTCCTCCAGCGCGACGGCGTCGACGTCCTCTTCAGCGGCGACACGATTCTCGGCGAGGGCAGCAGCTTCGTCGCCTACCCCGACGGCGACCTCACGGCCTATCTCGCGACGCTCGACGCCCTCATCGCGCTCGTCGCGCAGGCGGGGGAGCGAGTCGTCGTCCTGGCGCCGGGGCACGGACCTGTCGGAGCCGACGCCGCTCCCGTCGTCGAGCGGTACCGCGCCCACCGCCAGGAGCGCCTCGACGAGGTGCGGACCGTGCTGGCCGACGTCGACTCCGAGAATGGCGACTCGCCGGCGCAGGGTGACGAGCTCGTCGGCGCCGTCGTGGACGGCGTCTACAGCGACATCGGCCCGCAGCTGCGCCCGGCGGTGGAGGCCGTCGTCAAGGCGCAGCTGGCCCATCTCGGCCGCCTCTGAGAACAGCCCGACGACACAGCGAAGCGCCCGTCCCCCGCAAGGGACGGGCGCTTCGCTGTCAACCGAGGTGAGTGCGGCCTCAGCGGGCGCGGCGCTGAAGGCGCTCGACGTCGAGCAACGTCACGGCGCGGGCCTCGAGCTTGAGCCAGCCGCGGCTGGCGAAGTCGGCCAGAGCCTTGTTCACGGTCTCGCGGGAGGCGCCGACGAGCTGAGCCAGCTCCTCCTGCGTGAGGTCGTGCGCGACGAGGACGCCGTCGTCGACCTGACGGCCGAAGCGGCTCGCGAGGTCGAGCAGAGCCTTGGCGACACGGCCGGGAACGTCGGTGAAGACGAGATCGCCGAGCGCTTCGTTCGTGCGACGCAGGCGGCGAGCGATGGAGCCGAGCATCTTGACGGCCACGTCGGGGCGCGACGAGACGAACTCGGTGAGTTCGGTGTGACCCAGCGCTACGAGGTCGGTGCCGGCGACGGCCGTGGCCGTGGTCGTGCGGGCGCCCGGATCGAAGAGGCTGAGCTCGCCGAACATCTCACCCGGGCCGAGGATCGCGAGCAGGTTCTCGCGACCGTCGGGGGAGCGGCGGCCGAGCTTCACCTTGCCGGAGGTGATGATGTACAGGCGGTCGCCCTCCTCCCCTTCTTCGAAGAGGATGTCGCCGCGCTCGATACGGGCGCGCGACATGCGCTGCAGAAGGGCCTGGGCGTCTTCGTCCGTCAGCGCGGCGAAGAGGGGAGCTTGACGCACTACTTCAATGTCCACGCCTCCATCCTGCCACGTTTCGGGTGACGCTCCACACAGTTCACTTCCAGGAAAGCGCGGAAAAAGGCGCTCGTTCGTCCAGCAGATGAGGTGCTCGGTGGTGTCGGTGGGGCGTTCTAGGGTGTGGGCATGACCTCCGAAACCGTGACGCCGCCGAAGCGGGCCGCGCGCGTGCCCGAGACCGCCACGGGGCGGGTGCGTCAGGCACGCCGCATCTACCGCAGACTCGTGGAGCAGTACCCGTACGCGCGAGCCGAACTCGACTTCGAGTCGCCGCTCGAACTCCTTGTGGCCACCATCCTCTCGGCGCAGACCACAGACGTCGGGGTCAACAAGGTCACGCCGGTGCTCTTCCGTCGCTACCCGGACGCTGCGGCACTGGCGTCGGCGGAGCCGAGCGAGATGGAGGAGATCCTGCGTCCCACCGGCTTCTACCGGGCGAAGACGCGCTCGGTCATCAAGCTCGGTCAGGAACTCGTCGAACGTTTCGACGGCGAGGTGCCGGGCAAGCTCGCCGACCTCGTGACGCTGCCGGGCGTCGGACGCAAGACCGCCAACGTCGTGCTTGGCAACGCGTTCGGTGTTGCGGGCATCACGGTCGACACCCACTTCGGGCGCCTCGCGCGCCGCTTCGGCTGGACGACGTCGACCGACCCGGTCGCTGTCGAGGCCGAGGTGGGCGAGATGTTCCCGCGCAAGGACTGGACAATGCTCAGCCACGTCGTCGTCTTCCACGGCCGACGGATCTGCCACGCCCGCAAGCCCGCATGCGGCGTTTGCCCGGTGGCGCAGTGGTGCCCGTCCTTCGGTGACGGCGAGACCGACCCGGACAAGGCGCGCGCCCTGCTCAAGTACGAACTCGCGGCCCCGAAGGGTGGTGAGGCGCCGGTGCCGCTGCTCGTCGACGGGGGAGTGCCCGACGCCTCCTTCTCGACCGGGCATCGAGGAACGCCGGTCGTGCCACGTCACTCCGGTGCAGGGGCGCAGGGCGAGGCCCGATGAGCGTGCCGGTGGGCGACGCCACGCCTCCGCCCTGGCTGGACACGGTGCTCGACGCCGGTCGCCGCGGCGACCTGTGCGCGGGGTGGCCGCGTCCCGAGCAGGGCTCCAAGGCCTCTGCCATCCTCATGCTCTTCGGCCCGAACGACGACGGCGGGGAAGACGTGGTGCTCACCGAGCGAGCCACCAACCTGCGCAAGCACGCGGGGCAGGTGTCCTTTCCCGGTGGTGGGGTCGAACCGCAGGACGTCACGTTCACCGACACCGCGCTGCGTGAGGCCAACGAGGAGATCGGGCTCGTGCCCGAGGGCGTCCACGTCATGGGTGAACTGCAGCCGGTCGCGTTGCCCGTGACGAACTACGAGGTCTGCCCCGTGCTCGCCTGGTGGAACGTACCGTCCGACATCTCGGTGCTCGACCCCGTCGAGGTCGCTCGCGTCGCGCGCATCTCCGTCCGCGATCTCGTTGACCCGGCGAACCGCCACACGGTCACACACCCGCGCGGCTTCAAGGGGCCGGGGTTCGAGGTCGACGGTTTCTACATCTGGGGCTTCACGGCGTTCGTGCTCGACGCGGTCCTGACCACCGGGGGCGTCGCGCGCTCGTGGAACCGCGACGACGAGCGTCAGGTGCCCGATCGCTTCCTCAGCTGAACGCCCGGCCGGGAACATGAGGAAGGCGAACATGACGAAGGCGGCCCACCCTCGAGGGTGAGCCGCCTTCGTGCGGCAGGTCAGAACGTCACTTGGCGGGCTTGATGGCCGCGACGGTCTTCTGCGCGTTGTCGATCGTCTTGACCGGCTTGCCCTTGACCTTCTTGATCGACTTGATACCGACGAGGGCGAGGATTCCGGCGACGAGCGCGAGGATGCCCGCGACGATGAGGAAGCCGGCCCAGTTCGGCCAGTCGAGAACCTCCGAGATGGCCCAGGCGAGGGCCGTCAGGAGGAAGCCGACGAAGAACAGGGCGACGACACCGGCGGCAGCGAGCATGCCGCCACCCTTGCCGGCCTTCTGCACGTCAGCCTTGATCTCAATCTTCGCCAGGTCGATCTCGCCCTTGACGATGTTCGAGAGGTCAGCGGAAGCGTCCGAAACGAGCTGACCGAGCGTGCGCTCGGAGCCCCGGGGGGTGTTGAGGGCCATGGTTATCTCCTGTTCAGCAGGCGGCGTCACCTCGTCGAGGTGGCGGCCGTCCGTCGCATCACACGTTTTCTATTCGATGGACACACTACCGATATCGGCCGATTCGCGCCTACCGGCTCCTCGGTTCGGTGCGGTTCAGGCCGGTTCGGGCCGCTGGTAGACGTCCGGCACACCGTCTCGGTCGGCGTCGCGCGTCTCCTCTTCCTCGATGCGGCGGTAGATGCGGTTGCGGCGTCCGAGCACGATGCTCGCGAGGAGCGCGGACAGGAGGCTGCCGAGCAGCACGCCGACCTTGACGTGGTCGTCCTTGACGCTTCCGGTGCCGAACGCGAGCTCGCCGATGAGGAGGCTGACGGTGAAGCCGATGCCGCCGAGGAGGCTGAGGCCGAACACGTCGGCCCACGAGAGGTTCTCGTCGAGCTTGGCCTTCGTGAACTTGCTGACGAGGAACGTGCTGCCGAAGATGCCGACGACCTTGCCGAGCACGAGGCCGGCGATGACGCCGAGCGTGACGGCGTCCGCAAGCGTCTCGGTGATGCTCGTGCCGACGACGGTGACGCCGGCGGAGAAGAACGCGAAGACCGGCACGGCGAACCCTGCCGAATAGGGGCGCAGACGGTGTTCGATGCGGTGGGCGAGGGCGTGCTTGCCCTTGACCGGAACGACGAGGCCGAGCAGCACGCCGGCGATCGTGGCGTGAACGCCGGACTTGTACATGAAGACCCACGCCACGATCGCGAGCGGCGCGAGGAGCGCCCAGTGCTTGATGCCGCGCTGGGTGAGGAAGCCGAAGACTGCCACAACCGCGATCGAGGCGAGCAGCCAGCCGAGCGAGAAGCCCTTGCTGTAGAAGATCGCGATGATCGTGATGGCGATGAGGTCGTCGACGACGGCGAGCGTCAGGAGGAACGAACGCAGCGCCGTGGGCAGGTGCGAACCGATGACGGCGAGCACCGCGAGGGCGAACGCGATGTCCGTGGCGGCCGGGATGGCCCACCCCTTGAGCCCTTCGCCGCCGGCTGCGGCGTTGATCGCGACGTAGACGAGCGCAGGCATTGCGACACCACACGCGGCAGCGATGACGGGCACTGCGGCGGCTGCCGGGTTGCGCAGGTCGCCGGCGACGAACTCGTGCTTGAGTTCGAGCCCGACGACGAGGAAGAACACGGCGAGCAGGCCGTCGGCGGCCCAGTGCGCCACCGACATGTTGAGCCCGAGGAAGTCGGGGCCGATGTGCGCGTCCCGCAGGGCCTCATAACCGTCACGCCAGGGCGAGTTCGCCCAGACGATCGCGGCGACCGCAGCGGCGAGCAGGATGAGGCCGCCGATGGTCTCGGTGCGCAGCAGTTCCTTGACGCGCTGGGCCTCGGGCCACGTGCCGCGGGTGAAGAGGCGGCGGGTCAGCCGTCCTGCGACGGCGACGGGGGCGACGTGCGCGGCTTCCTTGAACTCTTCGAAGCTCGGCTGTTCGTCCTTCATCGGCGGAAGGCTGTTCTTGTGGCGCTTGGCCATGGTGAATCTCCTCGGGCAGGGGTGGTCGTCGTCATCCGCGCCTCACGCGAACGGCCGACCAGACTTCCCGGCACACCGTCCACGATTTTACCGGCTGTCGTCGTTCTCGCGAAAAGATGCGCGGGCGGGGCGCCTGCCCCACCCGCGCATCGTCGGATCGCTCTGCGGCTTACTTCTTCAGACCTGCCTGGATCTTCTCCATGACGCTCGGGTCGGCGAGCGTCGTCGCGTCACCGGCCTCGCGGCCCTCGGCGACGTCCTTGAGCAGGCGGCGCATGATCTTGCCCGAACGTGTCTTCGGCAGCTCGTCGACGACGAGGATCGTCTTCGGCTTCGCGATGGCGCCGATCTGCTTGCCGACGTGCGTACGCATCGCCTGGACGAGCTCCTCGCGCTTGTCGTCGTCAGCGGCCTGGTCGCGAGCCTCCTCGCGCAGGATGACGAAGGCGCACACGGCCTGACCGGTCGTCTCGTCGGCGGCACCGACGACTGCGGCCTCCGCGACGGCGTCGTGCGAGACGAGCGCCGACTCGATCTCCGACGTCGACAGGCGGTGGCCCGAGACGTTCATGACGTCGTCGACACGACCGAGCACCCAGATGTTGCCGTCCTCGTCACGCTTCGCGCCGTCACCGGCAAAGTACATGTCCTCGAAGCGCGACCAGTAGGTGTCCTTGTAGCGTTGCAGGTCGCCCCAGATGCCGCGCAGCATCGACGGCCACGGGTCGCGGATGACGAGGTAGCCGGTCTCGCCGTTGCCGACGGACTTGCCCTCCTCGTCGACGACGTCGGCCGTGATGCCGGGCACCGGCGCCTGGGCCGAACCGGGCACGAGCGACGTGACGCCGGGCAGGGCCGACATCATGATGGCGCCCGTCTCCGTCTGCCACCACGTGTCGACGATCGGCGCCGAACCCCCGCCGATGTTGTCGCGGAACCACATCCACGCCTCGGGGTTGATCGGCTCACCGACGCTGCCGAGCACACGGACCGACGACAGGTCGTACTCGGCGGGGATCTCCTTGCCCCACTTCATGCACGTGCGGATGGCCGTGGGCGCCGTGTAGAAGATCGAGACCTTCTTGTTCTGCACGATCTCCCACCAGCGGCCCTGGTGCGGGCTGTCCGGCGTGCCTTCGTAGAGCACCTGCGTGACGCCGTTGGCCAGCGGGCCGTAGACGATGTAGCTGTGGCCGGTGACCCAGCCCACGTCGGCGGTGCACCAGTAGACGTCCTCGCCCGGGTGCACATCGTGAACGACGGCGTTCGTGTAAGCCGCCTGCGTGAGGTAGCCACCTGTCGTGTGGAAGATGCCCTTCGGCTTACCTGTGGTGCCGGAGGTGTAGAGGATGAAGAGCGGGTGCTCCGAATCAAAGGCCTCGTACTCGGTGGCGGGCTCGGCGGCCTCGAGGGCGTCGTCCCACCAGACGTCCTTGTCGGTCATCTCCGTCTCTTCGCCGGTGCGCTTGACGACGATGACCTTCTGCACCGTCGTCTCGCCGCTGACGGCCTCGTCGACGGCGGGCTTGAGAGCGCTCGGCTTGCCGCGGCGGTAGCCACCGTCGGCCGTGATGACGACCTTGGCTTCGCCGTCGGCGATGCGCGTGCGCAGCGCGTCGGAGGAGAAGCCGCCGAAGACGACGGAGTGCACGGCGCCGAGGCGTGCGCAGGCCAGCATCGAGATGACGGCCTCGGGGATCATCGGCAGGTAGAGGGCGACGCGGTCGCCCTTCTCGACGCCCGCCGCCTTGAGCGCGCCGGCAGCCTTCTGCACGAGTTCGGTGAGTTCGGCGTACGTGATGTCGCGCTCGTCGCCGGGCTCACCGACGAAGTGCAGCGCCACGCGGTCACCGTTGCCGGCCTCGACGTGACGGTCGGCGCAGTTGTAGGCCACGTTGAGCTCGCCGCCCACGAACCACTTGGCGACGGGGGCCTCGCTCCAGTCGAGCACCTCGTCGAAATCCTTGGCCCAGGTGAGGCGCTCGCGCGCCTGCTTGGCCCAGAACGCCTCGCGGTCGGCGTCGGCCTCTTCGTAGAGCGACTTCTGCCCGACGGCCTGCTCGCTGAACTCCGGGCTCGGAGGGAAGGGGCCGTACTCTTCGGCGGTCTCGGACATGTCTTGTCTTCCTTCCGTCGGCTTCGACCACGCCGAAACGAGGCGTAGGTCACAACACTTGGCTGCTTTTCTACCCCATCGTCGCGTGGGGTTGGGAAGTCGGGGGTGGATACTCGCCGGTAGTTTCCGTCGGCGTCCAAGTACGCTGATGCCCATGCCCGGCACCCTCGAAGCTCTGCAATCGCTCGCGACGATCCCCGAGGTCGAGGCAGGCCTCACGCGAGCCCGCGAGGCGTGCACCCAACTGCGCTGGCACAACGCGTTGCGCCGGCGTACGGCGCAGGCCGCCGCCGAGTCGCGCGTGCGTGGCGCCCGGGCCGGCGCGGCGCTGGAGGGCGCCGAGGTCTCCGTCGATGTCGTGCGTGAACTCGTCATGGGGATGACCGAGTGGCCGCCCGAGCCGGACCCGCTCGAGCGAGTGCTTCGTGCGAGTGTTCAGGGGACGCTCGAGAGTGAGCACGTTCGTTCGATCATCCTGTCGTCGCCCGCGCAGGCGTTGGCGCGTCTGCACGTGGCCGCCGGTTCGCAACTGCTCTCCGCCGACGAGGTGGGGCGTCCGCGGTCGCCGGGGGAGACGTGCGAGGAACTCGTCGAGGCCGGCCCGGCGTGCGACCCGCTCGACCTGCCGGGGCGTCTGGCCGGGCTGTACGAGGTGGTGGCGTGTCACGAAAAGGTGCCGGCCCTCGTCGTCGGGGCCATTGCGCATGCGGAGATCGCCGTGATGCGTCCGTTCGTGCGCGGAAACGGTGTGGTGGCACGGGCTTTCGAGCGCGCACTTGTGCAGGCGTGTGGGCTCGACCCGACAGGTGTGGCCGTGCCCGAGGTGGGCTACCTGCGTGAAGCGAGCGCGGGATATGCGGGTGCCCTGGCCGCCTATGCCTCGGGAACGCGCGACGGTGTGGCCCTGTGGCTGCAGTTCAGCGCGGGGGCACTGGAGCGGGGCGCCGCCGAAGGAGGCGCCATTTCGGACGCCGTTTTGGCCGGCCGTCTGCGATAAGAACAAATAAAAAACGTCCGGCGAGTCGGTTTCTCATTTATCGAACCGTTGATACTGTATTGGCCGGGTATGTGCGGGCCGGTTGCAACGCGTGGCCACTCATGGCACATTAGGAGCGTGCGCTCCCTCCGGGTCGAGCGCTGACGTGCATACCGCACCCCCAAGGGTATGCACGTAAAGACAGCCCCCACCGTCCCCCCGGTGGGGGTTGTCGTATGTCCTGCCTCTACTCCCGTGCGGCCGCGTGGCCTCCGGACGGGTCCGTCGTCCACATCTGCGACGCGGTGAGCGCCGTTTCAGTAGTTCAGGCGGCCTCGTCCACAAGATCGTCCGACGCGTCATGGACGGTGTCGAGGTGGTGGGCCGACGCTGGCGTGCATGGACGAGTTCGACGCCGACTTCTTCGGCCCATCAGCCCCCGACGAGGTGGGCAGCGAGCGCGGCGAACTGCGCCGGATCGGGGTGGTCTGCCCTGACTCAGCTGCCGACGCCGCCTACTTCGCCTGTGCCGTGGCACGGCATCTCGCACGGTCTCGAGGCACGGATCGAACGGCGCGGGACCACGGCCCGGTCGTCCTCGTCGACGGCCAACCGGGCACTGGTGGTCTCGACGTCGTTCTCGACCTCGACCGTGAGGCGGGCGCACGCTGGGACGCGCTGCGAGGCGCAGGCCCCGACATCAACGCGCAGAAGCTCCTCGCCGCACTGCCGGAACGTGACGGGGTCCGGGTGCTCTCGCACGGACGAGGTGCACCCCGTCTTCACGATCGCCTCGTGCGGAGCGCGGTGCTGGGGGCGCTCGCGGGCGAAGCGGCGTGGTCGGTCGTCACGTTGGCGCCCCACGAGCCCGCAGAACCGACGGAGTGCGACGTCATCGTCCTCCTCGTGCGCGGAACCGTGTGCTCTATGGCAGCCGCCCAGCAGTACGTCGACAAGCTGGACGGAGAGCTCATGCCGGTGCTCGTCACGCTCGAGGCCGACGCTCGGGCCCGTGTGGCACTCGGCGAGTCGCTCGATCTGGAGGTCGTGACGTCCGGGCCCACCCGGTGGCGTCTGGGGCACCGAGCAGCCGACGACGTGCTTGCCGGTCGCTGGCCGGGCGAGGACGAGCGGACGATGACTCGCCTCGTTCAGGATGTGGTCATCTATGTCCGCTCGCGTGGTCGGAGCATGGCATGGGCGTAGCAGAAGGCATGTGGAAGGAGATCTACGCCGGACGGGCACCGAGTGCTGCGGCGCTCGAGGCGATCGTCGATGCGGACGCTCCCGTGTACTCACGAGCGCAGACCTCGGTGCTGGGGGAGCGCCTCGGAGCTGACGTGCTCGGGGCCGGCCCGCTCCAGGGTGTCATCGAGATCGAGGGAGTCACCGACGTCCTCGTCAACGGTTGTGACGGGGTGTGGATCGACCGCGGAGAAGGCCTCGAGGAAGTCGGGGTCGACCTCGGGGACGCGGAGGCGGTGAGGCGTCTCGCGGTACGGCTCGCCGCCGTGGCCGGGCGGCGGCTCGACGACGCGAGCCCGTTCGTCGACGCCGTACTGCCCGGCGGTGCTCGGTTGCACGCGCTGCTGCCACCGCTCGTCGAAGGTGCCGCCCACCTCAGCCTGCGTGTGCCGGCGAAGGAACGACCGCTGCTCGAGGACCTCGTGCGGCTCGGGAGCGTTTCCTCCGAGGTCGAGAGCCTGCTCACGCGACTTGTGACGAGCCGAACGGCCTTCGTCGTGAGCGGAGGCACGGGAACCGGCAAGACGACACTGCTGGGCGCAATGTTGGCCCGCGTGCCGATCTCGGAGCGCATTCTGCTCGTCGAGGACGTCCGTGAACTGTCGGTGGCTCACCCTCACGTGGTGCGGCTCGAAGCACGACGTCCGAACGTCGAGGGCGTCGGCGAGGTCAGCCTCACCACGCTCGTGCGCCAGTCGTTGCGGATGCGCCCGGATCGCATCGTCGTCGGCGAGGTACGTGGCGCGGAGGTGCGCGAACTCATGTCTGCGCTCAACACCGGCCACCAGGGTGGATGCGGCACCGTGCACGCCAACGCGCCACGTGACGTCCCCGCCCGGTTCGAAGCGCTCGGCGCGCTGGCCGGGTTGAGCCCCGAGGCCGTGCGTACGCAGTTGCGCTCCGCGCTCCGGGTCGTGGTGCACCTCGAGCGATCCGGCGGGCTACGTCGGGTGGGGAGCATCGGGGTCCTCGACGGCGATCACCGCGGCCTCACGGTGCGCAGCGCCTGGAGAGGTGGGCGCCGTGGTGAGGCGTGGGACGAACTCGGCGCGCTCATGGACGGAGCGGCGTCATGACGTGGCCGTCCGACACCGCCCTGTGGTGGTGCGCGCTCGCGCTCGCAGTCGCCGTTGGGCTGTGGCCCGCCCCGAGATGGCTCGCGCTGACGCCCACCCCGCGAACCGGGTCGCGCTTCGGTCTGCTCGCTCGTAGTGATCCCCAGGCCGAATGTCTCGCCGTTCTGGATGCGCTCGGTGCCGTTCTGCGAGCCGGTGCTCCTACGTCGAATGCTGTCGAGCTCGTTGTCGCCCCCTACGCAGACGGGGGCACCCACTCGAGCCAGGGGTGGCAGCGGTTGCGTCACGCGGTCCGCTCCGGTGGAGATCTCGCGGACACCTGGCGCGGACTGGGCGTCATGTGGAGGCTGCCGGCGTGCGCTGACATTGCGGCGGCGTGGGAGATGTCCGATCGACACGGGTGTCCGCTGGCCGACGCCGTGACGAGTGCGGCAGCGGACCTACGGGCACGCCGTCGCCACGATCGAGCCCTGGAGGCAGCGACCGCGGGCGCTAAGGCCACGATGGGTGTCCTCGTCCTCCTGCCAGTTCTGGGCATGGCGCTCGCGTGGATGCTCGGCGTGGATGTCTTCGAGATCTACAGCGGCACATCGGGCCTGCTCACCCTGTGGCCCGGGTTGGCCCTCTTGTGGGCCGGCGCCACCTGGTCGCAGCGCATGGTTGCCTCGGCTCTCAAGCCTCCGGCGGTGACGCCGTGATCGCCCTCACACTGGTTCTTCTCGCCGTTGGCGTCTGGCCCGCTCGGCCCCTGACCGAACGTGCCTTCGGTGCATCCCGGCGGGAGGCGAAGCAACGCGACACGGTCGAGGAGTCGCCGATGGTCGTCGCCCACGCGATGGACCTGCTCGCCCTGGCGCTCGCGGGTGGAGCCCCCACCGTCGCAGCCCTCGAAGCCGTGTCCGCGGCAACCGGACCGGGCGTCCGCGAGCCGCTGGCCCGTGTCGCTGCCGCGATGCGCTGGGGCGTCGACGGAGACGGTGCCTGGGCCGGCGCCTCCTCGGCCTGGCGTCCGGCCGCAGGAGCCTTCGCGCTCGCTGCTCGGGCGGGAGCTCCGCCGTCCACCCTTCTGCGGCGGGCCGCTGATGACCTGCGCGTCGGCGAGAGCGAGCGCATCGCTGTCGCCGGAGCTAAGGCCGGAGTCCGCATCGTCCTGCCGCTCGGTTTGTGTTTCCTGCCCGCCTTCGTCCTGCTCACCGTCGTCCCCCTCGTCATGGGTCTCGTCGAACCCCTCGGCTGACACCTGGCATCGGGCACCCCCGAACCCCGCCGGAACCCCGGCGGCGCGCCCTCCGGCGCACCACTCGAAAGAACTCAACCCCTGAGGAGATCGCCATGATCGCTGTGACCCGTCGTACCCGTAACGCCCTGCTGCGCCGCTGGCAAGCGGCCGCCGAACGCGCCGAGGCCGGCATGTCCACGGCCGAGTACGCGGTGGGCACCATCGCCGCGGTTGCTTTCGCGGCCGTGCTCATCGCCGTCGTGAAGTCCGCGACCGTGCGCTCGGCCCTCGAGGGCATCATCTCGTCGGCTCTCTCGACCCGCTGACGTGACGATGACACGAGCGCGCCGCAGGCACGGAACGCACGAACGTGACGGCGAATCGGGCATGGCAACAGCCGAATTCGCCGTGGCCTTGCCTGCGGTTGCGCTCGTGCTCGCCTTCGTCGTCGGTCTTGCCCAGTTGCTGCTGCTGCACCATCGGGCGTGGCATGCCGCGTCCGTGGGCGCGAGGGTTGCCGCCCGGGCCGAGAGCGACGATGCCGTGCGCGCGGCCGTCCGCCAGAGCGGTGTCTCCGGAGCCACGTCGATCACGCGGAGCTCGCAATGGGTGCGCGTGGCCGTCTCCGTTCCCGCTCCACGCGGGTTCGGGTGGGCGCTCGGCGACATCACCGCCGGCGCGGTGGCTGCCGCAGAACGCGGGGACGAGGGTGACGCTGCGAACAGCTCGGGAGGCTCGCCGTGACCGGGCGGTCCGCGCGGGGTCGCACGCGTCCACTGCGGGCTCGTGAACGCTGGTTGAGCCGACTCGGCCGGGTGCGAGACGGTCACGTCGGGGGAGGTCAGGGATCTCCGAAGGCCCGGAACGACAGCGGCTCGGTCACGGTGACGATGCTTGGCGTCATCGTCGTGCTCGTCCTGCTCGCCGGTGTGATCGTCACGTACGCGCGCACCGCGATCGACACCGAGCGCACCCGCCTCGCGGCCGATCAGGCAGCACTCGCCGCGGCCAGTGTGCTGCTCGGCTCGTCGGCGCAACCGGGGTCGTCGCCCTGCGCCCTGGCCGCCACGACGGCCGAGCGCAACGGTGCGCGCGTCACGTCGTGTGTCGTGCGCTCGACGTCGGTGCAGGTCGCGGTCACGCGCGCCGCGCCGCTCGGACGCGAAGCACGCGGTCTCGCCCGCGCCGGCGCCCCCGAGGGGCGTGGACCATGACGCGCGCAGCGAATCGCCGCCAAGGTGTGAGTTCGGCCCGGTGTGTGACCGGCGCCGCTCACAGATCGGACCAGAGCTCACATCCTGCGTCGAGCACGGGGCCAGCCACGCGTCAGTTGGCCGGGTCGTCGTAGGCGTCGCGCAACAACAGGTTGAGCAGCGCGATCGCACCCTGCTTGTCGAGTGGGCTGTTGCCGTTGCCGCACTTCGGCGACTGGATGCACGCCGGGCAGCCCGACTCGCACCCGCACGTCTCGATCGCTTCCTTCGTCGCCGTCAGCCACTCCGTAGCTCGCGCGTAGGCGCGCTCGGCAAACCCCGACCCGCCGGGCAGAGCGTCGTAGACGACGACCGTCGGCATGTCCGTGTCGGGATGCAGCGCCGTCGAGACGCCGCCGATATCCCACCGATCACCCTGCGCCACGAGCGAGATGAGGCCGATCGAGCAGTGCTCGGCGGCGTGAAGGGCCCCCGGGGCCACGTCGGGGGTGATGCCTGCATCGGCGAGCTCGTCCTCGGGCAGGGTCCACCACACGCCCTTCGTCACGAGGGTGCGCTCCGGCAGGTCGAGCGGGTGCTCGCCGATCACCTCCCCCGACGGCAGACGCCGAAGGAAGGACGTGACGCGTGTCGTCACCCGGATATCGCCGTAGTGCAGCGTCGCAGCGCCCCACTCACGGCTGGCGCTCGAGCCGATGATGTCGAACGCGCTGACGGAGCGAGCGGCCGTCGACCACCCGGGGTTGCCGCGCACGACGTGCGCGCTGCCGTCCTCGAGGTCCAACTCCGTGGAGACGTACGAGACGCCCTGGTGCACGTAGACCGCGCCCTTGAAGACGCTCGAGTGCGCCCGTTCGCCGTCGACCGTTCCGAGCACTCGGCCGGTGCGCGATTCGACGATGCGCACGTCGTCGCCACCCTCGCCGCGCAGCGACACGTGGTCGCCGGGGCGGTCGTCGCGGGCCCAGTACCAACCGGTCGGGCGCCGCCGCAGGACGGCGCGCTCCACGAGCGAGTCGACGAGCGGCCACATACCCGGCCCGAAGAGGGCCTCGTCGTCCTCGGTGAGAGGCAACTCGGCGGCCGCGCACGCGAGTTGCGGAGCGAGGACGTACGGGTTCGTCGGGTCCATCACGGTGGCCTCCACCGGACGGCCGAAGAACACGTCGGGGTGGTGGACGAGGTAGGTGTCGAGCGGGTCGTCGGCGGCCACGAACAGGGCCAGGGCGTCGCGCCCCGACCGTCCGGCCCGGCCCGCCTGCTGGTGCAGTGACGCCACGGTGCCCGGCCAGCCGGCGAGGAGCACGGCGTCCAGTCCACTGACGTCGATGCCGAGTTCGAGCGCGCTCGTCGCGGCGATGCCCCGCAACGTTCCCGTGCGCAGTCCGCGCTCGAGGGCGCGGCGCTCCTCGGGCAGGTATCCGCCGCGGTACGCGGCCACGAGGGATTCGTCGAGCCCCTCGTTCCACAGCCGCTGACGGGCCATGTCGGCCACCACCTCGACGCCGACCCGCGAGCGCGCGAAGGCGAGCGTCTGTACCCCGGAACCGGCGAGTGCGCCGAAGAGGTCACCGGTCTCTGCCACGGCGCTGCGGCGGCCGAGATCGTCCGTGACGTCGGCTGAGGAATCGGCGGGGTCATCCGAGCCGCGAGCTCCGTCGAGCGCTGCCGAACCCTCGTGCTCGGCCTCCGCGCCGGGCGGAGGCCCGGGCTCCCACAGGCCGAACGTCAGCGCCGGGCGCGGCGAGCCGTCGTCCGTGACGGCGGTGACGTCGAGCCCCGTGAGCGCGCGAGCGTGCCTGGCAGGGTCGGCTGCTGTCGCCGAGGCGAGCACGAACGTCGGCTCGGCCCCGTAGCGGGCCGCGATACGCCGCAGCCGTCGCAGCACGCCGGCCGTGTGCGCCCCGAAGACACCTCGGTAGATGTGGCACTCGTCGATGACGACGAGTCGCAACGAGCGCCAGAACATCGACCACCGTTCGTGCGCGGGCAGCATCGAGTGATGGAGCAGGTCGGGGTTGGTGAGGATGACGTTGGCGTGGTCGCGGATCCAGCGTCGTTCGTCGGGCGGGGTGTCACCGTCGAGGGTGGCCAGGCGCGCGCCCGGCACGGCGAGGGCTTCGAGGCGGGTGCGCTGATCGGCCGCGAGCGCCTTCGTCGGCGACAGGTAGAGACTCGTCGCGCCGCGCAGGGAGGCGAACATCGAGGGGGTAGCCGGGTCGAGCGCTCCGGTCGCCGCGGACAGCATCGGCACCTGGTAGGCGAGGGACTTTCCCGACGCAGTGCCCGTCGCGACGACGACGTGCTCGCCGGCCATCACCCGAGCGATGGCCTCACTCTGGTGCGACCAGAGTTCGTGGATTCCGGTGCCCTCGAAAGTCGACCGCACGAGAGCCGGAACAGAGTCCGGCCACGGCGCCGTTACGGCCTCGCGAGCGGGCCGTCGACGTACGTGACGCAACTCCCCGGTGCCCTGCCCGGCGAGGATGTCGAGCATCTGATCCGGGGAGCGACGGGCGTCGTACGTCATCGCGAGCGTCCCTCCCCAGAGCCCAGAAGCGGTGCCGGGCGTTGACTTTCGGTGGCCAGATGACAAACTAACGCTCGACGCACCCCTGCCAGACCACGACCGAACAGGAGGGTCGCGCACGTGGACCTCAAGGTGAACATGCATCGCGAAGGTGACGTGGTCGTCGTTGCCTTCGACGGTGAGGTCGACGTGTACACGGCACCCACGGTGCGTGACGCGATCTCGAAGGTACTCGCGGCCGGGCACCACAACATCGTGGCCGACCTGCGTGACGTGGGCTTCCTCGACTCCACCGGTCTCGGCGTCCTCGTGGGACGCCTCAAGGCCGTCCGCCTGCTCGAGGGACAGATGCGCGTCGTCATCACCAACCCCCACGTGCTGCGCAACTTCAAGATCACCGGCCTCGACAACATCTTCGCCATCGACACGGACGTCGATTCGTCGGTCGCCGCCATCTCGGCCTGAGCCGCGCCGCGTTCGACCGGAGACGGCAACGCCATACTGGGGGGCATGTCTTCCCGGATGCCCGTCCCCGACGCAGAAGCCACCGACCTCGTCGAAGCGCTGAGAGACGACCTCGTCGTCGCCGACTACACCGTCGAGCACGTCGCAGAGCTTCTCGGCCCGGGCGCGTCCGCCGCGTTGCACCGGGAGCAGCCTCTCCCCGCGCGTCGTGCCCTCGCAAGCAGCGACGACCCGGTGGCCACGATGGTCCGCTTCTTCACCCTCGGCGAGACCCACACCCTCGACGCTCTCGACGCGGCCTTCCCGTCGCTACGGGCCAAGGGACTCGAACGTCTCGGTCTCGCGGTTCCGGCCGACTCCGGGCTGCGCTCGGCCGTCGACCTGCGCCCCTACGGCGACGAGAACTCCTCGTGGTGGCTCGCGTCCGACCTGTCGGAGCTCGCGACGGGCAGCGTCCTCGCCACCGATCACGTGCTCGGCATCGGCGGTGCGTCCACGACGCTCGCGCGGTGGACCCCGCGCCGTGAGGTGGCCTCTGCTCTCGACCTCGGCACTGGCTGCGGCGTCCAGGCCGTTCACCTCGCGGGGCACGTGCAGCACATCGTGGCCACCGACCTCGCGACGCGTGCCCTCGACTTCGTTCGTTTCAACGCCGCCCTCAACCGTCTGCCGCTCGAAGTGCTCGCCGGCTCGATGCTGGAGCCCGTCGCAGGTCGCCGCTTCGACCTCGTCGTGAGCAACCCGCCCTTCGTCATCACGCCACGCGCCGAGGGTATGCCCGGCTACGAGTACCGCGACGGTGGCGCTGTGGGTGACGCCGTCATCCGCGACCTCGTGCGTTCCGTGGGTGATCACCTCGAGCCCGGCGGTATCGCACAATTCCTCGGTAACTGGGAGATGAGCGAAGGTCACGGGTTCGAGCAGGTCTGGACCGAGTGGCTCGAGGGCACCGGGCTCGACGCGTGGGTCGTCCAGCGCGAGGTTCAGGATCCGTTCGAGTACGCCGAACTGTGGGCTCGTGACGGCGGCGCCGGCGTCAACTCACCCGAGTACGGTGCGATGTACGCGGCGTGGCTCGACGACTTCGCCGCGCGGGGTGTCGAGAGCATCGGCTTCGGCATCGTGACGCTGCAGCGGCCCGAGACCGAGCGCGATCCCTTCGTCGACCTCATGGACGAGCGCGGCCCGGTGGCATCGGCCATGGGTCCGACGATCGACGCCGGGCTGCGAGCCCGCTCCTGGCTGGCCCAGACGAGCGACGATGACCTCCTCGACGGCACGTGGCAGGCCGCACCCGACGTCACCGAGGAGCGCCACACGAAACCGGGCGCGGACGACCCGAGCGTCATCATGATCCGTCAGGGCGGTGGGCTGGGCCTTGCGATTCAGGCCGACACCGTGCTCGCGGCGTTCCTGTCGGTCTGTGACGGCTCGATGAGTGCCCGCACCGCGCTCGTCGCCATCGCCTCGCTCGTCGGTGTGCCGGACGACGAGGTCATCGCCGGGACGCTGCCGTTGCTGCGCCGGCTCATCGCCAACGGGATGCTCGAACGCGTGCAAGGCTGACCGGCGGCGCCGAGAGCCCGCAGGACGAGCGACGGCCCCGCCCTCGATGTGAGGAGCGGGGCCGTCGGCCGTGCTTGAGGTGATCAGTCGACCGAGACCTTGACCGACTTCTCGGCGATCTGGGTGCCGTTCTTCTTGTAGGTCACCTTGTAGTCACCCGAGACGCGCATCGGGACGTAGACGGCGACCGTGGCGCTGTCTCCGTCGTTGAGGTTGCTCGACGGGAGCGACTTCGTCTGCGACTGCTGACCGTTCGAGACGGTGTAGCTGTACGTGGCGCCCTTCTCGTACTTCGTGGCCAACGTGACCCACAGCTGCTGACCCTTGTAATCGGCCGTGATCTCCTCGTGGTCGGAGCCGCAGAAGCGGGCCGTGCCGTTGTAGGCGATGTCCTTGATGGCGCAGGCGCGGACGGCGTTCGTCGAGGCGTAGTTGCCGAGCTCGCTCGACGAGAGACGCTTTGACGACGAGGAGCCGTCAGAGCTCGGGCTGTCAGAGGAGCTGGGGCTCTCGGACGACTCTTCCGACGACTCCTCGGAGCTCGGGCTCTCGGTGGAGCTGGGGCTCTCCGACGACTCTTCCGACGACTGCTCCGACGAGCTGGGCGACTCGCTCGACGACTGGGACTGAGTGGACGAGCCGGAGCTCGACTCGCCCTCGGAACCGACGTTCATCGTGCAGCCTGAAAGGCCGACTGCAGCAGCGAAGGTGAGCGGCAGTGCCTTGCGAATGAGTGACATGGGATTCCTCCTTGTGGGCGGTGTCAACTGCTCTTGTGACGGAGCCCAGAGGCGTTCGGTTCCATGTTTTTTCGAGGCGTTCACCCTACACCTCGGAAAAAGTTCTGAATCCCCTGGGCATCTGAGAAGCACAGTACGTCCTCGCGGGTGCCCCTGGTGTGGTTTGCCACCCAATGTTCTTGCGGAAGTTCGAGGTTCGTCGCCCACCCGCCGCACCTCAGTCGAGCTGCCAGCTCCGCTTGCTCAGCCCGTGCCAGAAGCCGTCGATGCTCGTGCGTGATACGGCGCTCGCGGCTCCGTCGGGGTTCGCCGCGCCGAGGGCGACGTAGAGCGGAGCCCAGTGCTCGGTGCGCGGGTGCGCCTCGTGAGCAGCCGGGGCCTTGTGGATGAAGTCGAACAACGCGTCGAGGTCGCCGCTCGCCATCGTCTCCGCAGCCCAGTGGTCGAACTCGACGGACGGCGACGGGGCGGGCGAATCCGTCACGGGGTTGAACCACGACAGGTTGTGCGTCGTGAACCCCGAACCGACGACCAGGGTGCCCTCGTCACGCAGCGGCGCGAGCTTGCGCCCGAGCTCGAACAGCTCACGCGGGTCGAGCGTCGGCATCGACATCTGCAGGACGGGAACGTCGACGTCTGGGAACATCTCGACGAGCGGCACGTAGGCGCCGTGGTCGAGGCCGCGCGAGGTGTCCTGGTAGATCGGGGTGTCGGGCGTGCCGAGGAGGCGCGCCACGGATTCGGCGAGCTCCGGCGCCGCAGGCGCGTCGTAGGTGACCTCGTAGTACTTCTGCGGAAAGCCCCAGAAGTCGTAGACGAGGGGTGCACCGGTCGTCGAGGAGACGGTGACGGGGGCGTTCTCCCAGTGCGCCGACACCATGAGGATCTGCTTCGGCTTGGTGAACGTGCCTGACCACGAAGCCAGTTCGCGAGTCCACGTCGCGTCGTCGGCGAGCGGCGGAGCACCGTGGCTCAGGTAGAGAACGGGCGGTCGCGAGTCGTGCGAGGGCGGCGTGGCCACGGGCGATGTCATGACGGTGCAACACCGTTGAGCGTTCAACTGTTCCACCCTCAGGCAGGGACGGCGTGTCGTCCGGGCGGTCGGCCTGTTTGGGCACTCGGGGGCGTCGGGTACGGTCATAGCGATCGCACTGGGGCGGCGCCGACGAATCCGGCGCCCGCGCGATCGACAGCAAAGGAGTAACACGTGTCGTCAGGCCGCAAACTCGTCATCGTCGAGTCGCCGAACAAGGTCAAGAACATCGCCGCGTACCTGGGGGACGAGTACGTCGTCGACGCCAGCGCCGGCCACATTCGTGATCTGCCCACGCCGAGCGAACTCCCGGCCGACATGAAGAAGGGGCCGTACGGCAAGTTCGCCGTCGACGTCGACAACGGCTTCGACGCGTATTACGTCGTCGACGCGGACAAGAAGAAGAAGGTGGCCGAGCTCAAGCGGGCCCTCAAGGACGCCGACGAGCTCTACCTCGCCACCGATGAGGACCGCGAGGGCGAGGCCATCGCGTGGCACCTGTACGAGACGCTGAAGCCGAAGGTGCCCGTCAAGCGCATGGTGTTCCACGAGATCACCAAGGAAGCCATCCAGCGCGCCGCGAACAACACGCGCGACCTCGACATGCAGATGGTCAACGCGCAGGAGACGCGCCGCATCCTCGACCGCCTCTACGGCTACGAGGTCTCGCCGGTGCTGTGGCGCAAGGTGCGCCGCGGGCTGTCGGCCGGTCGTGTGCAGTCGGTCGCGACGCGCATGGTCGTCGAGCGTGAGCGCGAGCGCATGGCGTTCCGCGCAGCGTCCTACTGGGACGTCGAGGGCGAGTTCGAGGCCAAGGCCGGCCAGTCGTTCGTCGCCAAGCTCAGCTCCGTCGACGGCGAGCGCGTGGCCTCCGGCCGCGACTTCGGTGACGACGGTGTGCTCAAGAGCAAGGGCGTGCGCCACCTCGACGGCGCTGCCGCCGAGAAGATCGCAGAGTCGACGCGTTCGTCGCACGCGAGCGTTTCCGCCGTCAGCGAGAAGCCGTACTCACGCAAGCCGAGCGCGCCGTTCATCACCTCGACGCTGCAGCAGGAGGCGAGCCGCAAGCTGCGCCTCGGCTCGAAGGACACGATGCGTGTCGCGCAGCGCCTCTACGAGAACGGCTACATCACCTATATGCGTACCGACTCGGTGACGCTGTCGGAGTCGGCCATCAGCGCTGCGCGCCAGCAGGCACGCGACCTGTACGGCGCCGAGTACGTGCCGGACGCGCCGCGTCGCTACGCGGGCAAGGCAAAGAACGCGCAGGAGGCCCACGAGGCGATCCGTCCCGCGGGTGACCGCTTCCGCACGCCGGCGCAGGTGGCCGGCCAGCTGCGCGGCACCGAGTTCGCGCTCTACGAACTCATCTGGAAGCGCACCGTCGCCTCGCAGATGGCTGACGCCAAGGGCTCGACGGCTTCGGTGAAGCTCACCGTGCCGGTCGAGAGCTCCGGCGTGGCCAAGCAGGCCGAGTACTCGGCCAGCGGCACCGTCATCACCTTCCGCGGCTTCCTCGCCGCGTACGAGGAGGGTCGCGACGCCGACCGTTACTCCAACGACGACTCGGAGCGTCGCCTGCCGAAGCTCTCCGAGGGCGTTTCCCTCGACGTGCTGCGCGCCGAAGCGCTCGGCCACGAGACGTCACCGCCGGCCCGCTTCACCGAGGCCACCCTCGTCAAGGCGCTCGAGGAGCGCGGCATCGGCCGCCCCTCGACGTACGCCGCCACCGTCGGCACGATCCAGGACCGTGGTTACGTGCGAACGCGCGGCAGTGCGCTCATCCCGACGTGGCTCGCGTTCGCCGTCACGAACCTGCTCGAGACGCACTTCCCGAGCCTCGTCGACTACGACTTCACCGCATCCATGGAGGAGGGCCTCGACCGGATCGCCGCCGGTGACGAGGAGCGCGCCCGCTGGCTGTCGCGCTTCTACTTCGGTGACGAAGGCGCATCGGCCGAGGGCCTGCGTCAGCTCGTCGACGACCTCGGCGAGATCGACGCCCGCGGTATCTCGACCATTCCGATCGGTGAGGGCTACGTCGTGCGCGTCGGCCGTTACGGGCCGTACGTCGAGCAGGACGTGCCCGAGGGCGTCGACCCGGCCACGGGCGAGGTCAAGGACGGTGCGGACGCGCAGGCCGCTGCGTCGGCGACGCCGCGCCGCGCGTCGATCACCGACGAGATCGCGCCGGACGAGATGACGCCGGCGAAGATCCGTGAACTGCTCGAAGCGGCCGACGACGACGGACGTGTGCTCGGACAGGACCCGGAGACGGGCCGCGACATCGTCGCGAAGGCCGGTCGTTACGGCCCGTACGTCACGGAGGTGCTGGCCGACGAGGCCCCCGCCGCCGACGAGAAGCCGAAGAAGAAGGCTGCCAAACCGAAGCCGCGCACGGCGTCGCTGTTCAAGGACATGGACCTCGCGACGATCGACCTCGAGACCGCGCTCAAGCTGCTCTCGCTGCCGCGCGTCGTCGGCGTCGTCGAGGAGAAGAAGACGGCTGACGACGGCACGGAGAAGACCGAGAAGGTCGAGATCACCGCGCAGAACGGCCGGTACGGCCCCTACCTCAAGAAGGGCACCGACAGCCGCTCGCTCGAGACGGAGTCGCAGCTGTTCTCCATCACGCTCGAGGAGGCCGAGGCGATCTACGCCCAGCCGAAGCAGCGTGGGCGTGCGGCCGCGAAGCCGCCGCTCAAGGAGTTCGGCGCCGACCCTGCGTCGGGCAAGCCGGTCGTCGTCAAGGACGGTCGCTTCGGTGAGTACGTCACCGACGGCGAGACCAACGCGACGCTGCGCAAGGACGACGACGTCGAGACCCTGACGGCCGAGCGCGCGTTCGAACTGCTCGCCGAGAAGCGTGCCAAGGGGCCGACGACGCGCAAGAAGGCAGCGAAGAAGTCGACCAAGAAGACCGCCAAGAAGACGACGGCGAAGACAGCCACGAAGAAGACCGCTGCCAAGAGCGCGGCGAAGACGGCCGCCAAGAGCACGTCGAAGACGGCCAAGAAGGCCTGAACCGAACGTCACGACGAAGAGGTCGCCTCCCCACTCGGAGAGGCGACCTCTTCGTTCGCTCTGACGGAAGGTTCAGCCGTTGAGCAGCGCGGCGATGCGTTCGAGCGAGGTACGGGTGGCGTCAGCGTCGCCGTCCGGGGTGCCGGCGTCGGTGAACAAGTGACCGCGGCCGGGCACAACGATGTCCTCGAAGGACGCCCCCGAGGCCTCCACCGCGTCACGCAGCGCCGCAACGTCGGGTTCGTCGATCCAGTGGTCCTCGGCGTAGCGGTGCACCTGCACGGGCACACCGTTCCACTCACCCTGGGGCGGAGCCACGCTGTGCAGGAGGAGAGTGGCGCGGGCGTCGGGCCGTTTCGCGGCGAAAGCCTGTGCGAAGAACGCGCCGAGGGAGAAGCCGCCGAGAACGGCGTCCTCAGGCAGCCCATCGAGGTAGCCCTTTGCGCGCTTCATCAGCGTGGGAACACCGACCTCGTCGCGGTAGGCAATGCCGTCGCGTTCGGAGTCGAAGACGTGGCCGTCGTAGTAATCGGGGGTCTCGACGGTGTGCCCGAGGTCGCGCAGGTCGGCAGCGAACTCGTGGACGGCCGGGCGCAAGCCGAGTGCGGAGTGCAGGAGCAGGACGTGTGCCATGTGTTCACCGTGGCACATTCGGGCACCGCACAGGCAGATGTGACAGAACGAGGCGCATGGACACCGGGGAACGAACCGAGACGGCGGGCGCCACGCGCAGGGCCGATCTTCTGCTCGCCGGAGCGGCTGCCGTCGCTGCGGCCGGGTGGGGCGTCGTGGCCGTGACGGTCGTGGGCTTCACCCTCGGCACGGACTTCGGCCTCGGCACTCAGGCTGACGGGCGCTTTTCCGGGGGTGAACTCGCCCGCTCGGCGCTGTGGGTCGCCGTGCCTTGCGCACTGGTGGCGTGGGTTCTCGGATTCGTGTCGCTCCGCTCCACCCGCGGTGCGAGCGCGGGCGGACGCGTGCTGTCGATGGTGCTCTGGACGGCGGCGAGCCCGGTCATCTGCGCGCTCGTGTTCACCGGGTGGCTCGCGACCGGATCGTCAGACGGAGGAGGCCTCACGGCGATCGGTCTCGGGATCGGAATGAGTGCTGCTGGGGTGGCGATGTGGTGCGTCACCCTCGCACCGCTCGTCGTCGCGTTGGTGGTCCGGGGATCGCTGCGTCGTCACCCCGTCACGCAGGAGGAACCCGGTGCCGACCCGTCATCTCCCCAGACAACCGGGGCGACAGCAGGCCCCTGAGCGTCCGGTCGGATGGCTCGGCTGCACCCGGGGCGGACGGTTGCGTCCCCTCCGACGTGCGTGTCTGAACGAGCCGCGGCGGCTGTTCGTCACCGAACCGTTGTGGAAACGCACTCGTTCGGCCTTCGTCGCCGGTGAACAATGTCGCCGTGGGAACGGGAACGAAGACCGAGCAGCAGACTGCTCGCACGGCGCCGCTGAGCGCCGACCTGACGAAGGCCGCCGCCATCGGTGTCGGCACCGTGGCGGCGAGCAGCGTCGTCGGGGTGCTGTGGCTCCTCGTCGTCCTCCTGGCGGGGCAAGCGGGTGCGTTCGGCGACGGCCCGTCGGGTGACGGCTGGAGCGCCGGCGCGGTCTTCATCGCTGCGGCCTGGATCGTCGGCGTGCATGCCCTCGCCGCAACGGGCCTGGCGCTGGTGGCGCTTCGGCGTTCGGCCGGGTTGTCGCTCGGCGACCGTGTCACGGCGTGCCAGCTGTGGTGCGCGCTGAGTCCCGTCGTCTGGACGCTCGTGTCGGTGGTTCGCCTCGGCCTCCGAGACGGCGCGTGGTCCGCGGCCCTCATGTTCGGTGTCATCGGAACGATCGGCAGCATCATGCTGTGGTTCTTCGTGCTCGCACCGATCTTTCTTCACGCCATCGCCAAGCCACTCCTGCGGCGCGATGCCGCGACCGGCGTGACGCCTCCCAGCTACCGGGGGTCGGTCTACGGCCTCGACGAGGAGGCCGAGGACGCCGAGATCGGCTACGCGCAGTGACTTTCCGCGCCCGTGTTTGACCCTCACGCTGCGTGAGGCGGTGGGGTGGTGACATGACCGACGACCTGTTGACGGTGGGCCAAGTGGCCGAACGCTTCGGCGTCACGGTGCGCACCCTGCACCACTACGACGCGATCGGCCTCGTCACGCCGAGCGAGCGCAGTTGGGCCGACTACCGGCTGTACTCGCCGGGCGACGTGCAACGTCTCGCCCGCGTCGTTTTGCTGCGGCGTCTCGAGATGCCACTGGCGGACATCGGCGCCGTGTTGGCGGACGACGATGCGCTCACCGAGCAGCTTCGCCGACGCAGGGAGGCGGTCATCGCCAGGCTCGACGAGCTGAACGGGCTCGTGCGGGCCATCGACACCGCATTGACGAAGGAGGAACCGATGAGTGACTACGCCATCACCGAAGCCGAGATGAAGGAGATCTTCGGCACCGGCTACGACGAGAGCTACGACGCGGAAGCCGAGGTCCGCTGGGGCGAGACCGACGCGTACAAGGAGTCGCAGCGCCGCGCGAAGTCGTACACGAAGGAGCAATGGGTCCGCATCAAGGCCGAGGGCGACGCCGTCATGGAGCGGTTCGCGCAGGCCAAGCGTGACGGCGCGGAACCGGGCTCCGAGCAGGCGGACGCCGCGGTCCAGGCGCACCGCGACCACATCGAGACGTGGTTCAACGACGTCCCGCTGCCGATGCTGCGCGGCATGGGTGAGATGTTCAGCGCTGACCCGCGGTTCGCGAAGACCTACGACGACGTCGAGCCCGACCTCGCGCCGTACGTCACCTCGGTGATCACGGCCTACTGCGCCAAGCGGGGTGTGGACGAGAACTGCGGTTCGTGAATTTCTCGGGCGCGGGGTGAGGGCGGACCTCCGCAGGCGTCGGGTGCGGGAGGGCGCGGCGGCGCCTTGCGTCGCGAAGCGGGGTGGTTGAGGTGCCGACGAGGCGGTCAGGAACGGTGTGTCCTGACGTGTCGGGCCGCCGCGACCGAGCGGCGATCCGGCGTTGTCCGTGCGCCTCGGTAGGGTGTGCGCATGGCTGACGACGTGCGTGACGAGGAACTGCTCGCTTCCGTGCCCGGCGCGGCCTGCGATGGTGTCAGTGGCAGCGCACGCGCAGGTCTTTTCGTCACGTTCGAAGGCGGTGACGGCGCTGGCAAGACGACGCAGATCACGCTCGCCCAGGCCTGGCTCGAGGAGCAGGGCCACGCCGTCGTCACGACGCGCGAGCCGGGCGGCACCGAACTCGGTGTCGCGATCCGGCAGCTCATCCTCCACGGCGACCACGTCGCGCCCCGCGCCGAGGCGCTGCTCTACGCGGCCGATCGGGCTCACCACGTCGAGACACTCGTGCGCCCGGCGCTCGAACGCGGCGACGTCGTCCTGCAGGATCGCTACATCGACTCGTCCATCGCCTACCAGGGCGCGGGCCGCGCGCTCGACGCCGCCGACATCGAGTCCATCTCACGCTGGGCCACCACCGGCCTCACACCCGACCTCACGGTGCTGCTCGACGTCGACCCGGCTGACGGCCGCGCCCGCCGTGGTGGCCGCGGCGGCGAAGACCGGCTCGAACGCGAGGCTGACGACTTTCACGCGCGCGTGCGCGAACACTTCCTCGCACTCGCCGCTCGCGACGGGGAGCGTTACCTCGTCCTCGACGCTTCGCTGCCGCGTGAGGACATCGCAGCTGCGGTTCTCACCCGACTCGAACAGACCTTGGCGGCGCGTCGATGAGCGTGCAGGCGCCCGAGGTGCGCTCCGTTCCCGGCATTGGCGAAGGCGTGTGGCGTGACCTCGTCGGTCAAGACGACGCCGTCCGCACACTCTCGGAGGCTATCGCCGACCCCCGCCGCATGACGCACGCGTGGCTCCTCACCGGCCCGCCCGGCTCGGGGCGCTCCAACGCGGCCCGCGCGTTCGCCGCCGCGCTCGAGTGCCGACAGGGCGGGTGTGGTGAATGCCGCGAATGCCGCACCACGTTCGACGGTTCTCACGCCGACGTCCAGATCGTCTCGACGAAGGGTCTGACGATCCAGGTCCGCGAGGCCCGCGATCTGGCGCTCGCGGCACAGTCGTCGCCGTCGGTGGGGCGCTGGCGCGTCATCGTCATCGAGGACGCCGACCGCCTCACCGAACGCGCCGCCGACGCCCTGCTCAAGGCCCTCGAGGAGCCTGTGCCGCGCACCGTCTGGCTGCTGTGTGCGCCGAGCGTCGAGGACGTCATCGTCACGATCCGCAGCCGGTCTCGTCACGTGCGCCTGCGCATCCCTCCGGTCGAGGCGGTGGCCGAACTTCTCGTGCGCCGCGACGGAGTCGACGTGGCCATGGCCACGTACGCGGCCCGCGCCGCGCAGTCGCACATCGGCATCGCCCGCCGACTCGCGCGTGACGAAGGCGCTCGGATCCGCCGACGGGAGACCCTCCTGCTCGCCCTGTCCATCCGCGGGCTCGGTGACGCACTCAAGGCCGCCGCCGACCTCGCGTCGATCGCCGAGGACGAATCCGGCGCGTCGTCGGGGGAGCGCAACGCCCAGGAGAAAGCGAAGCTGCTCGAGCAGTTGGGCGCCGACACGTCGGCGAGAACCCAACCCCCGCACGTGCGTTCGGCGATCAATCAGCTCGAGAAGGAGCAGAAGACGCGGGCCACGCGATTCGCGCGTGACGTCGTCGACCGTGCCCTCATCGACCTCGCCTCGATGTACCGCGACGCCATGGTCGTGCGCTGGGGCAAGCCGGTCGACCTCGTCAACGCCGACATCGTCGGTGAGGTCGAACAGCTCGCGCGGGCGCTGACACCCGAGCAACTTCTGCTCGCCCTCGACGCCATCGCCACCGCACGCGAACGCATCGCCGCCAACGTGCCGCCTCTGCTCGCGCTCGAAGCCATGTGCATCGCGCTCGAACTTCCCCTGTGATGCCCCAAGGAGACCCCATGACCCGACGCGCCACCCCCCGCTCGCTGCGCACGGCCCTCGTGGCGGCTGCTGCACTGACGCTGGTGGCCGGCTGCAGCTCGTCGTCGTCGCACTCCGAGGCAACCGGGGCGGGCAGTGCCACCACGTCGGCGTCGAAGGCTGGGCCCGCTCCGTCGGGTCTGCAGTCGTTCTACTCCCAGAAGCTCGAGTGGGAGAAGTGCGACGAGGGTGAGTGCGCGAAGCTGCGCGTGCCCATCGACTACGCCAAGCCGAGCGGTGCCACGATCGAGATCGCGGTCAACCGCCAGAAAGCCACCGGCACGAAGAAGGGGTCGCTCGTCGTCAACCCGGGTGGACCCGGCGCCTCGGGTGTCGACTATGCCGCGGCCGCCGACAGCATCGTCAGTTCGGGCGTGCGCGAGAGCTTCGACGTCGTGGGCTTCGACCCGCGAGGCGTTCAGCGTTCGGCGGCCATCACGTGCGTCGGCGACGCCGAGCTCGACGATCTTCTCGGTGCCGATCCGTCACCCGACAACGCGGCAGAGCAGAAGGAATTGCTCGCCGCCGACAAGTCCTTCGCCGACGCCTGCAAGAAGAACGCCGGCCCGCTGCTCGGCCACGTCTCCACCGAGGAGGCGGCCAAGGACATGGACGTTCTGCGCGCGGCCCTCGGCGAGGACAAGCTCGACTACCTCGGAAAGTCGTACGGAACGTTCCTCGGAGCTTCCTACGCCGAGCAGTTCCCGAAGAAGGTCGGGCGCATGGTGCTCGACGGCGTGCTGCCGCCCGACCTCACGATGGCCGAGCTCAACGCCGGACAGGCCAAGGGATTCGAAACGGCACTGGACGCCTACCTCGCCTCCTGCACGAAGGAATCCGACTGCCCCCTCGGTTCGGAACCGGCGGCCGGCAAGAAGAAGCTCCAGGAGTTCCTCGCGGGCCTCGACGACAAGACCGTTCGCGCCGAGGGTGACTCGCGCATCGATCGACTCACCGAGGGGTGGGCCGTCAACGGCATCGCCGCGGGCCTCTACGACGAGGCCAGCTGGCCGGGCCTCACGGATGCGTTGCGCGGGGCGATGAACGGTGACGGGACGCTCTTACTCGCCTCGGGCAAGCAGTACGCCGAGCGCAACGACGACGGCACCTACAACGGCAACATCATGCAGGTCATCAACGCCGTCACCTGCCTCGACCGCCCGGCCCCGACGGGCGGCGTCGCGACGTACGAAAAGGAAACGAAGGCGCTCGCCAAGGACGCCCCGACCTGGGGCTCGCAGCTCGCCTGGGCCGGCGCCATCTGCGCGGACTGGCCGGTCAAGGCCACGGGTGAGGCCAAGTCGGTCAAGGCGGCGGGCTCCGGACCGATCGTCGTCGTCGGCACGACCCGCGACCCGGCCACGCCGTACGAGTGGAGCGAGCGCCTCGAGAAGCAGCTCGAGAACGGGCGTCTCGTGAGCTACGACGGTGACGGTCACACGGCCTACGGCCGCGGCTCCGAGTGCGTCGACTCGGCCATCGACTCCTACCTGCTCGAAGGCAAGAACCTTCCGGAGAAGACCACCTGCTGAGGGCCGTCCTCCGGCTCTTTTCGCGACACCCGTTCGACGGGTGGGCGAGCGCGTGGAGGGCCCCCGCAATTCGCGTTCGCCTTCGTCCTCGTGTAATGTTTAGCCTCGCTGCCGGAGATCCTCCGAGCCCCAGCGGTGCCGCTTTAGCTCAGTCGGCCAGAGCGTCTCACTCGTAATGAGAAGGTCGTCGGTTCGATTCCGACAAGCGGCTCAGCGCACGAAAGCCCCCAGGTCTCACCTGGGGGCTTTCGTCATGTCGGGGCAACCGCCTCCGTCCCTGCGGCGAAGCTCACGCCTTCGCGGCGAGCGAGACGCCGATGACGGTGAACACGCCACCCACCGCGCCGTCGATACGGCGGGCTGCGCGGCGATAGCCGTTCGCGACGCGTTCGCCGGACGCAATCCACGCGAGGCTCGCGAACCACGCGAACGCGACGCCGACGATGGTGGCGAAGACCTCGAGCTGGGCGAGCAACGGCGAACCGTGCGGCACGATCGAGGCGAGCAGGGCGCCGAAGAAGACGAGGGCCTTCGGGTTGGCGACGTTCGTCACGAGGCCGATGCGGTACGCCTTCCACACGCTGCGGGTCGCGAGGGGTGCTGACGCAGCGGCCGCATTGGCTGCGGGAGTCTCGCCGTCGTCATTGTTGCTGCTGCGGCGCAGGCTCCACAGGATGCGCAGGCCGTACCCGATGAGGAACGCCGCGCCCAGGTAACGCACGACCTTGTAGGCGGCCTCGTACTGGGCGAAGACCACGGCGAGGCCGGTGAGGGCGAGCACGACCCACAGGGCGATGCCGGTCGTCACGCCGGCGGCGACGAACAAACCTTTACGGCGACCCGAGATTGCCGAGGTGCGCATGACGGCGAGGAAGTCGGGCCCGGGGGAGGCGACGGCGACGATCCAGGCCGACAGCAGGGTGAGCCAGGTGGCGAGGGACAAGGGTGCTCCTTCTGGGTGATCAGCCGAGCGTGGGCGTGGCGAAGACGAAGTGCATGTCGGCACCCTCGGGGCCGGCGATGTAGCGGTGGGGGGCGTCCCCGGGGAACGCGACGAGGTCGCCGGGCTCCAGATCAACGGGGGCGTCCGTGGGGCCGGCCTGCAGCGAGCCGCTCACGAGGACGATGTGTTCGACCGTGCCGGGGGTGTGCGGCACGCCGTCGAATACGTCGCCGGGCGGCATGTGCAGACGCCAGATCTCGAGGCTGCGGCCTCCGCCGACGCGCGCGAGGAACTGACGGGTGAACTCGTCGTGCGGTGCGGGTTCGGCCCGCACCACGGTGACCTGGCCGGTGGGCTGAACCGTCAGCAGGTCGGTGAGCGGGATGCCGAGGGCTCGCGCCAGGGCGTCGAGTGTGTCGAGCGTGGGGTTGCCGCGCCCCGCCTCGAGGTTCGACAGGGTGCCCTTGCCGAGGTCAGCGCGTCGCGCGAGCTCGGTGAGGGAGAACCCTCGCTGCTCGCGGCGCAGCTTGATCTGCGCTCCGACGCGTTCGCTGAGGTAGGCCATGCGTTCACTGTAGCGAACGTTAAGTTCGACGAATAGTGCGATTTGTGTGTGATGGATCTTGTCGCGGGGCGTGTTGGCACCTCAGTCGGCGCCCGACATGAAGCGGCCCTCCCACGAGCCGTCTTCGTGGCCCGGGGAGGGTCGCCGCAGCGCCGTCAGCCGCGCAGGCTGGGGAAATCCTCGTCGCGGAACTCGCCCTCGGGCCGCTCGTCGGCGTCGGCCAGCTCGTTCTCGCGACCGCGCAGTTCGACGCGTCGAATCTTGCCCGAGATCGTCTTCGGCAGTTCGGCGAACTCGAGGCGACGCACCCGTTGCCACGGTGCGAGGCGCTCGCGCGCGAACGCGAAGATGCTCTCCGCCGTGGCCTCGTCACCCTCCTGCCCGTCGACGAGGACGAGGTAAGCCTTCGGTACGGCGAGGCGGACGGCGTCGGGGGCCGGCACGATGGCTGCCTCGGCGACGGCCGGGTGTTCGATGAGCACCGACTCCAACTCGAACGGGCTGATCTTGTAGTCGCTCGCCTTGAACACGTCGTCGGTGCGCCCGACGTAGCTGATGTAGCCCTCGTCGTCGATCGTCGCCACATCACCCGTGTGGTAGAAACCGCCCTCCATCGCCTCGGCGTTGCGCTTCTCGTCGCCGAGGTAGCCGGTCATGAGCGAGAGCGGCCGGTCGGACAGGTCGAGGCAGATCTCACCCTCGCCGGCGCCTTCGACGCGCTCACCCGTCATTGGGTCGACGATGACGACCGGGATGCCCGGCAGCGCCCGGCCCATGGACGCCGGCTTCACCGTGGAGCCGGGGGTGTTGCCGACGGACGCCGTCATCTCGGTCTGGCCGTAGCCGTCGCGGATCGTGAGACCCCACGCCTTCTCCACGCGGGAGATGACCTCCGGGTTGAGCGGCTCGCCCGCGCCGATGAGTTCGCGCAGCGATCCCTTGCCGCCCGAGAGGTCGGCGTTGATGAGCATGCGCCACACCGTCGGCGGGGCGCAGAACGTCGTCACCTCGCGGCTGCTCAGCTGCTCCAGCAGGGCGCCAGGGGAGAAGCGCGTGTAGTTGTAGACGAAGATCGTCGCCTCCGCGATCCACGGCGCGAAGAAGCACGACCACGCGTGCTTGGCCCACCCGGGGCTGGAGATGTTGAGGTGCACGTCGCCCGGTTCGAGACCGAGCCAGTACATCGTCGACAGGTGGCCCAGCGGGTACGAGGACTGCGTGTGCTCGACGAGCTTCGGCCGGCTCGTCGTGCCGGACGTGAAGTAGTAGAGCAGCGGGTCGCTCGGCGCGGTGCCCGGGTGATCGAGCGGGGTGGCGCCCTCGACGTTCGCGTAAGCGGCGCGCATGTCCTGCCAGCCCTCGCTCTCGCCAACGGAAATGCGCGTGTACGTGCCGGGCACGGAGGAGAACTTGTCGGTGTCCGCAGCGTTCGCGATGACGTGCTTGACGCCGCCGCGCTCGATGCGGTCGACGAGATCGTTCGGCCCGACGGCCGTCGTCGTCGGCATGATGATGGCGCCGAGCTTCATCGTGGCGATCATGATGTCCCACAACTCCACCTGGTTGCCCAGCATGACGATGACGGGATCGCCGCGCGTGACGCCCTGCTCGGCGAGCCACGCACCCACCGCGTCGGAGCGGCGCGCCATCTCGTCGAACGTCACCTGCTGTGAGGAGCCGTCCTCCTCGACGATGACGAGCGCCTTCGCGTCCTTGCCGCGCGCAACGACGTCGAACCAGTCGTGGGCCCAGTTGAACCGGTCGCCCAGGTCGGGCCACGTGAAGGAGGCGACGGCCTCCTCGTGCTTGCCGCGCAGGGCGAGTAGCTCGTCGCGAGCCTGGCGGTAACGGGTGGTGGCTACGTTCTCGCTCATGTGCGGCACCTTGCCAAAGCGGGCGGGGGTTACGGGCGAGTACGAGTCAGTGCGCGTGAGGTGGGTCACAGCGCTAGGCGCTCAGAGCCAGCCGTTCTCGTCGGCGATGCGCAGGGCGTCGGCTCGCGTGCGCCCACCGGTCTTGCCGATGATCGACGACAGGTGGTTGCGCACCGTTCCCTCGGAGAGGTGGACGCTTCGCGCAATGTCGGCCACCGTGCCACCGTCCGAGGCCGCCTTGAGGACCTCCGCCTCACGAGCGGTCAGCGGCGACTCGCCGAAGGCCAGGCTGTCCGCCGCGAGCTGCGGATCGACGACGCGCAACCCTTCGTTGACGCGGCGCACAGCGTCGGCGAGCTGCGTAGCCGGGGTGTCCTTGACGACGAAGCCCTGCACGCCGGCCTGCATGGCGCGGCGCAGGAACCCCGGCCGTCCGAACGTCGTCACGACGAGAACCCGCACCTCGGGCATGGCCCGGCGCAGCGCGGCGCTCGCGGCGATGCCGTCCATGCCAGGCATCTCGACGTCCATGAGGACGACCTCGGGTCGGTGCTCCCGGCAGGCGTCCACGACCTCGTCACCGCGTCCGACCTGCCCGACGACCTCGAGGTCGTTCTCGAGGTCGAGCAGGGCGGCGAGTGCGCCGCGCACCATGGCCTGGTCGGCGATGAGCAGGCGAATCGTCATCGGGTCTCTCCGTTGTTGCGGGGTGGGGCGCCGACGGTGAGTCGGAACCCGTCGGACGTGTCGACGGCGACGCTCGCGCCGACGGCCTCGGCGCGTTCGCGCAGCCCGGCGAGGCCGTTGCCCGAGCCGGCAGCAGTGCCGGGTGTCGCGTCGGAACCGCGTCCGTCGTCGGCGACGACGAGTCGGGTCGGTTCGATCGTCATCGTGCACCGACTCGCGCCGGAGTGGCGGATGACGTTCGTCGTCGCCTCCCGAACCGCCCAGGCGAACAGTTCACGCAGGTCGGGGGAGACGGCGTCGACGCTCATGGGCATGTCGGCGCGAACTCCGGCGTCGGTGAGTGCCGTTCGGGCGCGGGCGATCTCACCCGAGAGAGACATCTCCCGGTAGCCCGAGACGGTGGTGCGCACGTCGGCCAGAGCGCTGCGCGAGAGCTGCTCGAGTTCGGCGATCTGTTCCTTCGCCTTGGCGGGGTCGAGGTCGACGAGCTTGCCGGCGAGTTCGGCCTTCATCGTGATGACGGTGAGGGAGTGGCCCAGGATGTCGTGCAGATCGCGGGCCATCCGGTTGCGTTCCTCCTGCACCCGCAGGAGCGCGGCGTCCTCGCGGGCGACCTCGGCCTCACGCCCACGCGCGGCGGAGAACGCCCCGAGGCCGGCTGCCGCGCCCGAGGCGAGGGCGGCGAAGAGCAGTCCCGTCTCGAGCGGCTTGCCGGTCAGAGACGGCGACAGCGCGTACGTCGCCGCGCACAGGGAGAGAGCCAGCGTGGCACCCACTTTGATGGCGCTCCCGAGCGCGAGCACCACCACGCAGTAGGGCAGGAGGGCGAACGCGCTCTGACCGAGCAGCGGCGCGGCGGCGAGCATTCCGCCCGTCATGACCATCGCGACGAGGCCGGTGATGCTCTGTTCCGTCGTCGTGAGGGGGCGCCCGCTCCACATGCGCCGCATGATGCGGGTTGTCTGAACGCCGTAGAGCAGGCCTCCGGCGATGAGGATGCACGCTCCTGCGGTGCGTCCGCCCCCTGCGGTGATGTTCGAGGTGACCGGCTGGACGAGGAAGATGAGCCAGAAGACGACCCACAGCCAGGTCGTCGCGCTGAGGCGTTCGGACCGCGGGCGCGACGGTTTCTGCGTCGTCGCTTCGGGCGTCGTCACGCCGTCCTCCTCGCTCGTCACCTCGGACCGTCGGTGGCTCACACGCGCTGGGTGTCGCGTCGGAAGCACCACGCGGCACCGAACACGAACACGCAGGCCCACACGACGAGGCTGATCGCCCACGAGGCGTGGAACGCGGAGAAGCCCCCCGCGTGGTCGAGGCTCAGCGGCCACTGCGCGGCCTTGCCGAAACCGTACATCGGGGTGAACGACGCGATGCGGTCGAACGTCGTGCCCTCGTCGATCGGGAAGAAGATGCCGCCGAGCATCGACATGAGCACGAGTAGCCCGCCGAGGTACTGCATGGCGCTGTCGCTGGGCAGGAGGTAGCCGATGAGCAGACCGAACGCGGCGAACACGAGCGAGCCCGCGACGACGACGGCCCCGGACAGAGCCCAGGACATCGGGTCGGCCTTCGCCATACCGGAGATCGCGCCGGTCGCAAACGTCACGCCCGTCGCGATGGTCGACATGACGAGCGCCGCGAGCATCTTGGCGACGATGTAGCTCACGGGCCGCAGTGGCGTGAGGCGCAACTGACGACTCCACCCGAGGTCACGCTCGACGGCGACCGCCGCACCCGCGCTCGTCGCGGCCATGATCGCGCCGTAGAGCGCCATGTTGACCATGACGCTGGCGCTCACGTTGGCCGTCATGTCGGCGCCGAGCTTCTGGCTCTTCTGCGGGATCGAACTGGAGATGAACAGGAACATCGCGATGGGGAAGACGAGGGTGAAGGCGATGCTCTGCTTGTTGCGCAGAACGCGCAGGAACTCGAAGCGCATCAGCCCAAGGTCGAGAAGGCGCGCCCGTGCGGGGCGCCGTCCTGTGATGTCGAGGGTTGTCATGACGTGGCTCCCTGGGTTCGGTTCGACTCGGTGGATCGAGCGTCGGTTTGCGAGGACGTGAAGGAGACGAAGGCGTCCTCGAGGCCGCGTGCGGTGATTTCGAGGTCGTGGGCGTCCGTGTTCGCGAGGAGGTGACGGGCTGTGGCGTCGGAATCGCCCGTGACGAGGTGGAAGCGCTCCCCGGTGCCTTCGAGCGTCGTGACGCCCGGCAGGGCGCGCAGCGCGGCGAGGGCGTCGTCGCTCGCCTGCGGCAAGGTGAAGCTGACGCGGCGTCCGCCGGCCCGGGCGCGGATCTCGGCGGCACCCCCGTCGGCGACCACTTCGCCGTCACGCACCATGACGACACGGTCGGCCCAGTCGTCGGCCTCCTCGAGGTAGTGCGTCGCGGACAGGATGGTGCGGCCCCGTTCGGCGTCGGCGCGGATGGCCTCCCAGAACGAACGACGCGCGTTGACGTCCATGCCGGTCGTCGGCTCGTCGAGGATGAGCAGTGCAGGATCGGGCACGAGCGCCATCGCGAAGCGAACCCGCTGCTGCTCGCCGCCGGAGCACTTGCCGACCCTGCGGTCGGTGATGTTCTCGATGCCCGCGGTGGCGAGGACCTCGTCGACGGGGCGCGGCTGCGCGAACAGGTTGGCGGTGTAGGCGACGGTCTCGCGGACGCTGAGGTCCTTGAGCAGCCCACCCGTCTGCATGACGGCGGAGACGAGGCCGCGCGCCACGGCGTCGCGGGGCTCCAGGCCGAACACCTCGGCCGTGCCGGACGTCGGTTCGGCGAGGCCGAGGATCGTATCGATGGTGGTGGTCTTACCCGCCCCGTTCGGGCCGAGGAAGGCCACGACCTCACCGGGACGGACGTCGAGATCGAGCCCGCGGACGGCCTCCACGGGGCCGTTATTGCCGCGGAACGTCTTCGTGACCTCGCGCAACGTGATGGCTGAAGGTGTGCTCACGCCTCCAGGCTGTCGCGAGCAGGGCGAACCGCCTTCGCCCGAACGTCACGAGGTGCCCGTGACAACTGTCATGACGCGCCGTGGCCCGCGACGTGTGAGTGACGGCCCGGTCTGTGACCGGCGCAGCTCACACAGCAGGCCGGAGCTCACAGATTGTGCGTTGTTGTCGCCACGGACCGCCCGCGCAGGTCAGCCATGATCGGCGGCGCCGCCGCGGCCAGCAGGACGAGCGCGGGCACGAGCAAGGAACGGAACCCCGCGACGCCGTAGAGCGCCACCCCGAGGACGCCCCCGACGAAGAACGCCGTGACGACGCTGAGGTGGAGGCGCAGCTTGGCGGTGTCGGCGCGCACCGGGTCGGGGTCTCCCGGCGTGTTGCGGTAGAGCAGTTTGCCCAGGGCGATGCCGATGTCGGTCACCATGCCCGTCACGTGCGTCGTGCGGATCGTCGCGTTCGACATCTTCGTGATGACGGCGTTCTGCAGCCCCATCGTGTACGCCAGCACGGCGATGAACACCTGGGGCCGCAAGGAGCCGTGGAGGAATTGCGCAAGCGTCGCGAAGACGAGCACGAGCACCGCCTCGAAGGCGAGGATCACGGCGAACCGGCTGCGCAGGCGCCGTCGTCGGGCCCGGTTGAAGGCGATCGCCGTCGACGCCGCGCCGAGAACGAAGAGCGTGAACGCCTCGAAGCCGAGTGCCACCAGCCGCCATTCGCCCCGCGCGACCGAGTGCGAGATCGCGGCGGTGATACCCGTCATGTGCGAGGTGTAGACGTTCGTCGCGATGAAACCGACGCCGTTGAGCATGCCCGCCATGAGCGCGAGGAGCAGCGCGAGGTCGCGGTTCGCCCGGTCCGTGCGTTCGGGGCCCGCGGCCCTCGCAAGGACGCGCAATAGACCGGGCATGCTCGCCAGACTAAGGGCCGAAGGGGATGTGCGCGGTCAGTCGCGCACCGGACGGCGTGCGAACCAGGCGGCCAGCACGGCGCCAGAGACGTTGTGCCACACCGAGAACACGGCGGACGGCAGAGCGGCCAGCGGCGAGAAGTGCACCTTGGCGAGTGTCGCGGCGAGCCCCGAGTTCTGCATCCCCACCTCGAAGGCGAGTGCGCGCCGGGCCTTCGCGTCGAGGCCGGCGAGACGTGCCGCGAGGTAGCCGAGGCCGAGGCCGAAGCCGTTGTGCAGCAGCACGGCGAGGAACACGATGCCGCCGACGGACGCGAGCTTGCCGGCGCTGCCCGCGACGACGATGGCGACGATCCACGCGATGACGACCGCGCTGGTCCACGGCAGGGCCGGCGCGATGGCGCGCACACCGGCGTCCTTGATGACGAGGCGCACGACGACACCGAGCACGATCGGCACGAGCACCGTCTTGACGATGTCCACCATCATCGAGCCCGCGTCGACGTGGAGGTAGGAACCGGCGAGCAGGGCCGTCAGCGCGGGCGTGACGACGGGCGCCACGAGCGTCGAGACCGTGGCCACCGAAACGCCGAGTGCAACGTCACCCTTCGACAGGAACGTCATGACGTTCGAGGCCGTACCGCTCGGCGCGCAGCCGACGAGGATGAGGCCGACGGCCAGTTCGGGGGAGAGCGACAACGCGTGCGCGATGACCCACCCAGCGCCCGGCATGATGACGTAATGCGCGGCGAGGCCGATGAGCACGGCCCAGGGGCGGCGCAGCACGGCCGCGAAATCCTGCGGCGTGAGGGTGAGACCCATCGTGAACATCACGACGCCGAGCAGGTAGGGCACCCACTGCGCGTGCGGCGTGAAGATGTCGGGCTGGTTGTAGCCCCACAGCCCCGCGAGGACGACGACGATCGGCAGAGCCGTCACCGCGATGAGCGCCGCACGACGCTGCTTCGGCGTTTCGACGGCCTCGGCTCCTGACGTGGAGGCCGTCGAGGACGGTGCTTCGCTGCGGTCGGAGACCATCGTCATCCCATCGGTTGTCGGGGCCCGCCCCGAAGCGGCGTGCGCTGATGGCGTCGGGAGCACCTCCCGAACGTGCCGGGCGCGGTGAGACGCCGACGCGAGAATATCGGAAGCCGAATTAAAGTGAAGGCGTCATGACGAGCACGCCCGCCTCCGCACCCCGCCTTCTCGCGCCGCTCGGCGGACGCCGCGCATGGGCGATCTGGACGGCGGCCGTCGCCGTCTACGTGCTCGCCGTCTTCCACCGCACGTCGCTCGGGGTCGCCGGCATCATGGCGGCCGAGCGCTTCGGCATCAGCTCCTCGCAGCTCGCCACGTTCGCGATGGTCCAGCTGCTCGTCTACGCCGCGATGCAGGTGCCGGTCGGCGCGGCGCTCGACCAGTACGGCTCACGCATCCTCCTCGCAGCCGGCGCCCTGACGATGACCGCCGGCCAGGCCGCGTTCGCCTTCGCCCACACCTTCGCCGCGGGCCTCGGCGCTCGCGTTCTCGTCGGCATGGGCGACGCCATGATCTTCGTCTGCGTGCTGCGCATCGCAGCCTTGTGGTTCCCGCCGATGCGGGCGCCGCTCGTCACGCAGATCACTGGTTTCGCGGGCCAGATCGGTGCGTTGCTCGCGGCCGGTCCGCTCGCAGCAGCATTGCACTCCGTGGGATGGGAGACGACGTACCTGGTCGCCGCCGGCCTCGGCATCGTGCTCGGGCTCGTCATGTGGTTCGTCGTCGTCGACAGCCCGAACCTCGACGAGGAGCGCGACGCCGTGCGCCTGCGCGCCGTCACACGGGCACTCGGTGAGGTGTGGCGCGAACCCGGCACGAAGCTCGGGCTGTGGAGCCACTTCACCTCACAGTTCGCCATGAACGTCTTCGTGCTCCTGTGGGGCTTCCCGTTCCTCACCAAGGGCCAGGGCCTCTCGGAGGCCACGGCGAGCACGCTGCTGTCGCTCATGGTCGCGACGATCATCGTCGCCAGCCCGATGCTCGGCATGTTCACCGCGCGCCGCCCGCACCGCCGCTCGGTGGCCGTCATGGTGCTCATCGGCGCCGCCATCACGCTGTGGACGGTGGTGCTCGTCTGGCCCGGACGAGCACCGCTGTGGCTGCTCGTCCTGTTGTGCATCGTCGTCGCGCTCGGCGGCCCCGGGTCGATGGTCGGCTTCGACATGGCTCGCTCGTTCAACGCGCCGACGCGTCTCGGCAGTGCGAACGGCATCGTCAACGTCGGCGGGTACGTGGCGTCGGTGACGTGCATCGTCGGTATCGGCATCGTGCTCGACCACGTCGCCCCGGGCGGCCCGGCCACCTACGACGTCGATTCCTTCCGCGCCGCGATGAGTGTGCAGTACCTCGTGTGGGCGTTCGGCTTGGCCATGATGTGGCACTACCGCAGGCGCACGCACGACGTCGTCCTCACCGACGACGCGTACACGCACCTGCGCGCGGGCGTGCCGCGCAAGCGTCGCGAGCGCGACTGAACCTCAACAGATCAGGACGCGGGCTTCGCGTCGCATTTGTCGCCGAGCGCGCTCATCGTCTTCGTGACGCGCTGGTAGGCCTCGGGGTTCTGCGTCGGCGTCGCGAGCTGCACCTCGTAATCGCCGATGCGCACGTGCGTCGGTGAGTAGGTGAGCTTCTGCGCGAGCTTGCCGTCCTTGCCGCGGCTGAGAGCGACGTCGACGATCATGCCGTCCTGCGTCGCCGGCTTGAGCGAGGGGTTGACGCTCGGGCTCTGATTGCTGATGAAGTTGCCCATGCCGTAGACGACGTACTTGCCGTTGATCTTCTCGCAAGGCTGAGCGACGTGGACGTGCGTGCCGAGGATGAGGTCCACCTCCGGTGACTCGAGGAGCTTCTTGGCCAACTCCCGCTGCTCCGGGCTCGCGTCCGAGCTGTACTCCGGGCCCCAGTGCATGCTGAGGACGACGACGTCGGCGCCGTCGGCCTTCGCCTTGCGCGCGTCGGCGAGGATGCCCTCGGCCTTGACGACGGGGAACTGCCAGTACTTGAACCACGGCAGATCCGCGGGCACGTGCGTGTTGGACGCGGCCTCGTTGCCCGTCGTGTACGAGTAGGCGAGATGGGCGACCTTGAGACCGTCCACGTCGTGGATGACAGGCTTCTGCGCGTCGGTACGCTCCGGTGTGGGCCCTTGGTTCTTGAGGCCGGCGTCGTCGAGCACCTTCTTCGTCGACGCGACGCCCGCGAGGCCGCGGTCGACGACGTGGTTTCCGACGCGGTCGCAGCCGTCGAAGCCGGTGCGCTTGAGCGTGCCGGCCACCTCGTGCGGCACGTTGAACGACATCGTCGCCGGAATCGAGAGGTTCGTGTTGTCGACCGACAGCGGCGTTTCCATGTGGCAGATCGCGAGGTCGAGGTCGCTGATCGGCTTCTTCACCGCGGCGAACATCGGGTCGAAGTCGTAGCCCGACCCACCCGCGTTGGCCTTCGCGCGATCGCGCACCGGTGTGTGGATGAGAATGTCGCCCGACCCTCCGATGTGAACGACCTGACCCTCTTTCAGTGCCGAGCCGGGTGCCGACGACGACGCGGACGACCTGCCGGCTGACGGCGTCGCGCCGCCGGTCTCGTCGTCACCCGAACTGCACCCTGTCGATGCGACGAGCAGCGTCGTCGCCGTGATGATGCTCCATAGCGTTCTCCCCATGAGGCCACGGTAGGTCGCCGACCCGCGGCCATGACGGTTTGCGCACCCCCGTTTGCGTGATCGTCATCTTGGGGATGGCATCCCCGAACGAAGCGCCGGATGCGACGACGCCGGGCCGCCCCCTTGCTCAGGGGACGACCCGGCGTCGCCAACGCTGCCGACCGGTGGCTCAGGCCTCCGGCTTGTCGGCCTGGCTGTCGCCCGGCGCCTTGTCGATCGAGCGGATCGTCTCGTCGGCGGAGTGACCCGGCATCGCCCAACGGGCCGTCGTCATGCCCTCGGCCTTCGCGCGCTCCAGCGCGTCCTCGACGGTCTTGGCGGCGTCGTCCGCGCCGATCCAGTGCGACCCCTCCTCGACTGACTTACCCGGCTCGAGCGCCTTGTAGGTCTCGAAGAAGTGCTGCATCTCGCTGAGCGTGAAGTCCGAGATGTCCTTGATGTCCGTGACGTGGTCCTGGCGGGGGTCACCCGCGGGGACGCACAGGATCTTGTCGTCGCCACCGGCCTCGTCGACCATCTTGAAGACGCCGATCGAGCGCGCACGCACGACACAGCCGGGGAACGTGGGCTCGTCGATGAGCAGCAGCGCGTCCAGCGGGTCGCCGTCCTCACCGAGGGTGTCCTCGATGTAGCCGTAGTCGGCCGGGTAGTGCATCGCCGTGAAGAGGATGCGGTCCAGACGGATGCGACCGGTCTCGTGGTCGATCTCGTACTTGTTGCGCGTGCCGCGCGGAATCTCGATGGTGACGTCGAACTCCATGGTTCGTGGCCCTCCGATAGCTGGTGTAATAGTCCCTGCTCAGTGTTCCGTACTGGGACGGCGAATGGGAAACGAGGGTGTCGATGTCGGCGAAGAAGTGGGCGAGCGCTGGGCTCGTCGTCGCACTTCTCGGCGGGTACGCCACCCTCGACACCTTCGACGTGGCACCCGGCGTGCTCACGCTCGAGCGAGGCAACGAGCCGCGAACCGTCACCCACGACGGCACGACGTACGAGCCGGTGCGCGGGGTCTCCTCCGCACCCGCGCTACCCGCCGCCGCGAACGGCCCGGCGCCGTCGGCCGATGCGGTCAAGAGGAGCGTCGAGACGTCCCGAAAGAGCACGTGGCTGGGGCCGACGACGGCCGTCACGGTGCGGGACGCCGACACGGGTGAGGTTCTCTACGAGCACGATTCGAACAAGGCGACCACGCCCGCGTCCGTGACGAAGCTGGCGTCGGCGTTCGCCGTCGCTCACAGCGACCTTCCGCTCGAGAAGGGGCTGAAGACCCGCACCACACTGAGCGGGACGACCCTGACGCTCGTCGGCGGCGGCGACATGGTTCTCGCGCCGGGTGCGGGCGACGGCTCCAAGATCGCCGGGCACGCAGGGCTCGGCGATCTCGCTGTGTCGACGGCGGCGCAGCTGAAGAAGCGCGGCCTGACGTCGGTCACCCTCGACACGAACACCTCCTACGCCGACGGCCCCGACACGGCGAAGGGGTGGGAGGAAGGCTTCCTCTCCTACGGGTTCACCGCCCGCATCTCCACGCTCGCGCTCGCGGACGACCGCGCCGACAACCGCACGCCGGCCGTGGCCGACCCGACGAAGAACGCCGCCGACGCGTTCACGCGCGAACTCGCAAAGCGCGGCATCAAGGCCACCTACGGCAGGAACGTGAAGACCGCGACGAGCGGCACGGAGCTCGCGTCCGTGGAATCGGCTCCTGTGCTCGACCTGCTCGGGCTCGCACTGCAGGACTCGGACAACGCGATGACCGAATCCCTCGCGCGCCAGGCCGCGGCAGTCGAAGGAGTCCACGGCGACAGCACGGTTGTCGGAACCTGGGTGACGACGAAGTTGAAGGACGCGGGTGTCGACGTCTCCGGTATGAAGCTCGCCGACGCGAGCGGTCTCTCCAAGGGGACGACGCTGCCGGTGCGCATCATCGGCGACATCCTGTCGCGAGCCACGAGCGGCAAGGATGCGAAGTACGCGGAGGTCGTCTCGCGGCTGCCGGTTTCGGCGTGGAACGGAACGCTGCACGACCGCTACACGCGTACCGAGTCCGAGGCCGGCGCAGGCCTCGTGCATGCGAAGACGGGCTCGTTGACGGGCGTCTCGTCGCTGGCCGGTGAACTGCGTACGGTCGGTGGTCACCGTCTCGTCTTCGCCGTGACGACGAACGGTGACTTCCCCGAGGGGCCGGTGGGCGCGAAAACGGCCGTCGACCACCTCGTCGCCCAGTTGACGACATTGAAGTGATCGACGGCCGTTCGTGCGTGGCCCCCGAGGCGAGGGTCAGCCGCGGCGGCGGCGAGTGGCGAAGGCTCCGGCTCCGATGAGACCGGCTCCGGCGAGGGCGCCGACGCCCCAGACCGTCGAGTTGTCACCGTCGTTGTAGTCGGTGTTCACCTTCGGGCCCTCCGAGGCCTTCGGCGCGGAATCCTGCGCGGGGGCAGCGCCCGACTTCGTCGGCGTCGAACCCGTGGGGGCCTGCGGCGTCGTGGTCGAGCCGCCGTTCGTGGCACCGGGGATCGTCACGTTGACTGATCTGCTGATCTGCTGACCGGCGCCGCCGGTGCAGACGGTGGCGTTCAGCGTCACCTTGTAGGTGCCCGGGCCGGCGAAGCGGAAGGTGGCGGGGTCACCGGTCAGCGCCGACGTGTTCATCGGCACCGAACCCGACGTCGTGCAGGCGGCAACGCCGCTGTCACCCGCCGCATTGCCGGTGATCTGGGTCGCACCCTTGGGCGCCACCAGGCTGAAGCTCATGGGCAGGGCCACTCGTTCGCGCTTCCCCCCGATGAGCATCTCGTGCTGGGTGCCGGTGAGGTAGGGCGTGAGCGTCGCGGTGTTGCCCTTGACGGTGTAGCGGATGTGCGGGGTCACGCCGACCTTGGCCGGCGTGGTCGTCGTCTTACCGTCGGCTCCGACGGTGACCTTGTACTTCTTCGTCAACCCGTCGTTGCCCGTGGTGCCGCAGTAGTAGCCGGTGACCGTGATCGTGTACGTTCCCGGCTTCGCGTAGGTGTGCTTGAGGCCCGTGACCTTGTCCTTGAACGTGGTCGTCTCACCGGACGAAGCGCAGGTCGAGCCGCCCATGCCGTCGCCTCCGGTGACCGGCGTACCGTCGCCGTAATCGATGTCGAAACCCGCGGACTCACCGTCCGAGTAGGCCTTGCCGTCGGCCATCTTCATGAACTGGGAGCCCTCGCCGAGGTAGGTGAGGGTGACCGTGTTTCCACTGACCTTCGTGGTGATTTCCACGTTGATGCCGGGAACGTTCGTACCTGCGTGAGCCGGAGCGGCGAGGGCCATGATTCCCACGGCGGACGCGGCAGCGACGGTGGGGGCCATGCGCGATGTGCGGAACATGATGACTCCTTGGGTTGGGAGCGGCGCCTTGTGCGTCGGCTACAGGAGTGAGACGTGGATCACCTCCGTCGAGGTTCCGCCGACTGACGATCTTCTTTCCCACAATCGATCGACACAGACCGGAAACCTGTGTGATTCCGGGGGTGTCGGGGGTTCGCGCTAGCCTGAGATTCATGGCAGACCGCACCTACATCGACTGGCGATTCGCGCGATCGTCGGGCCGCCGACTGAGTACGGCAGGGCCCCGGCTCGAGGCGAACGAGATGGCCGAGGTCGTTGCCGAGCTGCGTGACGCTGCCATGCGTGCGCACGATCCGGTCGCCGAAACGGCGCAGCTCGGCACAGATGGTGACCTGGGGCCGGTGCGCATCGTCGACAGGGCCACGTGGATCGACGTCAATGTCGTCTCGCTCGAGGGCATGCTGGCGCCGGTCGTCGACAAGATTACGGCCAAGCGCCTCGCCGGACCGGTTTCCCGCGCGGTGACGGCGAAGGTCAGTGGCGGCGAACTCGGCGGCCTCATGGCGTTCATGTCGAGCAAGGTGCTCGGCCAGTACGACATTGCACCGGGTGGCACGCCGTCACTCATGCTCGTGGCCCCGAACGTCGTCGCGGTGGAACGCGAACTCGATGTCGACCCCCACGACTTCCGTCTCTGGGTGTGTCTGCACGAAGAGACCCACCGGGTTCAGTTCACGGCCGTGCCGTGGCTGCGCGAGCACGTCGTGAGCGGAGCCCGCGATCTCCTCGTCGAGATGGCGCCCACGCCCGAGGAGGTGGCCGAGCGCGTCGGCGAGATGGCCAAACGGCTGCCCGAGGTTTTCCGCGAGGGCTCGATGGGCCTCACGGATCTGTTCGCCACGCCGGAGCAGCGTGAACGTATGGCCCAGCTGACGGCCGTCATGTCGTTGCTCGAGGGGCACGCCGACGTCGTCATGGACGACGTGGGTCCGCAGGTCGTGCCGAGCGTCGAGACCATCCGTGCCCGGTTCGGTGAGCGTCGTGACGGACTCGGCAATGTCGATCGCCTGCTGCGCCGCCTCATGGGACTCGAAGCGAAGATGCGTCAGTACAAGGACGGTGCGGCGTTCGTGCGATCGGTGCAGAGCAAGGTCGGTGTCGACGGATTCAACGCTGTGTGGGCAGAACCGGTCAACCTGCCGACGCCCGCGGAGATCCAGCGCCCGCAGCTGTGGGTCGAGCGCGTCCACGGCTCCCTGTTCAAGTAGGTCATCTTCCATGCCCGGCCCCCATCCCGCTGTCGCGCTGACGCGCCTCGCCGTTCGTCACGGGCTGCGGCGCACTTTCGCGCGTCACAACCCGCGCCACGGAGTGCCGCGCGTCGTCGTGGGCGTGAGCGGGGGAGCCGATTCCCTTGCGCTGGCAGCGGCGCTCGCGTTCGAGGCGCCCAAGCAGGACGTCGAGGTCGACGTCGTCATCGTCGATCACGGGCTGCAGAAGGCTTCGGCCGAGGTGGCAGCTCGAGCGGCGAACGCGTGCACCGAGAAGCTCGGGTACGCGCCGGAGCGGGTGCGTGTCGTGCGGGTCGAGGTCGACGCATTGTCCGCTGACGGGCCCGAGGCCGCCGCCCGCATCGCTCGTCACGAGGCGCTCCTGAGCGTGGCCGACGAGGTCGGTGCCGCGCGCGTCGTCCTCGCTCACACGGCCGACGACCAAGCCGAACAGGTGCTTCTTGCGCTGTTGCGGGGCAGCGGAACCACCGCCCTCGCCGGCATGCGCCCCGACCGTGACGGTCTGCTGCGCCCCTTCCTTCTCGGCTCCGACGTCGTGCCCGGCGGCCCTGTCACCCGGGAACACACGGAAGCGGCCTGCGTGGCACTCGATCTCGAGCCGTGGCACGACCCCCACAACGACGACCTGCGCTACGCCCGCGTCCGGGCCCGGCGAGCACTCGGCCTGCTCGAACGCGACCTCGACGCCCCGACGCTGCGCCGCAGTCTCTTCCGGAGCGCGGCCGCGGCCGGTCGTGACGCCGACCTGCTCACCCGCCTCACCGACGAGGCCCTCACCCGTCTCACCGGAACCCCGGACGAGACGCAGTGGCCCGCGCACTGGCCGGTCGAAGCGCTCGGCACACTCGACCCCGCGCTGCGCATCCGTGCCCTGCGTCGGTTGCTCGTGCTGCACGGTGCACGCTCGAGTGAGCTCGCTCAACATCACCTCGCCGACGTCGAGCGACTGCTCGTCGCCTGGCACGGTCAGGGCCCGATCGACGTGCCCGGCAACGTCGTCGTCAGCCGAATCGGGGGCGAGGTCGTCATCGGCCCGCGCAATGTCGGACAATGACTGAAGCACGCCACGTGGGCGTGCCCGCATCGAGCATGAGTCGCCACGAGCACAAGGAGCCTTCGATGGACTCTTCCCACATGGGAAACGACCTCGAGAACGTGCTGTTCACCGAGAAGCAGATTCACCAGCGTCTGGACGAACTCGCCCAGGACATCTGGCGTGACTACGAGGGCAAGGACGTTCTGCTCGTCGGCGTGCTCAAGGGCGCGATCCTCGTCATGGCCGACCTCATGCGCGCCCTTCCGGGCAGCGTTCCCATGGACTGGATGGCCGTCAGCTCCTACGGTTCCGGCACGAAGAGTTCCGGGGTCGTGCGCATCCTCAAAGACCTCGACACCGACATCACGAACAAGCACGTGCTCATCGTCGAGGACATCATCGACTCGGGCCTGACGCTGAGCTGGATCCGCAGCAACCTCGAGTCGCGCAGCCCCGCGTCCGTCGAGATCTGCACGCTGTTGCGCAAGCCGGAGGCCGCGAAGGTCGAGATCGACTGCAAGTACGTCGGTTTCGAGATCCCGAACGCCTTCGTCGTCGGCTACGGCCTCGACTTCGACGAGAAGTACCGCAACCTGCGCGACATCGGCACGCTCGCCCCGCACGTCTACTCCTGACCTGCGCATCCGATCGACCCGTCCGCAGGCATCGGTGTGCGCATGTTCGGAACAACCGGCGCACACCACACGTTGACGACGTGTTGACACGCATTCTCGACGAGAGGATCGGGGCCCGCCCCGCATCACATGAACGGTAAGAAGCTCCTCCGGGCCCCCGGCCTGTGGATGATCGTGGCGCTCGGTGCTGCCCTGCTCTTCTACATGGCGAGCAACATCGGCGGGTACTCGCGCATCGACACGTCCCAGGCTGTGTCACTCATCAACAGCGACAAGGTCGAAAGCGCCAAGGTGACGCCCGACAGCGTCAGCCTCACGCTGAAGCAGAAGCAGGACATCGGCAGCCTCAAGGGCGTCGAGCGGGTCGAGGCCGACTACGTCGATGCTCGTGGCGAGCAGATCGTCAACGCGCTCAACGCTCACCAGCCGCCCAAGGGCTTCACCGACGACCCGCAGCGCCAGGGCATCTTCGTCAGCCTGCTGATGAACCTGCTGCCCATCCTGCTGCTCGTCGGTCTGTTCTGGTTCTTCATGAGCCAGGCGCAGGGCGGCGGCTCCAAGGTGATGCAGTTCGGCAAGTCGAAGGCCAAGCTGCACAGCAAGGACATGCCGACGACGAAGTTCGCCGACGTCGCCGGTGCCGACGAGGCCGTCGAGGAACTCAAGGAGATCAAGGACTTCCTCGCCGACCCGGAGAAGTACGAGCGCATCGGCGCCAAGATTCCGCGCGGTGTGCTGCTCTACGGTCCTCCCGGAACGGGTAAGACGCTCCTCGCGCGCGCCGTTGCCGGTGAGGCCAACGTGCCGTTCTACACGATCTCCGGCTCCGACTTCGTCGAGATGTTCGTCGGTGTCGGTGCGAGCCGTGTGCGTGACCTGTTCACGCAGGCCAAGGAGAACTCGCCCGCGATCATCTTCGTCGACGAGATCGACGCCGTCGGTCGTCACCGTGGCGCCGGCCTCGGCGGTGGCCACGACGAGCGCGAGCAGACGCTCAACCAGCTGCTCGTCGAGATGGACGGCTTCGACGACCGCACGCGCGTCATCCTCATCGCCGCGACGAACCGCCCCGACATTCTCGACCCGGCGCTGCTGCGCCCGGGCCGCTTCGACCGTCAGATCGCCGTCGAGGCCCCCGACATGGGCGGGCGCCACCACATCCTGCAGGTGCACGCACAGGGCAAGCCGATGGCCAAGGACGTCAACCTCATGTCGGTCGCACGCCGTACGCCGGGCTTCTCCGGTGCGGAGCTCGAGAACGTGCTCAACGAGGCCGCGCTGCTCACGGCGCGCACGAACGGCACGATCATCACGAACGAGGCACTCGACGAGGCCATCGACCGCGTCATGGCCGGCCCGCAGAAGAAGTCGCGCCCGATGAGCGCCAAGGAGCGCAAGGTCACCGCGTACCACGAGGGTGGACATGCGCTCGTCGCCGCGGCGATGAACAACACCGACCCGGTCAGCAAGATCACGATCATGCCGCGTGGCCGCGCCCTCGGTTACACGATGGTGCTGCCCACCGACGACAAGTACTCGACGACGCGCAACGAGCTGCTCGACCAGCTCGCCTACGCACTCGGCGGTCGCGTCGCCGAGGAGATGGTCTTCCACGACCCGTCCACCGGTGCGAGCAACGACATCGAGAAGGCCACGAGCATTGCCCGCAAGATGGTCACGCAGTTCGGCATGAGCGAGAACGTCGGCGCGGTGCACCTCGGCAACTCCGGCGGTGAGGTCTTCCTCGGTCGCGACATGGGCGGCAACAACCGCGAGTACTCCGAGGACATCGCTTCGGTCATCGACCGTGAGGTCCGCAAGCTCATCGAGGCGGCGCACGACGAGGCGTGGCGGGCTCTGGGCAACAACCGCGACATCCTCGACGCGCTCGTGCTCGAACTGCTCGAGAAGGAGACCCTCGAGGCCGAGCGTCTCGCCGAGATCTTCGCGAACGTCCGCAAGGAGCCGAAGCGCGACGTGTGGCTCTCGAGCGCCGACCGTCACGTGAGCACCCGTGGCCCGGTCATGACGCCTGCCGAGGAGCGTGCGCTCGCGGCGGGCAAGAACATCGACGACAACGAGCCCAAGGACGAGGTCACCCTCTACCCGCCGCAGCCGCCGGCCGGCCCCGGAACGCAGGGGCCCACGGACACGGATCCGGGTCTTGGCTGACACGAACGCCGTGCCGAGCGGCGAGGTCGACCTTCCGCGGATCGAGGCTGCGGTTCGGGAGATCCTCACCGCCGTCGGTGAGGACCCGGATCGTGAGGGTCTGCTCGACACCCCAGCCCGGGTGGCCCGAGCCTACGCGGAGACCTTCGTCGGCCTGCGCCAGACACCGGCCGACGTGCTCGACAAGACGTTCGACGTCGAACACGAGGAGCTCATACTCGTGCGTGACATCGAGGTCTACTCCACGTGCGAGCACCACCTCGTGCCGTTCCACGGCGTCGCGCACGTCGGTTACATCCCGTCGGCTTCCGGGCGCGTGACGGGCTTGTCGAAGCTCGCGCGCCTCGTCGACGTGTACGCCAAGCGTCCGCAGGTGCAGGAGCGCCTCACGACGCAGATCGCGGACGCCCTCGTCGAGCACCTCGACGCGCAGGGCGTCATCGTCGTCATCGAGGCCGAGCACCTGTGCATGTCGATGCGCGGCATCCGTAAGCCGGGTGCGCGCACCATCACGTCCGCGGTGCGCGGGCAGCTGCGCAACACGGCCACGCGCGCTGAGGCAATGAGCCTCCTCATGGGCAAGTGACGACGATGTCCTCGTTGCCACGACCGGGTGCGTCCGGGCGCCCGCTCGTCATGGGTGTCGTCAACGTGACGCCCGATTCGTTCAGCGACGGCGGGCGCTGGTTCGACACCGCGGCCGCCGTGGCGCACGGGCAGGAACTGCTCGAGCAGGGCGCGGACATCCTTGATGTCGGCGGTGAGTCGACGCGCCCCGGCGCGAAGCGCCCCGACGAGGACGAGGAACTGCGCCGGGTCGTTCCCGTCGTGCGTGAACTGGCCGCCGCGGGCGCGTGCGTCAGCGTCGACACGATGCGCGCGAGTGTGGCGGAGGCCGCCGTGGAGGCGGGTGCCGCCGTCATCAACGACGTGAGCGGGGCCCTGGCCGACGCCGCTATGCCGAGCGTGGCTGCCCAGACCGGGGCGGCGTTCGTCGCGATGCACTGGCGGGGGCACTCGGTCGACATGCAGCAGCGCACCGTCTACGCCGACATCGTCGCCGACGTCGTCGCGGAGCTGACGACGAGCGTCGAGACGCTGCTCGAGGCAGGGGTGGCCCGCGAGAAGCTCGTCGTCGATCCCGGTTTCGGGTTCGCGAAGACGGGCGAGCAGAACTGGGAGCTGCTCTCGCGCATGGGGGAGTTCGACGTACTCGGCCTGCCGGTGCTGTGGGGCACGTCGCGCAAGACGTTCCTCGGACGTGTCGGGCGCTCGCCAGCGCTGGTGACCGAGGACGGCGCCGTCCAGCCTGCGGAGCGTGACGACGCGACGGCCGCGACCAGCCTGCTGGCAGCCCAGCACGGTGCTTGGGGTGTGCGCGTTCACGACGTTCCCTCGACGCTCGCGGCCCTCGATGTCGCTGTCGCAGCGGGGCAGATCGGCGTTCTGGGGCGCTCGTCGCGCCGCGGCTGAGCGCGACCAACGGCATGACGAAGCAGCGGAAGGTAGGGCGATGAACGACACGATCACACTCACGGGTCTCGCGATCAGCGCACGCCACGGAGTGCTCGACTTCGAGAAGCAGATCCCGCAGCCGTTTGTCGTCGACCTTTCGCTCGAAGCCGACTTGGCGCCCGCGGGGCGCAGCGACGACCTCACCGCCTCGCTGTCGTACGCCGACGTCGCGGCGCGCGTCGTCGAGGTGGCGAGCGGTGAGCCCGTCGACCTCATCGAAACCCTCGTCGAGCGCATCGCCGACGTCTGCCTCGAGTGGCCCTTCGTCGAGGCCGTGGACGTGACGGTGCGCAAGCCGCACGCGCCCGCTGGGGTTCCGTTCACCCCGACCACGGGCGTCATGGCTGGGCCCGCTGTGTCGGTGCGCCGCGAGCGACGTCGTGCGGTCGTCATTGCGATGGGAACGAACCTCGGGCGTCGGGTGGCGACCATGCGTTCTGCGCTGGAATCGCTGCGCGCTCTCGACGGTCTCGACGTCGTGCACGTGTCGCCGCTCGTCGAGACCGACCCGGTCGGTGGCGTCGAGCAGCCTGACTATCTCAACGCCGTCGTCGTCGGTTTCACGCGCCTCACGGGGGAGCACCTGCTCGCCGAACTGCATCGCATCGAGGCCGAACACGGCCGTCGACGCGACGTGCGTTGGGGTGCGCGCACCCTCGACCTCGACATCATTTCCTTGGGCACGCCGGGGGAGTCGGACGAGGTGCGTGCCGGTGGCGAGCGTGACGGTGTGACGGCCGGCGTCGCGGAGGCGTCGAAGTCGCCGCTGGCGTTGCCGCATCCGCGAGCCCACGAGCGGGCGTTCGTCGTCGTGCCGTGGTGGCAGGCGGCGCCGTGGATGACGCTGCGGACTCCCGCGGGTGTTGTCGCGCTCGACGGCCACGTGCGCGCGCTCGACGTCGCGGGGGTACGTCGCGGCCCGGCGTGGGACGCCGAGGAGTACCTCGACCTCGAAGGAGGCCTTCGATGAAGCCGCTTGCACCGCGCTCCGCGCTGATCGCGGGCGTCGTCGTCACGGCGGCGACGGCGCTCGCCATGCAGCTCGTGCGCAACGGCGGGAACGCGCTGCCGCAGCACAGCTGGTGGGAGATGCTGCTCGTCGTCGCGCTCTCGGGGGCGCTCGTGGCGGGCGGGTGGCGCGTGCGCGACCAGGTGCGCACACGGACGAAGGCAAAGCGCGAGGCCGACGCCCGACTTCGCGCGGGCCAGGATGAAGCACTGGCCCGCAGCGCTGCGGCCGGCGTCATGCAGGGCCACGAGGGGCTGAGCGCCGACACGGCGCGTCGCGTCGTCGTGTTCTCACAGGCGGCGGCAATCGGTGGTGCGGTGCTCACGGGCTGGTACGCGGGGCAGGCCGTCGTGCAGTTCGGACGCCTGCATATCGCGTCGGTACGCTCCGCGGTGATTTTGCTCGGCGCGCTCGTCGTCGCGTCGGTGGTGCTGTCCGTGCTCGGTTTCGTCGTACAGAAGTGGTGCACGATTCCCGACGACGAACGCTGACCCGGCAACCACTTCGTTCACGGCCCCGCGCCCGCCACCGAGCGCGCGGCTCACGGACCGAGCCGCACGCCTTGATGGCAGGTTTGGCTGAAGATGGCGCCGATGTCGCCCGCATCTTCAACCAAACCCACCATCTTTGATGGCGGGGACAAGCATGAGGGCCGCCCCGGGAAGCTCCCGGGGCGGCCCTCGCCGTGCGTCAGTTGTGATCAGCCGCGGCGGCGACCGACGACGACAGCGCCACCGAGTGCAGCGATGCCGGCGGCAGCGAACGCGAAGCCGGCGAGGTTCGTCGGCTGCGACATGTCGGCGTAGTCGGTCTCGACCTTCGGGCCCATCGTCGTGCTTGGCGAACTGGACGGCATCGGCGACGTCGTCGAGGAGTCCGTGGGCTCCGAGGTGGGCGTCGTGGGCTCACTCGTCGGTGTCGTCGGGTCCGTCGTCGGCGTGGTGGGGTCGGTGGTCGGCGTCGTCGGGTCCGTAGTAGGTGTCGTGGGGTCGGTGGTCGGCGTGGTCGGGTCCGTCGTCGGAGTTGTCGGGTCCGTGGTGGGGGTCGTCGGATCCGTTGTCGGCGTGGTGGGTTCCGTCGTCGGGGCGCCGCCGACCTGGATCGTGCCGATCGTCGTGTCCGCGCCAGCGGCGGCCTTGCAGCCGATGTGGAGAACGAAGCCGGAGTCCGTCGTCAGCGTGGCGGTGAAGCTGCCCGCCTTGACGGCGAGCGCACCGGCCGTCGTAGGCGCCGTGAACGACTGGCCGGAGCCCTTCGCCACCGTGGTGAGGTTGCCCGACGCCGGAACCGGCGTGTTCGCGACCGTGAGCTTCGCGGTGCCGTCGGTGTCGCCGACCGAGTAGTTGGCCTCCGAGGTGCCCTCGACCGTCTTGATGTTGAGCGAACGCATCTGGGCTGTTGCGTCGTCACCCGTCGTCACGTTGGCCGTGATCGAAGGTGCCGGAACCGTGGCGCCGGGCTCGACGCTCGCGGGCAGGTCGGTCGTCATCGACACGGTCCACGGCTGCTGGAACATGATGCCGAGGTCGGTGACGGAGCAGGAGTAGTTGACGGTCTTCGTTGCCGCGGACGCACCCTGCGAACTGGCGAGCGCGAAGGCGCCGCCGGCGAGGGCGAGGCTCAGTGCACCGGCACCGGCGAGGCCACGACGGGCGGCAACAGGCGCTGCGTGACGGGGGGAGGGCTTGCTCATGGGAGGACTCCTCAGGCGTTTATCAGGGACGTATTGCCCGGTGAAGGGTTGCGGGCAACACGTGCCCTACCGTTGAGAGTAGAGCGTTGTGACCTGCTTCACAGTCAAAACGGGCAATGAGGTTACGCCGACGTAAGCGACGAGGGTTCGGCCGATGCGCCTCGATCCAGAGGATGCACCCTGCCGTGGGCAGAATCCTCCGCAGGCTCTGGGTCCTACCAGTCGCAAGGGCTGTTCCTACTTGCCGATGTCCCTTGCTCCAAGGAGAAACACCCCGCGGCTGGCAGAACCCTCCGCAAGCTCCGGGCCCTACCAACCGCAAGGGCTGTTCCTACTTGTCGATGTCCCTTGCTCCAAGGAGAAACACCCCGCGGCTGGCAGAACCCTCCGCAAGCTCCGGGCCCTACCAACCGCAAGGGCTGTTCCTACTTGTCGATGTCCCTTGCTCCAAGGAGAAACACCCCGCGGCTGGCAGAACCCTCCGCAAGCTCCGGGCCCTACCAACCGCAAGGGCTGTTCCTACTTGTCGATGTCCCTTGCTCCAAGGAGAAACACCCCGCGGCTGGCAGAACCCTCCGCAAGCTCCGGGCCCTACCAACCGCAAGGGCTGTTCCTACTTGTCGATGTCCATTGCTCCAAGTGAGAGCACCCCGGGCGTGCCGGAAGCCGTCCTCGCTGCGCTGCGGCGATTCCCAGCACGCCCAAGGGCTGCACTCACTTGTCGATATCCCCAACCACAAAGAACATCGACCCCAAAATCGCCACCATGTCCGCGAGGAGCTCGCCCTCCATCACCTCGCCCAAGCAACTCATGTTGTTGAACGAGGCCGACCGCAGCTTCAGACGCCATGGCGTCTTCTCGCCGCGCGACACGAGGTAGTACCCGTTGAAACCGAGCGGGTTCTCCGTCGCCGCGTAGCCCGAACCCTCGGGCACCTTGAGCACCTTCGGCAGTTTCACGTTCACCGGGCCCTGTGGCAGCGACCGCAGCTTCTCGATGCACGCATCCGCGAGGTCGAGCGAGACGTGCGTCTGGTCGAGCAGCACCTCGAGTCGCGCCAAGGAATCGCCCTCCGGGCGCGTGATGACGCGGCCCGGGCTGCCCGGGGAGAACAACTCGCCGTAGGCGAGGTAGGGGTCGTCGCGGCGCAGGTCGACGTCGACACCCGCGGCGCGCGCGATCGGCCCCGAGATGCCGTACTGCTCCACCATCGCCGGCGTGATGACGCCGACGCCCTTCGTCCGGGCGTTGAGGATCGGGTTGCCGACGATGAAGCTCTCGATCTCCGGCATGCGACGGCGCACCGTCGCGACGGCCTCGGCGGCACGGTCGAGCCAACCTGCGGGGATGTCGTCGCGCAGCCCGCCGATGCGGTTGAACATGTAGTGCAGGCGGCCGCCGGCGATCTCCTCCATGACGGCCTGCAGTTCCTCGCGCTCGCGGAACACGTAGAACATCGGCGTGATAGCGCCGAGCTCCAACGGGTACGAGCCGAGGAACATGAGGTGGTTGAGCACCCGGTTCAGTTCGGAGAGCAACGTGCGCGTCCACGTCGCGCGCTCGGGCACCTCCATGCCGAGTGCCCGCTCGACCGCGAGGCACACGCCGATCTCGCTGCTGAACGCCGAAAGCCAGTCGTGACGGTTCGCCAGCACGAGGATCTGCCGGTAGTCGCGCACCTCGAACAGCTTCTCCGCACCGCGGTGCATGTACCCGACGATCGGTTCGCACTTCGTGATCCGCTCGCCGTCGAGGGTGATGCGCAGGCGCAGGACACCGTGCGTGGCCGGGTGCTGCGGGCCGATGTTGAGCACCATGTCCGACGTCGCGAGACCCCCGGCTCCCATGCCGACCGTCAGTTCGCGCGCGCTCGTAGACATGCGGTCAAGTCTGCCAAAGCGGGACGGCAGTCGTCGGGCGCGCCACGCGCCGGACGGCGGGCGGTCGCCGAGGCGGGCGGTGCGTCGGCGGCGCAGGGGAACCAGGTGCGCTGACGCCGCCCTCGCACGAAGAGTCCTACACCCCGGGCGTTGAGGTGCGCGCGGGGCGTCCTGTCCCTTGTGTCCTCATGTCTCGCCCCGTAGCGACGAAGGTGCGCACCGTGCTCGTCGCACGGTGCGCACCTTCGAGCCGATCAGGAGCGGGCGGCCTCGCGCAGAGCGGTGGCGCCGCCGACGTGCTCGTCATCGACGACGGCCGCCTGGGCTTCGTCGAGCCAGCGCGTCACCTCTTCGTCGTGCTCGGCGGCGACGACCGGTCCGAAGGCCTCGGCGTGACGCGACTCGTCGACGCGCACGAGCACCACGCCGCCGACGATGAACAGTCCGCCGACGGCCTGCACGAGCGTCGGCACCTCGCCGACGATCATCCACGCGAACGCGACGGCGAAGAGCACCTCGAGCAGCGAGATGAACGACGCGACCGTGGAACCGAGCACGCGTGCGGCGTAGATGCCGGTCGCGTAGGCGATCGCCGCCGCGATGACGGCGAGGCCGAGCACCGGAACCCAGAACGGCACGTGGCTGCTGGCGAAGGCGACGTCCTGCGTGCTCACCGCGGTAGGCAGTGCCTGCACGGCGCAGATTGCGAGCAGGATGAGGGCGCCGACGACCATGCCGCCACCGGCGAGCGCGATCGAGGGGAGGCTCGACTCGTCGTCACTGGCGATGATGAAGTACACGACGAGGCACAGCGCCGCGCCGAAGGCCCACGCGACGCCGACGAGGTCGACCGTGAGGCCGCTGAACACGTCGAGAACGAAGAGTAATCCGACGATCGCGGCGAGCATTCCTGCCACGGTGAGGCGACGCGGGGTGCGGCCGTAGCGGGCCCACGCCCAACCGACGAGCAGCACCGGCGCGAGGTACTCGATGAGCAGCGCCACGCCGACGCTGACGTGGGTCACGGCGTTGAAGTAGAAGAGCTGGCAGCCCGCGACGCCGAAGATGCCGTAGAGGACGATCGGCTTCCAGTTCTCCGCCACCGTGTGCCAACGACCGCGCAGGGCGAGCGCCGTCGGAACGGCGAGCACGAACGCTGCGATGGTGATGCGGGCGGCGACTGCCGTCACCGGCGTCCAGCCGGAACCGAGCAGCGCCTTGGCGAAGGAACCCGACGTTCCGAATGCCGCACACGAGACAATGGCGACGATGAGTCCCATGCTCGTATGTGACATCGCACCTTCGCGTCGGCCGAATCGCTTGCGGGTCGGAACGGGAACGGGGTGGATGTCGTGCGCGACCTGGGTGGGAGCCATGGGAACACCTCCAACTCTCGTGTAAGTGGTAAAAAGTACGTTGAGCGGTTACATTAAGTCGTCACGAGGTCAGGAGTCAAAATGGCGTTTGGTCATGACACGGAGGATTCGCTGCTGTCCGCAGCGGCCCTCGTCAACACGTTGACTCCGGAGGACTCGCTCGAAAACGTCGGGGATCTCGACGAATTCGTGCGCAGCTGGGCCTACACGGGTGCTCACACGCACACCCGAGCGGAGCTCGACGAGGTGCGTGCGCTGCGTCCCCGCTTCCTCGAAGCGTGGTCGATGTCACGTGACGACCTCGTCACGTTCGTCAACGACGTGCTCCTCCAGAACGAGGCCCTGCCGCAGCTCGTGCGCCACGACGGGTGGGATTATCACCTCCACGCGACGCCGTCCGACGCGCCGCTCGCGAGCCGCATCGCGGTAGAATCGGTCATGGCGTTCATCGACGTCATCCGCGCCGACGAACTCGAACGACTCAAGATGTGCGCCGGCGACTGCGGGGGAGTGCTCGTGGATCTGTCGAAGAACCGCTCACGCCGATACTGCGATCGCGGCTGCGGCAACAGGGCCAACGTCGCGGCCTACCGTGCGCGCCAGGCTGCGGCGGCCGAAACCGACTGAAGCCTGCCGAAGGTCAGCGGATCTCGCGCACCCACCAGAAGAACGCGCCCAAACTGTCGGGGCTGACGGCGGCCGCCAGCGCCGAACGCACCGCCAGCCGTTGCAGGTAGGCCGGGGGGTCGGTGTGCGCCAAGTCGAGCGGCACCGGCTCGAGGGGCTCCTCGCCGAACAGATCGAGCATGACGGCGCGCTGCGTCGTCACGTGATCGGCGTCGAGGGAATCGACGGCCACGTGGGCCGTGACGTCGCACGAACCGTCCGGGATCGGAGTGCACTCGGCGCCTTCGCGGAACCCGGTGAGTGTGCCGAGCGGTGGCCGCGTCGCGCTCGTGTGGCCGTAGTCCACACCGACGAGAACGCTGCCCGGCGTGGCGTGGCGTGACACGTTCTCGATCAGGTTCGACCACGCGCGGTCACGGGTGAGGCCGACCTCGACGCGCTCGCCGGGAAGGTGGGTCTCGGCAGCGTCGGGGCCGGGAGACGACGTGGCGTCCGAAGTATCGTGCTGCGGCCGCCACCAGCGTCGGACCCAGTCGAGCTCGGGCTCGGTGAGCGGCTCGCGGACTGACTCAGTGCCGTCGTGTGCGACGAGAACGCTGCGCAGGACGCCGTCGTCGTCTGCTTCGGCGACCGTGCACGGCACGACGTCGAGCCACTCGTGAGCGACGACGAGCGCGCGGCGTCCGTCGAGGAAATCGAAGTCGGGAACGGCGGCCGCACCCGGTGACTGCACCCACGCGATGCGGTCGCTCACGGCGTCCGGCCGAGCGACGACATCGACGCCGACGAGCTCGAGCGACGGGTCAGCGAACCGTGCGAGAGCCTCGAGGAGTTCACCGCGCCCGCATGCGAAGTCCACGACGACCTCGGCGTCGCAGCGCTCGGCGTAGGCGAGCACCGCCTGAGCCAGCACATCGGCGACGCCGGGAATGCCCTGCGCCGAGGTGGCGAAGTGGCCCGCCGGCCCCTCGTCGCGTCGATAGAAACCGGCTTCGCCGTAGAGCGCATCGTGCCAGGCGTCGAACCAAGGCCGGGGGTGGGTGCTCACGCTCCCATTGTCGCGATGTTTCCTCAAGAACGCGGCACCCGTGCCGCGGCGCCCGCTCATCATCGGGAGAATGGGCGGGTGCCGATCATCGATGTCGACGAGTTCGTGAGCCGCACATCGCGCGAACCGGCCCGCCGCGTTCTCGTCGCGGGCACTTCCGGCTCCGGGAAGACAACCCTCGCCGCCCGCATCGGCGACGCGCTCGGCATCGAACACGTCGAGATCGACGCTCTCTTCCACGGCCCGAACTGGACCCCGCGCGCCACCTTCCTCGACGACGTCGAGCGCTTCAGCGCAGGCGCGGCCTGGGTCACCGAATGGCAGTACAGCCAGGTGCGCCCGCTCCTCGCGCAGCGCGCCGACCTCGTCGTCTGGCTCGACCTGCCGCGCCACGTCGTCATGCGACAGGTCGTCGCGCGCACGGTGCGACGGCGTCGGCACCGCGAGGAGCTGTGGAACGGCAACGTCGAAGCCCCCCTGCATGAGGTTTTCACCGACCCCGAGCACATCGTCCGGTGGGCCTGGGCGACGCACGACCGCAACCGTAGCCTCGTCCAGGAGATGGCGAGAGCGCGCCCCGGCCTCCCGATCGTCAGGGTGCAGAACCGCACGGACGCCGCCCGCCTCGTCGACGCGTTGTGATGTTGCCTGCGTAACGAGGCGCCGGTGCCGCGGCGCCCGGTCAACATCGGGGATGCGGATCGCAGGTAGCGTGGGGCGAGTGAGTGAAATGGGGTCGCCGAGCCTTCGCGTCGGCGTCATCGGTGCCGGACGCGTCGGTGCCGTCCTCGCTGCCGCGTTGCGCAAGGCCGGGCACGAGGTCGTCGCGGCGTCCGGCGTCAGCGACGCGAGCCGTGAGCGCGCCGAGGCGCTGCTGCCCGCCGTGCCGCTCCTCCAGCCACAGGAGGTCGCCCAGCGTGCCGACCTGCTCCTGCTCACCGTCCCCGACGACGAACTGGCACCGCTCGTCGCGGGACTCGACTTCCCGGGCGCTCTCGGCGCCCGCATCGTCGTTCACACGAGCGGTGCGCAGGGCCTGGCCGTGCTCTCCCCGGTCGTCGAGGCGGGCGGCGTGCCCCTCGCCATCCACCCGGCGATGACGTTCAGCGGCACCGACGCCGACCTGCCGCGCCTCTCCGGATGCCCCTTCGCCGTCACGGCGATGCCCGACCACCGCATGGTCGCGGACGCCCTCGTCCTCGACATCGGCGGGGAGCCGTTCACCCTCGACGAGGCCGACCGCACGCAGTACCACGCAGCGCTCGCACACGGCTCGAACCACCTCGTCACCCTCGTCGCGCAGGCCGCCGAACTGTTGCGCCGCATCGACGTCGACGACCCCGGACGCCTCCTGCGGCCGCTACTCGAAGCCGCCCTCGACAACGCCCTCGAGCGTGGCGACAAGGCCCTCACCGGCCCCGTCGCCCGTGGCGATGCGGGCACGTTGACGCGTCACCTCGCGATGCTCGATGCCCTCGCAGCCGACGGTGTCGCCGGCGACATCCCGCCCACCTACCGCGCCCTCGCGCTCGCCACGGCCCGCCGTGCGGGATCGCGCGGGGCGCTCACCCCGATCCAGATCGACGCCGTCCTCGGCGTCCTCGACCCGCCCGATGTCGCGGGCCCCTCCGACACCACCGAACCGCCAGCACCAGGAGAACCCCTATGAGCGCACCCGTCGTCGCCCACACCCGAGCCGAGTTCGCCGACGCCCGAGCGAAGCTCGACGGCAGCGTCGCCGTCGTCATGACGATGGGCGCCCTCCACGAGGGCCACGCCACCCTCATCCGTGAAGCACGCGCCGCCAACGACAACGTCATCGTGACGATCTTCCTCAACCCGCTGCAGTTCGCCGCTGGTGAGGACCTGTCTCGTTACCCGCGCACGCTCACGAGCGACCTCGAGATCTGCGAGCGAGAGGGCGCTGACCTCGTGTTCGCCCCCAGCCCCGACGTCGTCTACCCCGACGGCGAGCCCGGCGTCCGCATCTCCGCCGGCCCGCTCGGCACCGTTCTTGAGGGCGCATCGCGCCCCGGTCACTTCGACGGCATGCTCACCGTCGTCAACAAGTTGCTCAACATCGTCGGCCCGACCCGCGCCTACTACGGGCAGAAGGACGCGCAGCAGCTCCTGCTCATCAAGCGCATGGCGCGCGACCTCGACATGCCCGTCGAGATCGTCGGCGTCCCGACGGTGCGCGAGCACGACGGCCTCGCCCTCTCCAGCCGCAACGTCTACCTCAGTGAGCACGACCGCGAGGTGGCCCTGTGCCTGTCGAAGGCACTCAAGGCCGGGGAAGCTGCACGCAACTCCGGCCCGGCCGCCGTTCGGCGTGCGGCCCGTGAGGTGCTCGTGCATGAGCCGCTCGCGCTCGTCGACTACCTCGTGCTCGTCGACCCGGTGACGCTCGAACAGGTGCCCGAGTACTTCCGCGGAGAGGCACTGCTCGCCGTGGCCGCGAAGGTGGGGACGACGCGCCTCATCGACAACATTCCGCTGGTCATCGGCGGCGATCGCTGACGTGGGCGCCCGCCTCGGAGCGGGCATCCGTAGAATGAAGGCTCCGAGCGCCGCGCTCGGATTCGACGAAAGGACGTGAAGTCGTGGACACCCTGTGGCCGGCCATTCAGACGCTCGTGCCGTCCATCGGCATCCTCGGTCTCTTCTACGTCATCATGCGCCACATCATGGAGGGCGACCGCCGCGAGCGCATCGCCCAGCAGCAGTGGGAACGTGATCACGACCTTGCCAAGGGCACCGTCGCGCCGAAGGAAGCAGACGCAGTTCTGCAGAATGCGCACCTTCCCAAGTCTGCACCTGGAACGATGGATAGCCGAATTGATCGCTCGGTCGATCGTGATAATTAGATTTTCGTTTTTCTTAACCCTTTCGTTAGGCTTGCCTTGTTGAAGTGACCGAGCGCAGTGCTCGGCGCAATGAAATGGCCTGAAGGGGTGCACAACATGGCGCAGCGTGTACACGTGACGCTCGAGGACGACATCGACGGTTCAGAGGCCGCGGAGACCATTCAATTCGGTCTCGACGGCGTCAGCTACGAGATCGACCTCTCTGACGCGAACGCCGCGCAGTTGCGCGACTCGCTCTCGAAGTGGGTCGGGCACGCGCGTCGTGTCGGTGGCCGCAAGCAGCAGGCTCGCGCGACGTCAGCTCGTAACGATCTGAACGAGATTCGCGAGTGGGGTCGTGCGAACGGTTACAAGGTCAGCGACCGTGGTCGCGTTTCGGCCGACGTTCTCAAGGCGTTCGACGCCGCCAAGGGCTGAACTGAACTCGGCGAACAAACCAAAGGGCTCGTCATTTCATCCAATGGCGGACCATTTGGTTTGTTTTATCCTCTTTTCAGGATGTCCATAGGATCTTCCGAGTGCATTCTGTGATCGAGCACCTCGTCGAGATCGATCTGTTCCAGAGTTCCGGGGCTGTCCGCCGCGTTGCTGATCTCGTCCCACGTGCGCGGCAGCGCAACGAAGGGCCGGTTCCTTCCGCGCAGTGACCACGGCGTGATGGTCGTCTTCGCCGCCACGTTCTGCGACCAATCGATGAATACCTTTCCCGGGCGTAGGGATTTGGTCATCTTGGCCGTCACGAGATCAGGTTCGAGCTCGGTGAGTTTCTCCGCGACGACGCGGGCGAACTCGCGGGCCTCGTCGCTCGAGCGTTTCCCGTCGAGGGCCGCGTAGACCTGCATCCCCTTGCTGCCCGAGGTGACGGGTACGCAGGCCCACCCGAGGGAATCGAGCAGGTCCTTCATGACGAGGGCCACGCGCGCGCACTCGTCGAGGCCCGCGGGTGCGCCGGGGTCTAGGTCGAGCACGAGGCGATCGGGAGCCCGGCGCTCGCCGTTCTCCCAGCGCCACTGCGGCGTGTGGAACTCGAGCGACGCGAGATTGGCGAAGTAGGTGAGCGCCGCCGTCGAGTCGACGAAGGGGTAGCGCACGCCGTCGATGTCGTGCGCCGTCAGCCACGTGGGTGCGCCGCCGGGCACGTTCTTCTCGAAGAAGTTGAGGTCGCCCACGCCGTGGGGGAAGCGGACGCGCGTCACGGGGCGCCCGGCCATCTGCGGCAACAGGCGCGGTGCGACAGCCGCGTAGTAGTGCAGCACCTCGCCCTTCGTCGTCTCGGTGGCGGGGTAGAGGAGCTTGTCGAGATTCGTCAGCTTCAGGCGCCGCCCGTCGACCTCGGCGACGGTGACCGTCGGTTCGTCAGCCACGCGCACCTCCGATGTCGAGGCGCAGACCCTTGTAGGACGGCTGACGCAGGCGCCCGCCGGCGCTGCGGCCGAGGTGGGTGACGTCGACCGTGATCTCCGGGCGCACCCAGTGCGTGCCCTCGAGGTCCTCGGGCGGCAGGTCGTCGGCGGTGAAGGGGCACTGTGGCATCGGCGTGAGCCACTCGAGCAACGCCCGACCGCTGGAGGCGGAGAAGCCGGTCCCCACGCGGCCGCGGTAGCGCAGGCCGTCGTCGGTCACCTCGCCGACGAGGATCGCACCCACCTGCGCGAGCGAACCCGCGACCGGCCGCCAGCCTCCGACGACGAAGGTGTCAGCCTGGCGATGGACGCTCTTGAGCCACTCCTCGCTGCGCACGCCGGGTCGGTACGGAGCGTCGACGCGCTTGCTCACGATGCCTTCCACGCCCTGTTCGAGCGTCGCGGCGAAAAGGGCCGCGCCGTCCTCGTACGCCTCCGGCACCTCGACGGCGACGCCGTCAGCCACGCCCGCCCCCTCGAGCAGGGCGCGCCGGGCGCTCCACGGCATCGTGACGACCTCGTGGCCGGCGGCGCGCAGGACGTCGAAGGCCATGAACCGCACGGGGGTTCGGGCCATGCGCCGGGCGTCCTCGGGCGAGGTTGCCGACATTCGCGAGCGGCTTCCTCCGGGAGCGAGCCGGTGCATCACCGTGCGGAAGTCGGGTGCTCCGTCGACGAGGGCGACGATCTCGCCGTCGAGCACGATGTCGTCGAAGTCGGCGAGGTGCGAGCCGGTGATCTCGGGGAAGCGAGCCGTGGCGTCGGCGCCGGACCGGGTGGCGATGCTCACCTCGCCGCCGCTCACAGTGACGATGGCGCGAATGCCGTCCCACTTCACCTCGTGGCGCCACGACGGCCCCGTCGGCGGCGCTGCTGCGGGTGAGGCGAGCATGGGGCGCATAGGCTCACCCTAGACGCGGTGTGCGGGCCACACGCAGCCCGCGAGGAAAGGACGCCATGCGAGCCATCTGGAAGGGCGCGGTCAGCTTCGGCCTCGTCAACGTGCCGGTGCGGTTGTACTCCGCCACCGAGAACCACGACGTTCAGTTCCGTCAGGTCCACGCCGAGGACGGCGGGCGCATCAAGTACCAGCGGGTGTGCAGTCTCGACGGCGAGAAGGTGGCCTACAGCGACATCGCGAAGGGCTACGAGACCGACGAGGGTCAGATGGTCGTGCTCACCGACGCAGACCTCGCCGAGCTGCCCCTGTCGACGAGCAAGGAGATCGCCGTCGACCGCTTCGTGCCGGCCGAGCAGATCAGCCCGCTCGTGCTCGACAAGGTCTACTACCTCGAACCCGACAAGGCCGCGATCAAGCCGTACGCCCTTCTGCGCAGCGCGCTTGAGGAGAGCGGCCGCGTCGCCGTCGTGACGGTGGCCATCCGCACGCGCGTGACCGTGGCGGTGTTGCGCGTTCACGAGGACACCCTCGTGCTGCAGACGCTGTTGTGGCCCGACGAGGTGCGCGAGCCCGACTTCGCGGTGCTCGCCGAGAAGAGCGAGGTCACCGACGCCGAGCAGGCGATGGCCGCGATGCTGGTCGAATCGCTCTCGGGTGACTTCGACCCGAGCGCCTACGAGGACGAGTACGAGCAGGCCGTCAAGCAGCTCGTCGAGGCCAAGCTCGCCGGGGGAGAGGTCCACGAGCCCGAGGCCGAGAAGGAGGAGAGCGCCGAGGTCGTCGATCTTCTCGCGGCTCTGCAGGCCAGCGTCGACCGGGCGAAGAAGGCGCGCGGCGAAGCGGTCTGACGCTGCGGCTCGCCGGTCGCGACTCCGCTACTCGACCGGGCGCAACACCCCGTCGGCGAGCATCTGGACGAGGGCCTCCTGCACGAGGGCCGTGGTGTCCGGGTGGTCGCCGAGCTCCGCGACGCACTGCGCCGTGAGCTGCTCGAGGTCGCGCGGCTCGGCGCTCGCGTCCCACACGAGTGTCGCGAGCCCCGACATCCGCACCGGCGTCGCGCCGAGCAGAACGATGGCCTCCATGACCTCGTCGTCGACGAGGGCGTCGACGAAACGTGCGCGCTCGACCTCGAGGCCCTCCGCCACTCGATCGGGGTCGACGGGAAACTGCTCCGGCGGAAGGTAGGGCGAGGTGTCACCCCACGCGCCGGGCACGTGGCGCCAGAACGGCTCCAGCGGTTCGAGCGCGAGGGCCCTCCGCAGGAGGTGCTCGGTCTCGGCGATTTCGCGGTAGTGCATCTCGTGGATGCCCCCACCCCCCTGGGCGAGCCGCGCGAGGACGTCGAGCGAACCGGGAATCTCCGGCATGGCCGACGACTGAGGGAGAACCTGAGCGAGGCCGTCGAAGAGATGAATGTGCTCCAGGCGGGCGATGTCGCCCGACGCCTCCTCGCCACGCTCGCGGACGAGAACGACGAGCGGTCCGAGCGTCAGCGGCCCGGCCGGAGGGAACGCGAGCCCCACCTCGCCAGGGTCGTGCTGTGTCTTCTCGTACGGCTTGCTGGGGTCGATGACGACCGACAGCGGCTTCGGGTAGGGCATGACCGCGCGGGCCTCGCCGATGATGAGCGACTCGTCGCTGACGTAGCCGTAGCCGCGGGAGCAGAAGTGGCGGGTGGCCGTCGTCTTGCCCGTACCTGATGCGGCGACGAGCCCGGCGACTCGGCCGGTCTCCGGCTCCGCGACGCCGCCGGCGTGCAGCATGACGAACTGGGCTGCGCGGCGTCCGATTGCCTCGCGGGTGATGCTCGTCGTGAGGTTGTAGTCGGCGATGTGGTCGTCCGATTCGCCGTCGGCGCCGCGCGTGACGGTGAGGGGCTCGTCGTTGAGCTCGGGCGCGCCCGGCAGCGGCCCGATGTCGCGCTGGGCAGGCGAATCGGGCAGACACCACGCCCACTGCGAACGGATCGACTCCGCTCGCTCCGCGGGCACGTCGACATCGACGTCGAGGCCGAAGACACGGAGGCGGAGCGTGACGGTTTGCACGTCGGCCAGCGTAACGACGAGGCGAGCCGCGACCCGGTTGGTTTCACGCATCAAACCCACACAGGACATCGGGCTCGGTTCCGCCCACGGCGAACGCGTGCCACTTCCGGCGTCGATTCGGAACAGGATGACGGATCGAGGCGTTGGCAACGTCGAAGCCCGGCGAGCCTCGAACGCGCGAAACGTGCGATCTCGGCGCTCCCGGCTAGCATCGAGTGAGATCTCGGCATCGAGGAGATGACATGTTCGAACGGTTTACCGACCGTGCCCGCCGTGTGGTGGTGCTCGCGCAGGAGGAAGCGCGCATGCTCAACCACAACTACATCGGCACGGAGCACATCCTTCTGGGCCTCATCCACGAAGGCGAAGGCGTTGCCGCCAAGGCGCTCGAGTCGCTCGGCATCTCCTTGGACGCCGTGCGTGAACAGGTTCAGGAGATCATCGGCCAGGGGCAGCAGACGCAGTCCGGCCACATTCCCTTCACGCCCCGCGCGAAGAAGGTTCTCGAGCTCTCCCTGCGTGAGGGGCTGCAGCTCGGCCACAGCTACATCGGCACCGAGCACATCCTGCTCGGCCTCATCCGCGAGGGTGAGGGCGTTGCCGCGCAGGTCCTCGTCAAGCTCGGCGCAGACCTGTCGACGGTGCGCACCACCGTCATCCAGCTCCTTTCGGGTTACCAGGGCAAGGGTGAGCCGGCCGGTGCCGGCGTCGGCGCGTCGTCGTCCGGCCCCGCCGAGGGCACGCCCGCGGGTTCGACGGTGCTCGACCAGTTCGGTCGCAACCTGACGCAGGCCGCCCGCGAGGGCAAGCTCGACCCGGTCATCGGGCGCGAGAAGGAAATCGAGCGCGTCATGCAGGTGCTGTCGCGTCGTACGAAGAACAACCCGGTGCTCATCGGTGAGCCCGGTGTCGGTAAGACGGCCGTCGTCGAGGGCCTGTCCGCCGCGATCGTCGCGGGCGACGTGCCCGAGACGCTCAAGGACAAGCACGTCTACTCGCTCGACCTCGGCTCGCTCGTCGCCGGTTCCCGCTACCGCGGTGACTTCGAGGAGCGCCTCAAGAAGGTGCTCAAGGAGATCCGCACGCGCGGCGACATCATCCTGTTCATCGACGAGATCCACTCCCTCGTCGGCGCAGGTGCCGCCGAGGGTGCGATCGACGCCGCGTCGATCCTCAAGCCGATGCTCGCCCGCGGTGAGCTGCAGACGGTCGGTGCGACGACGCTCGACGAGTACCGCAAGCACATCGAGAAGGACGCCGCGCTCGAGCGTCGTTTCCAGCCGATCCAGGTCAACGAGCCGTCGATCCCGCACGCGATCGAGATCCTCAAGGGTCTGCGTGACCGCTACGAGGCACACCACCGCGTGACGATCACCGACTCCGCGCTCGTCGGCGCCGTCAACATGGCCGACCGCTACATCACCGACCGGTACCTGCCGGACAAGGCGATCGACCTCATCGACGAAGCCGGCGCTCGCCTGCGCATCCGTCGCATGACGGCTCCGCCGGAGTTGCGCGAGTTCGACGAGAAGATCGCGCACGTGCGTCGCGAGAAGGAATCGGCCATCGACGGCCAGGACTTCGAGAAGGCCGCCTCCCTGCGCGACGACGAGCGCAAGCTCGTCGAGGAGAAGGAAGCCAAGGAGAAGGCCTGGAAGGCCGGCGACCAGGACGTCGCGGCCGTGCTCGACGAGGAGCTCGTCGCCGAGGTTCTCGCCGCGTCCACCGGCATCCCGGTGTTCAAGCTGACCGAGGAGGAGTCCTCGCGACTGCTGCGCATGGAGGACGAGCTGCACAAGCGCGTCATTGGCAACGACGACGCCATCAAGGCGCTGTCGCAGGCCATCCGTCGTACGCGTGCGGGGCTCAAGGACCCGCGTCGTCCCGGTGGTTCGTTCATCTTCGCCGGCCCGACCGGTGTGGGTAAGACCGAGCTCGCCAAGTCGCTCGCCGAGTTCCTCTTCGGTGACGAGGACGCGCTCATCACGCTCGACATGTCCGAGTACGCGGAGAAGCACACCGTCTCGCGTCTGTTCGGTTCGCCCCCCGGCTACGTCGGGTACGAAGAGGGCGGCCAGCTGACGGAGAAGGTGCGTCGCAAGCCGTTCTCGGTCGTCCTGTTCGACGAGGTGGAGAAGGCTCACGCCGACATCTTCAACTCGCTGCTGCAGATCCTGGAGGACGGTCGCCTGACCGACAGCCAGGGCCGTGTCGTGGACTTCAAGAACACCGTCATCATCATGACGACGAACCTGGGTACCCGCGACATCGCGAAGGGCGTCACGCTCGGCTTCGCAGCCGGCAACGACCAGCGCAGCAACTACGACCGGATGAAGGCGAAGGTCTCGGAGGAGCTCAAGCAGCACTTCCGCCCCGAGTTCCTCAACCGCGTGGACGACACGATCGTGTTCCCGCAGCTGTCGCAGGAGGAGATCGTGCAGATCGTCGACCTCATGGTCGCGAAGCTGGACGAGCGCCTCAAGGACCAGGACATGGCGATCGAGCTCACGCAGACCGCCAAGAACCTGCTCGCCAAGCGCGGCTACGACCCGGCTCTCGGTGCTCGTCCGCTGCGTCGCACGATCCAGCGCGAGATCGAGGACCAGCTGTCGGAGAAGATCCTCTTCGGCGAGCTGTCCAAGGGCGACCTCGTGCTCGTGGACGCCGACGGTGAGGGCAAGGACGCGAAGTTCACGTTCTCCGGCACGCCGAAGGCGCTCTCGGAGCACACGCGAGCATCCGACCAGGTCGACACCGACATGAAGGGCGCTGTCCCGTCGTCGGACGACCTGTCCGGTCCGATGGACTTCGGCGGCCCGGTCGGTGGCAACACCGGCGGCGGCGAGGGCACGGCCACGGCCTGACGCTCTCGCTGAGCTGACAACGAAGCGGCGGCCCGCTTCCCTTCGGGGAGGCGGGCCGCCGCTTCGTCGTGTGCTGGGGGCGCTCTCAGCTGGACTGTTGTGGCTGCAGGCGCGTCATGACGTCACGGATGACGGGGGTGTCGATGCCGTGACGCTCCCCGGCGCGCAGGAGGGCGCCGCCGATGGCGTCGATCTCCGTCGGACGGCCGGCTTCGGCGTCGCGCAGCATCGAGGACTTCGCGGCGTCTCCGAGCGCGTCCGCCAGCTGTCGGGCTCGTTCGTCGAAGCGGGCGCCGCACTCGGCGTAGCTCACGAGGGCGGCTTCGTCGATCATGGCTTCGAGCTCGTCGGCGTGTTCCGTGCGCACGACGCCGATGGGTGCGCGGTTCACCGTCGTCGACAGGGCGAACGGGCCGAGGAAGGAGAGCTTGGCCCAGAGCATCTGCGCCTCGTCGTCGAGGACGCGAGCGCCGAGACCGATCGCACTTAGTGTGGCGGCGGCTTCGTCGAGGCGGGCGTGGTCGGTGGTCGAGCTCGCCAGGTCGATGTCGGCGAACGAACTGGCGTGCTCCACGATGCCCGGCCGCGGGCGCGTGGCCTCCACGCGGATGACCCCGCCCGTCACCTGCCCGGGGGAGTAGCGCTCGCGCAGGAGCGTCATGTGGTCGACGCCGTTGAGCAGCGGGACGATGAGCGCGTCACCGATGGCGTCGGGGTCGAGGCGTTCGAGCGCCGCCTCGAGGCTCGTGGCCTTGACGGTGACGAAGACGAGGTCGGCGGGCTCACGCAGCGTCGTGTCGGCTTCGACCGGCGCGGTGAAGTGGCCGAACTGCGCACTGCTGACGGCGATGCCGTCGCGGCGCAGAACGTCCGCCGTCGACTCGGACGCGAGGCACGTGACGCGTTGCCCGGCGCCCGAGGCGAGGGCCGCGATGAGGCCACCGACACCGCCGGGGCCGAGGACGACGATGTGCTGGGGTGAGTTCTCCACGGGGTGCCTGGCGCTTTCCGACTCGGGGGCGTGAGTCTCTCGATCCAATCACGGCGAACCCCGCGTTCGGCGGCGTCGTAGGCTGAAGGAATGACCTCCCCGCAGTTGCGCAACGCCCGCACGCCCGATGTGCGGGGCATTCGGACGCTCGTGGGGCCGTACGTCGAGTCGAAGGCCATCGTCGACAAGCCCGTCGTGTCGTACTTCGAGTCGCTGTCGGAGTTCGTCGTCGTCGAGCTGGACGGCGAGATCGTCGGCTGCGGCGCCCTGCACGTCATCTGGGAGAACGTGGCGGAGGTTCGCACGCTCGCGGTGTCGCCGACGGTCAAGGGCCGTGGCATCGGCTCGATGATTCTCGACGAGCTCGTGCGCCGCGCCCGCGCCGTCGGCGTGAGCCGCGTGTTCTGCCTGACGTTCGAGACGGCCTTCTTCGGTCGCCACGGTTTCGTCGAGATCGAGGGTGCGCCCGTCACGCGCGAGGTGTACGCGGAGTTGCTGCAGTCATACGACGAAGGTGTCGCCGAGTTCCTCGACCTCGATCGGGTGAAGCCGAACACGCTCGGCAACACGAGGATGCTGCTGCAGCTCTGAGGGGTGTGTCCTTGTCCTCTGGCGTCGACGCCGGCCCAGCGCTGTGCGCCGGGCCGGGCCGGGTCAGTGGCCGGTGACGCGGAGGGCGTCGACGATCTGCCGAGCCCGCTCCATGGTGTCCACGACGACGCCGTAACGGCGAGCGTCGCTCGTCACGATGTCGACGCGAGCCTGCCCGCCGGTGTTGAGGCGCACGCCGCCGGATGAGTTCTCCCGGCCGACGACGAACCAGTTGAGGGCGCCGTGGTTGCGACCGTCGTCGGGGTGGGCCTCGGCGGATGCGATGTCCCGCAGCGGAATCGAGCGACGGTAGAACGGAGCGCGCAGCGTGACGTGCGTGCGGTCGGCGTCGACCTCGACGACGACCTTCTGGCCCATCGACGCGACTCGGTTCCCGAGGGCCGTGATGCGAAGCGCAGCAGGCTCGTTCATGTCGACAACGGTACGAGAACGGGTGGGGAAGCAGGTCAGTACAGCCCACTGTGCGGGCGAACCGATCAGGCGTGGAGGACACTGGAGCAGTGAACGTGACGATCGCGGGTGACGACGCCACGCGTCGGCAGGTGTACCGCGTGCGATGCCGTTGGTTGCCGTGGGAGCCGGGCACACCACGCGTCGCCGAACTGCTTCTGGGTTTCGTCGCAAGAGCGACACCAGGAGTCTCGGTGGGCTCTCCGGCGATGCAGGGGCGGTCGTCCTGGTTGTTCTCCTCGTGCCTCTAGTCGTGGCGGCAAGTCTCGTCATGGGCGAGCTGGCACTGCTGCTCCTGACTCTTCCGCTTCTGGCCCTTTGGCGCGTCCTTCTGCGCCGGCCGTGGCCGGTCTACGTCGCGCGCAACGGCGGAGTGATTCACGTCGAGCGGGCGTCGACGTTCACGGCGGCCCGCAAGCGCCGGAACGAGATCGCTGCAGGCATCGCGAGCGGTACGTGGCAGGCGTTTGCGCCGCAGCCGCGTCACTCACGGGGAGCCGAGGGGGCGAGCGGGCCGGTGAAAGATCGTGACTCAACCGGAACCGATCCGGGGGCTTGGCCGCCGTGGGGGAGTCCTACGGTGAGGTGACGTCGGCCCGCGTGCGACCGGTACGTCGTTTCACCCACCTCCGTTCGAAGGACACCTCATGGTCCACTTCCTGGCAGCCGACGCTGCCGAGCCGCTCTCGAGCGCGTCGTCCGGGCAACTCGCGCTCGCGGCGCTCGCGGGCATCGCCGTCGTCGTCCTCGGCATCACCGCCGCCAAGCTGCACCCGTTCCTCGCGCTCATCCTCGGAAGCGCGGCGCTTGCGCTCGTGGCGTGGGTGCCCGGCGAGGCCGCAGTGAAGAGTTTCACCACCGGGTTCGGCACGACGGTCGGCTCGGTCGGTCTGCTCGTCGCGCTCGGCGCCATGGTCGGCCAGCTGCTCGCGGACTCCGGCGGCGGCAACGCCATCGTCGACAAGCTCGTCTTCGGCGTGAAAGCAGCCGCGCTGCCGTGGATGATGGCGCTCGTCGCGGCCATCATCGGTCTGCCGATGTTCTTCGAGATCGGCGTCGTCCTCCTCATCCCGGTGGTTCTCTCAGTCGCGCGCCGCGCCAAGCAGCCCGTGCTGCTCGTCGGCATCCCGGCGCTCGCAGGCCTCTCGGTGCTCCACGCACTCGTGCCGCCGCACCCCGGCCCGGTGGCTGCCATCGAAGCGGTCAAGGCCGACACCGGCCGCACCCTGATGTTCGGCGTGCTCCTCGCCATCCCGACGCTCATCATCGCGGGCCCGCTGCTCGCGCGTCTCATTGCCCGACTCGTGCCGGTGGACGCTCCCGCCGAACTCGCTGCTGACGCAGGTTCGCCCGGTGCGGCCGTCGGGGACTCCGACCTGGCCGAGGAGTCGGCGGACGGCAAGGCCGCCTCGCCCGCCACGAAGCGCCCTTCGTTCGGCGCGGCCATCGGCTGCATCCTGCTGCCTGTCGTGCTCATGCTGCTCGCATCGATCACGGAGATCTTCCTGCCCGACTCGGGCACGTTCCTCACCGTCGTGAAGTTCTTCGGCACGCCGTCGGTGGCACTCATGCTGGCCGTGCTCGTCGCCCTGTTCGCGCTCGGTAAGGGCAGCGGGATGTCGCTCGCGACCGCCAACGGCGTCATGAGCAACGGCCTGCCCGCCGTCGCCGGCATCATCCTCATCGTCGCTGCCGGTGGTGGTTTCAAGACGCTGCTCGTCGACGCCGGTGTCGGCAACGTCATCAAGGAATGGGCCGAGGGCAAGAACCTTTCGCCCCTGCTCATGGCGTGGCTCGTCGCCGTCGGTATCCGTCTCGCGACGGGTTCGGCGACGGTCGCGACCATCACTGCGGCCGGCATCGTCGCGCCGATGCTCACCGGCCTCGACGCCAACCAGCTCGCCCTCGTCGTGCTGGCCATCGGGTGCGGCTCGGTGTTCTTCAGCCACGTCAACGATGCGGGCTTCTGGCTCGTCAAGGAGTACTTCGGGCTCACGGTCGTCCAGACGCTCAAGTCGTGGTCGCTCATGGAGACCGTCATCTCCGTCGCGGGCTTCGCGTTCTGCGCCATGGCCTGGATGCTCGTGTGAGCTCCGGGTCTAGGGTGAGCCGTATGACTTCTCCCAGTGCACCGCAGTTCGTCATCGTCATGGGCGTCTCCGGCTCCGGCAAGACCACCGTGGCCGAGGGTCTCGCGGAGCACCTGGGGTGGACGTACGTCGAAGGCGACGACCTGCACCCCGCGGCGAACGTCGAGAAGATGCGCAACGGCATCCCGCTCACGGACGAGGACCGCTGGCCGTGGCTGCGCAAGATCGGTGAGTGGATCGACGAGCACGAGGGCGAGGGCAAGAGCGCCGTCATCACGTGCAGTGCGCTCAAGCGCACCTACCGCGACCTGCTGCGCGAGGGGCGCCCGGGCGTGACGTTCTGCCACGTCGACGTGTCGCGTGAGGAACTCGAGCGCCGCCTCGCCGAGCGCAAGGGTCACTACATGCCGGCGTCGCTCCTGCAGTCACAGCTCGACACGCTCGAGGAGCTGAGCGAGGACGAGCCCGGCGTCATCGTCGAGTCCACGGGCGGCCAGGAGGCCGTGCTCCGCGAGGTGCTCAAGGCGCTGAACCTCCACGGCGAGGGCTCCGCCACCTGACCAACGCTCTGGTTGGCTGAGTTCGTTGCGGTTGGTGACGGTGCACCGTCACCAACCGCAACGAACGTCACCGGCTAGGCGTGCCCCGGCAGGGCGAACGAGTCGTCGCCCACGAGGTCGACGAGCCCGTCGGCTACGAGCGAGTCGAGGCAGCGCTCACGCTGCACCTCGTCGTCCCAGACCTGACGCAGGTCGTCGTGCGGCACCGCGCCGTCACGCTCGCGCAGGACGGCGAGCAGTTTGCCGCGAACCATGCGATCCGTGCCAGCCCAGGCCTGTCCGCGTCGTGCGGGGCCGTCGTACGCCGGAGCGCCGGCCTGCTGCCACGCGCACAGGTCGAGGACCGGGCACTCGCCGCAGGCAGGCGCCTTCGCGGTGCACATGACCGCACCGAACTCCATCGACGAGGCGTTCCACAACACGTGGTCCTCATGCGGGAGCAGTTCAGCGGCCAACGCCCGCTCGGCAGCGCTGAGGCTGGGGCGCGGGAACTGAACGCCGGTGACAGCGCGCGCTTCGACGCGTCGGATGTTCGTGTCGATGACAGGAATGCGCTCCCCGAACGCGAACGCCGCCACCGCGGCTGCCGTGTACTCGCCGACACCCGGAAGCGCGAGCAGTTCTTCGGACGTGGACGGCACGTCGCCGTCATGTCGCTCGACCATCGCGACGGCCGCCGCGTGCAGACGTAGCGCCCGGCGCGGGTAGCCGAGGCGGCCCCAGTGACGGACGGCGTCGCCGGCGGGTGCGGCCGCGAGGTCCGCGGGCGTGGGCCAGCGAGCCATCCACTCCTGCCACAGCGGCGCGACGCGGGTGACGGGAGTCTGCTGGCTCATCACTTCGGAGAGGAAGATGCCCCAGGGCGTCGTGCCGGGCTCACGCCACGGCAGCGGGCGCGAGTGGGCGAGGAACCAGTCGTTCAGCCGGACGACGAGGGCGGTGCTCACGCGCTCAGACGTAGCGTTCGAGGATGCTGCTCTCGGCGAGGCGGGAGAGCCCCTCGCGCACAGCGCGTGCGCGGGATTCGCCGACGCCGTCGACCTGAAGCAGGTCGTCGAACTCGGCACCGAGCAGAGCCTGCAGGCTGCCGAAGTTGTCGACGAGGCGCTCGATGATGGCGCCCGGCAGGCGCGGCACCTTCGACAGCAGGCGGTATCCGCGAGGCGTGACGAGCGCGTCGAGGGAGTCGCCGACCACGGCGAAACCGACGGCGCGGGCGTTGGCGGAGATGTCGATGAGGTCCGCGGAGCTGAGGGCGGCGAGGTTGGCGTCGGCCTGCTCGAACGTGAACCCGTCACGGGCCGAGGCGAGGTAGTCGCGGATGACGAGCTCCCGGTCGTCACCCAGGGAGCCGACGAGTTCCTGCAGCTGCAGGTCGATGAGGCGGCCGTCGGTACCGAGTTCGACGACGTACTCGGAGATCTCGTCGTTGATCCGGCGCACCATCTCGAGGCGCTGGAGCACCTGGGCGACATCGCGCACGGTCACGAGGTCTTCGATCTCGAGAGCGGAGAGCGAGCCGGTGACCTCGTCGAGACGCTTCTTGTACCGCTCGAGCGTCTGCAGGGCCTGACCGGCGCGCGACAGGATGGCGGGGGAACCCTCGACAACGTGACGCAGGTTGCCGACGTAGACGGCGATGATCTGCATCGACTGGCTCACGGAGATGACGGGGTAGCCGGTCTGCTTCGCGACGCGCTCGGCGGTGCGGTGACGCGTGCCGGATTCGCGGGTCTCGATCGAGCTGTCCGGCACGAACTGGATGGCGGCGCCAATGATGCGTTCGAGACCCGACGAGACGACGATGCCGCCGTCCATCTTGGCCAGCTCGCGAAGTCGCGTGGCCGAGAACTCGATGTCGATGGGGAACCCCCCCGTGGAGATCGAGTCGACCACGTCGTCGTGCCCGACGACGATGAGTGCGCCCGTGCGGCCACGCAGGATGCGCTCCAGGGCGTCACGCAACTCCGTGCCGGGGGCGATGGCCGCGAGGGTCTCCCACAGGAGCGTCTCGTCGGAACGCTCAGCCACGCTCTTCTCCTTCACACCGGGCGGTGAATCACCATGTTGAACATAACGTGCCGAGGCGGTTCGGACGCACGTCGTGACACCTTCGTGACGTGCGTCCGAGGCCGCGTTCACCGGACGGTCAGGACGTCCACAGACCGTAGGACTCGCCGAGGTTGCGGATCTTCTGGGCGCGGGCCAGACGCGGGGCGTAGCTGCCGTCACGCGAACCGCCGCCGTGCTCGTGCTCATCGAGCAGTTCGGCGGCCCACTTGATCTCGGTGTCGCTCGGGGCGAGGCCGTGGTTGATCGTGTCGGTCTGCTCGGCGCGCAGCGTCAGCTTGCCGGTCATGCCCATGCTCTGGGTGACCTTGCAAGCCTCGAGGAGCGCGTCGTCGGAGTCGGTCAGCGTGGGACCGTCGATCGGGCCGGGCAGCTGGCCGACGCGGGAGGCCACGACGAGCTTGGCGCGCGCGTAGGCCAGAGCCATCGGGTCGTCACTCGCGCCGGTGTCACGACGGAAGTCGCCGACGCCGAAGGCGAGGCGGAACGTGCCCGGGGCCGAGGCGATGGCCGTGGCGCTCTCGACGCCGAGGGCCGATTCGATGAGCGCGAGCACCGGGGTGCCGGCGGCCAGGCGCATGGCCGTGAGCGTGACGTGCTCCGGCTTCTCCGTCTTGGCGAGCATGACGCCGCGCAGTCCGGGTACGCCGTGGAGCGCCTCGAGGTCGTCGGCCCAGTACTCGGTGTTGATGTCGTTGATGCGCACCCAGCCGGTCATGCCGTCGCGCAGGGCGTTGACCACCGCGTCACGGGCGGAGGACTTGTGCTCGGCCGGCACCGCGTCCTCGATGTCGAAGATGACCGAGTCGGCCTCGGATGCCAGAGCGGTATCGAACAGCTCGGGCTTCATGGCGCTGGCGAGCAGCCAGCTACGGGAAAGGGTGGCCGGGAGGGCGGCCGCGCGGGCATTGCGTCCGGAAAACACGTCTTGTTTCGTTCCTCAGTCGTCGTCGGTTTCGTCCGCGCGGCCGGAAAGGCGCGCTCGACGTACATCACCCTAAGGGTCGGCGGGGCGTACTCCGCAGTACGAATGGGCGGCGGTGGACACGTTCGCGTGTCGGAAGAGTCAGCCGGGGGAGGGCGCCGCGTCGGCATCGGCCGACGGATGGGATGCGGAGGAGGCCGTGCCGACAGCGCGCATGGCCGAGCCGAGGTCGGCGCATTCTGCGATGCGCATGCCGGCCGGCGGCTTCTCGGTGCCGAGCGAGCCGGCAGGGATGATCGCCTTGTCGAAGCCGATGCGTGCGGCCTCGGCGAGTCGACGCGCGACACCGCTGACAGCCCGGATGTCGCCGGAGAGCCCCACTTCTCCAACGGCGATGAGGCCACCGGGTAGCGGCTTCTCCTGCGCCGAGCTGAGCAGCGAGAGCGCGACGGCGAGGTCGGCCGCGGGCTCCGTCAACCGCGCGCCGCCGACGGTGGAGACGTAGCAGTCAGCCCGGCTGACAGGCGCGCCCGCGCGGCGCTCGAGAACGGCGAGGATCATCGCGGTGCGCGAAGAATCGACGCCCGACGTCGTGCGTCGCGGCGACCCGCCGGCCGACGGTGCGACAAGGGCCTGCACTTCGGTGACGAGCGGCCGACGGCCCTCGAGCGTCACGGTCACGCACGTGCCCGCGACGGGTTTGTCGCGGGCCGTGAGGAACAGCGAGCTCGGGTCGGCGAGACCCTCGATGCCGCCGTCGGACAGGTCGAAGCAGCCCACCTCGTCGGTGGGGCCGTACCGGTTCTTCACGGCGCGCACGAGACGCAGCCGCGAGTGGCGTTCGCCCTCGAAGGTGATGACGACGTCGACGAGGTGTTCGAGCAGACGCGGGCCGGCGATGGAGCCGTCCTTCGTCACGTGCCCGACGAGCACCGTGGAGATGCCGCGCGCCTTGGCCACCTGGATGACGGCGGCGGCCACCTCGCGTACCTGCGAGACGTTGCCCGCGCTGCCCTCGATCTCGGCGCTCGCGATGGTCTGGACCGAGTCGATGACGAGCAGGGTGGGGGAGACGGAGTCGATGTGGGCGAGCACGGTGGCGAGGTCGGTTTCGCTCGCGAGGTAGAGCGTGTCGGCCACGGCGTCGGTGCGGTCGGCGCGCAGACGTACCTGAGCAGCGGATTCCTCGCCGCTGACGTAGAGCACCTTCGCGCCCGTACGCGCGGTGCGGGCGGCGACGTCGAGCAGCAACGTGGACTTGCCGATGCCGGGCTCACCCGCGACGAGCATGACGGCCCCCGGTACGAGCCCCCCGCCGAGGACGCGGTCGAACTCGCCGACGCCTGTTGTCGTGACGGCGGCACGCGTGGCGTCGACGTCACCGATCGGCTTGGCCGGGTTCATCACCTTCGCGGCCGGCTGCGTGCGCACGGCGACGGCGCCCGTCTCCTCGACGGTTCCCCACGCCTGGCACTCGCCGCAGCGGCCGACCCACTTCACGGTCTGCCAGCCGCACTCGGTGCACCGGTACGTCGGTCGCTTCGAAGCCTTGCTTGCCATGGCTCAAACCCTAGAGGCCGGCACTGACAACCCCGTCGTGACGAGGTGGTGCCGGTGGTCGACCGACCGGGCGAGCGACGAGCACGATGTCTTGATCTCGTGCACCAACTCCGGACGTCGGCCGGGGTGGCCGCCACACGCGTCGTCGCGGACAAACCCCCAACCTTGGGAGTTTCACGGCCAACGGTCGCTGCTTCGGCCGAAAAACTCCCGACGTCGGGCGTTCCACATCCCAGCGGCGACGCCTGCGCGGAGCCTCAGCGCCCCTCGGCCTCCAGCGTCGCGGGGTGGACGTAGAGCGGCAGCAGGTCGCGACCCGCCGGTGTCACGGCCAAGGCCCGGGCGGCGGCGAGGTGTGCATCGCAGTACCCGGCGAGGACGTCGTAGGCCTGCTTGCCCATGAGTTCGACGAGTTCGGGCTTCTGCGAGACGTAGACGGGGTCGGCGCCGATGTGCGCCTCGGAGTTGCCCGAGCAGTACCAGTCGAGATCGTGACCGCCCGAGCCCCAACCGCGCCGGTCGTACTCGGCGATCGTCGTCTCGAGGTACTCCTCGCCGTCGGGCAGCGTCACGCGCCGGTACGAACGGCGGATCGGCAGTTGCCAGCACACCTCGGGCTTCAGCGTCCACGGCTCGACGCCGGTCGCCCACGCCTTCTGGTGCAGCGCGCACCCGAGCCCGGGGGCGCCGTTGTCGACGTCGTCGTCCCAGCCGTCCACGGCCTGGCCGAAGCCGGGCCGGTTGAGGAACACGCAGGCGCCCTCGACGACGCGTGTCTTGCGGTCACCTTCGTCGTCGGTCTCCACCCACCCGGCGTCTGAGACGATCTCGTCGTAGAACTGGACGTCGTCCGGCGTCAGCGTCGCGACGACCTCAGCCACGTGCTTCTCGTCCTCGTCACCCGTGAAGTGGGCGCCCAACACGCAGCACCCGAAGTCGGGCTTCGACGCGTCGATGCCCGCGCAGCCGGAACCGAACGTGCACGTCCAACTCGACGTCAGCCACGTGAGGTCGCACCGGAAGCGTTCGACCGCGTCGGGCTCGCTCGCCGGATCGTCGAACTCCACCCACGTGCGCGGGATCTCGAGGTCACATTCAGTCACTGCACGATCTTAGGTGGCGTGTTCGTCGCCTCGTCCGAGCAGAGCCGGAGCGGGCTGTCAGGGGCGGGCTCTACTGTGGTGACGAGCCGGCCCGCCCGGCCCCGGACGCCCGGCGAGCAGCGCGTTCGAACCCCGAAGCGAGGAAGGCATGCCGATGCGACGACGAGTGCGTGCGGGTGTCACCGCAGGCGTCCTCGCGGCGAGCCTCTTCGTGTCGGGTTGTGACGCCGTCCGTCACGTCCTGGATCAACAGGCGGAGCGGTCGCCGTCGCCCTCCACCACCCAGCCCGTCACCGACCCGGCGCAACGCGTGCGTCAGAGCGACCTCGAGACCAAGGTCGGCGCGGGCATGAACGCACGCACGTCGGGCGGCGCGATGATCGTCGCCTCCAACGGCACTCGGATACCGAACGGAATCGTGGAGGCCAGCGCCAAGGCGGCGTCGTCGGTTCGAGCTCTCGATCCGCAGGCCTCGAAGAATGCCCTCCTCGTCCTCGTGCCGCGCGACAACGCCGAGTTCAAGGAGTACACCGGCCAGGATCAGGCGTCCCAGTTGGCCAACACCGTCACCGGGGGCGGGCGCCTGCCGTTCGTCGTCATGAGTGACTGGACGGTGAAGAACCCCGACACGCTCACCACCCGCGAGACCCTCGCGCACGAGGCGTTCCACGCGCTCACGCTCGAGCAGCTGGCCACCGAGCGTCCGCTCTGGCTGCTCGAGGGGTGGGCCGAGTACGTGGGGCAGCGCACCGTGCCGCAGGCGCCCCACAAGCGAGATGACATCTCGCCCCACGTGCCGAGCGACGAGGAACTGCGCGGAGCGAACGCCGCGGACGCCTACTACACGGCCTTCACGTTCGCCCGGTACCTGCGCGACACCCACGGACACGACAAGGTGATGGCCTTCTACTCCGAGGCCGTGCGCACGAAGGAACCGCTGGAGGCCCTGCTGAACAAGCACTTCGGTAAGGGCCTCACGGCGCTGGAGTCCGGATACGCGGCCTGGTATCCGACGTTCCGCTGAGACCGATACCCTGCCAACCATGCGCCTCGGAGTGATCGACGTGGGATCGAACACGGTCCACCTCCTCGTGGTCGACGCCCATCCCGGGGCTCAGCCACTTCCTGCCACGTCCCACAAGCGTCTGTTGCGCCTGTCCGAGCACGTGACGGCCGACGGGCTCATCGACGACGAGGGCATTCGTGACCTCACGCAGTTCGTCGGTGAATGCGTCCAGATTGCAGAGGACCTCGGCATCTCCGAGCTCATGTCGTTCGTCACCTCCGCCATCCGCGAGGCACCGAACGGCCAAGCCGTTCTCGACCACGTGCGCGACGTTACCGGGCAGAGCCTGCGCGTCCTCACCGGCGAGGACGAAGCCCGCGTCACCTTCCTCGCCACCCGCCGCTGGTTCGGGTGGTCGAGCGGACGCCTGTTCGGCATCGACATCGGCGGCGGTTCGCTCGAACTCGCCACCGGCATCGACGAGACGCCCGACACCGCCATCAGCCTTCCGCTGGGTGCCGGCCGCCTCACGCGCACTCTCGACGGCGACCCGCCGTCGGCCCAGGACCTGCGTGCCGTGCGTGCCCAGGTGCGCACTCAGATCGCGTCGTCGGCCCGCACCCTGACGCGCTGGGGCACGCCCGATCGGTACGTCGGTACGAGCAAGACGATCCGATCGCTCGCCCGCATGTGTGGGGCGGCGCCGTCGAGCGACGGCCCGTTCGTGCACCGCAGCCTCGAACGCGCGGCGCTCGCCGACCTCGTTCCGCGCCTCGCGAGCATGACCGCCGAGGAGCGCACCTCGCTGCCGGGCGTCTCGCCCGAACGCTCGGCCCAGGTTCTTGCCGGCGCCGTCGTCATCGAGGCCACGATGGACATCTTCGGCGTCGAGCGCCTCGACGTTTGCCCGTGGGCCCTGCGCGAGGGCCTCATCCTGCGCCGCCTCGACGCCCTGGAGTGATGACGGTGCCCGCACCCATCCGCGTCGGCCTGTCGACGGCGTCGTGCTACCCGCTCGGCACCTCGGCGGCCTTCCGTATCGCCGCCGAGCTCGGTTACGACGGCGTCGAGGTCATGGTGTGGAACGAGGCGGCGAGTCAGGACCCCGAGTTCCTGCGGGATCTCGTCGAGCGCTGGGGTGTGCCCGTGTTGTCGGTCCACGCGCCGACGCTCCTGCTCACCCAGCGCGTTATGGGCAACGAGCCGTGGGGCAAGGTCGACCGCTCCGTGGCGCTCGCGCGTGACGTCGGTGCGTCCACCGTCGTCCTGCACCCACCGTTCCGGTGGCAGAAGGAGTACGCGACGGGCTTCGTCGAAGGTGTGGCGCAACGCGAACGCGAGCACCCGCAGATCCGCCTCGCCGTCGAGAACATGTTCCCGTGGCGGGCCCGGGGCCGCGAGGTTCAGGCCTACCTGCCGCACTGGGATCTGCGGCGCAACCACTACTCCCACACCACTCTCGACCTCTCGCACACGGCCACGTCCGGTAGCGATGCCCTGGCGCTCGCCGACGAGCTCGGTGACCGCCTCACGCACATCCACCTCGCCGACGGCTTGGGCTCGTACAAGGACGAACACCTCGTGCCCGGCCGAGGTAACCAGCCGTGCGCCGAACTGCTCCAGCACCTGTCCCGAACGGGCTTCAGCGGGGACGTCGTCGTTGAGGTCGGCACCCGGCGCCTTTCTGACGAGGACAGGCTCATCGATCTCGCCGAGGCCCTCGCCTTCGCCCGCCTCCACCTCGCCATCGGAGCGGGGGAGGCGTCCGCACCCTGAGGGCGCTGTGCCCCGTACACGCCGCCGAGTAGGCTTGAGCGAAATCGCGCTATGGAGACGACACCTTGCCATGGACCCTCGTTCACTGACACCTCGCCTTCCCGTCGCGACCTCGCGTGTACTGGCGCTGACGTCGCGGGGGCCGATCGCGCGTGCGGCCTCGAAAGTGCTCGTCGCGGGCGAGAGCGTCGACGACGCCATCCGCGTCACCGGTGAGGTGGTCGTCGGTGGCCAGCGCGTCTCGTGGATGCCGTTGCTCACCCACGCCGCAAGCCCGGACGACATCATCACCGCGCGTCAGGAGACGATCGGCGCCCTCAACTGGCTCGCCGCCGCGGGCACCGAGGCGCCCGACCTGACACTCGACGTCGCGACCTTCGGTGTGCTCGCGCCCGATGTCACGCCCGGCATCCTGCTCAACGCGCTGCGCGAGGTCGGTCAGGCGGCGCGCAACGCCGGCGTCAGCCTGACGCTCACCATCCCCGATGCCGCGCTCATCGAGGCCGTCCACGTTCTCGGTCACGAGCTGCGTCAGGACTTCCCGGAGGTCGGTATCGTCCTGCCGACGCGTCTTCGCCGCCTACCCATGGAGGTCTCCGACTTGGCGCGTGAGGGGCAGCGGGTGCGCCTCGCCACCGGTCGCCTCGACGCCGCGATCGGCCTCACGTCGGCGCGCGAGAGCGGCGCGGCCTTCGTCGACATCACGAAGCAACTGCTGGCCGGCGGCGCGCAGGTCAGCTTCGACACCGACGACGCGCTGCTGCTCGACATCGTGGGCTCGTTGGTGCAACGGTACGGAGCGGAAGGCGCCGAGGTCATCGCGCCCTTGGGTACCCAGAGTGCGCGTCAGCGCGAGATCGACACGCTCGCCACCCGCGTGCTCGTGCCCTACGGCCCCCGGTGGGTCGAGTACGTCGCGAACCTCGTGGCCGCGCGCCCCTCGCTGGCGCTGAGCCTGCCGAACCCCATTCGACGAAAGGGCTGATCCCCATGACCATCGCATTCATCGGTACGGGCAACATGAACGAGGCCGTCATGGCCGGGGCCCTCGCGGGCGGCTACGACGCCGCCGACGTCGTCGCCACGGCGCGCCGTGACGAGCGCATCAGCGCGCTCAAGGAGAAGTACGGCGTCGAGGCGACGAACTCCAACACCGAGGCCGTGGCGGACGCCGACACCGTCGTGCTCGGCGTGAAGCCGTACCAGCTCGACGACATCCTCACCGAGATCGGCGAGCACCTCACGAAGGACGCTGTCGTCGTCTCCTTGGCCGTCGGCCGCACGCTCGAGTCGATGGAGGCCAAGCTGCCCGAGGGCGTCGCCGTCGTGCGCGTCATGCCGAACACCCCCTCGATGGTCGGCAAGGGCATGCACGCCGTCACGCCGAACGAGGCGTGCACCGACGAGCAGTTGGCCCGTGCGAAGTCGCTCCTCGCGGCCTCGGGCGACGTCGTGACGGTGGCCGAGAAGGACCACGACGCCGTCACCGCCGTCTCCGGAAGCGGCCCGGCGTACCTGTTCTACATCGCCGACGCCATGGTCGAGGCAGGCGTTCTGCTCGGCCTCCAGCGTGACGTCGCTCACCGTCTTGCCGTCCAGACGATCGTCGGAGCGGGTGCGATGCTGGCCGAATCGGGCGACTCCCCGGTGCAGCTTCGCGAGAAGGTCTCGAGCCCCGGCGGCACGACGATCATGGCGCTCGCAGAGCTGGATCGACGCGCCGTACGGGCGGCCATGGTGGCCGCGATGCAAGCCTCGCACGACCGCTCGGCATCGATGAACTGACGCCGCGTCGCCTTCAGCCGATTCCCAGTTGTCGCCCGGCGAACTGTGTGCCCGCGATGTGATGCGGAAGGCGCTTCAAGAGGCCAAGCGACGTTCAAACGTGATTCGATATGGCCATGACTGCGTTGACTGTACGTACCCTCGGTGAAGACGAGTGGGAGACCTATCGCGACGTTCGCCTCAGCGCGCTGAACGAATCCCCTGAGGCGTTTGCGGCCACGGCGTCGGGTGAGAAGCAGATCGACGAGGACGAGTGGCGCTCGCGTATGCGCCGTTCGCGTCGCCTTCTCGCCGAGAACGAGGCCGGCGAGCGCGTGGGCATCGTCTCGTTGCGCATCGACAGCAGCGATGACGCCGACCAGCCCTACGGTGAGCTCTTCGGCCTGTGGGTCGCTCCCTCGCAGCGCGGCACCGGCGTGGCCGTCAACCTGCTCGAGGCGCTCCTCGAGCAGGCTCGTAAGGACAATCTCGGAGCTGTGCTGTACTGGGTCGGCACCGACAACGCCCGCGGTGTGGCCTTCGCGTCCGGTCACGGTTTCCGGCCGACCGACTACCGCCGTCCGATGAACCCGGCGTCCCCCGACACCGAGTCCACCGAAGAGATCGCCTTCGTCTACCCGATCACCACGGACCCGGAGCACGTTCCGAGCGCCGTCCTCGACTCGCGTCACTGACCGACATGGACGACACGGCCCTCGTCATCTGGGACCCCGCGCTCGTGGGGTACGACTTCGGTGAGAGCCACCCCATGAACCCTCTGCGTCTCGCCCTCACGGCGAAGCTCGCAGAGGGTCTCGGCGTTTTCGAGCACGTTCGTGTCGAAGCGCCGTCGCTGCCCGACGGGTCTGACGCCTTCCTCGAGACCGTTCACTCGCGTGAGTACCTCGACGCGGTGCGTGCGGCGTCGCAGAACCCGGCGTCGGCCGATCAGAACTTCGGTATCGGTACCGAGGACGACCCGGCGTTCGCGGGCATGCACGACGTGTCCGCGCTGATCGCCGCCGGCACGCTGCAAGCCGTGCAGGCCGTCCATTCAGGCGAGGCGCGCCACGCGGTCAACTTCACCGGGGGCCTGCACCACGCCATGCCCGACAAGGCGAGCGGTTTCTGCATCTACAACGACGCTGCGGTCGGCATCCAGTGGCTGCTCGACCAGGGCGTCGAGCGGGTCGCCTACGTCGACATCGACGTTCACCACGGTGACGGCGTCGAAAAGGTCTTCTGGAACGACCCGCGGGTGCTCACGATCTCGATCCACGAGTCGGGCACCGTTCTCTTCCCGGGCACCGGCTTCGCCCGTGACATCGGCGGCCCCGACGCCGAAGGCAGCGCCGTCAACATCTCCCTGCCGCCCGGTACCGGCGACTCCGACTGGCTGCGCGCCCTGCACGCCGTCGTCCACCCCGTCGTCACGGCGTTCAAACCGCAGTTCATGGTCACGCAGCACGGCTGCGACTCGCACTACTCCGACCCCCTCGCGCACATGGTGCTCACCGTCGATGCGCAGAAGATGGCGCACCGCTCTCTGCACGAACTCGCGCACGACGTGTGTGACGGACGCTGGGTCGCCCTCGGGGGCGGCGGCTACGAACTCGTCGACGTCGTGCCGCGCTCCTGGACGCACCTCACGGCCATCGCCGCCGACCGGCCCATCCCTCTCGAAACCGAGACGCCCGCCGAGTGGCGCGCCCACGTCGAGGAGATCACCGGCCGCACCGCGCCCAGCCGCATGGGCGACGGTGTGGCCGAGAAGGACGACGTCTGGTTCCAGTCCTGGGCTTCCGGCATGCACCCCGAATCCACCGTCGACCAAGCCGTCATGGCCACCCGCGAAGCCGTGTTCCCGCTCCACGGGCTGGACGTCTGGTTCGACTAGCCGCGTAGCGGCTCCCTTGATCCGATGTTGAGCGGGGGAGCGGGCACCGGTCCCGCGAATCTGAGGCAACATCGCGGGTAGTGAGCGGTGATCCGCTGCGAAAGCCGCAGCCCTCTTCGGTGACGTAACCACGCTGGAAGCGGACGCCCCGCAGCCCTGTCGCACCGAACTCGGCGACCCAGCCTGCGCGGTCGCAGAGTCGGAAGACGGGGCAAGGGAGCATGGCGATTTCGCGCGACAAATCGCCTGACGATAGGATGGTGCAGATATTCCCGTGGCCGGGCGTCCTCGTGGCGCCGCTGGTATTCATCGGCGAATGTCGGCCCGGGCATCGCCAAGGACACAAGGTAAGGAACGGTTCACTCATGGGCTCCGTCATCAAGAAGCGCCGCAAGCGCATGGCCAAGAAGAAGCACCGCAAGCTGCTTCGCAAGACGCGTCACCAGCGTCGCAACAAGAAGTGACCTGATCACTTCGAGCACTCGGGCCCCTCACGCACTCGTGGCGTGCAGGGGCCCTTGCGTATCGTCGAGGCGATAGGAATGCCCCGCGCCTCGCCCGAACAGCGTGTGCCGTGGACGTCGGCGCATATGAACGAGCGGTGACCAGGAGGTAGCTGTGAGAAGAATTACATTGATCGGCAAGCCCGGATGCCACCTCTGCGACGACGCCCGCGCCGTCATCGAGCGCGTGGCTCGTGAGGAGGGCGTCGAGTGGGAGGAGCTCAACATGCTCGACGATCCCGAGCTGGTCGCCCGCTATGCCGAGCAAATCCCCGTCACGCTGGTCGACGGACGCCAGCACGACTACTGGCGCGTCGATGAGAACCGGCTCCGCAAGGCACTGTCCGCGCCGCCGAGGGGCGCATAGGGACGAAGGTCCCTTGTCCAGTTCGGTGCCACGTTTGGGGCGCCATTCCGCCCTAAAGGGGGTCCGGTCGACTTTGTGAACGGTTGCACTAAGTCCTAAGCTCGGGGGGTCCTGCAGAGCCTTCTGCAGACGTTTGGTATACGCGCCGAGAGGCGCAGACGCCGACGAAAGGTAGCGCCGCCGTGAGCACCGAGCAGGCCGCAGCGCGCCGGGATATCCCGGACGCGACTGTGAACCGCCTACCGGTGTACCTCCGGGTGCTGCGCGAGGTGGCCACCGACGGCCACACCACCATCTCCTCCGAGACGCTCGCCGAGCAGTCCGGAGTCTCCTCCGCGAAACTGCGCAAGGACCTTTCCGCGCTCGGCTCCTACGGCGTGCGCGGCGTCGGGTACGACGTCGCCACCCTCGCCGGTCACATCACCGGAGCCCTCGGCCTCGAGCGGCAGTGGGCCGTCGCCATCGTCGGTATGGGAAACCTCGGCCGCGCGCTCGCCACGTACGGCGGCATCGGCGTCAAGGGTTTCGAGATCAAGTGGCTCATCGACGACGACCCGCGCGTCGTCGGTTCCGTCGTAGGCGGCCAGAAGGTCGTCCACTTCGACGCGCTCGTACCGCAGGTGGACGAAGGCGTCATCGGCGTCATCGCGACGCCGGCGCCGTCCGCCCAGCAGGTCGCCGATCGCCTCATCGCCGCGGGGGTACGCAGCATCCTCAACTTCGCGCCGGCGGTGCTCACCGTGCCCTACGACGTGCAAGTGCGCGGCGTCGACATGGCAACCGAACTTCAGATCCTCGCGTTTCGTGAACAGAACGCGCGAGGGCCACAGGGGGATCGCGAGATGAAGGAGCTCATGGCATGAGCGTCATTGTTCTGGGGCTTTCCCACCGCTCGGCCCCGCTCGCCGTGCTCGAGAAGGCCTCCCTCAACGCCGAGGGCCAGGCCGATCTGCTCGAGCGCCTCGGCAAGGGCGAGAACCTCACCGAGCCCGTCGTGCTGTCGACGTGCAACCGCGTCGAGGTCTACGCCGACGCCACGACGTTCCACGGTGCCGTCACCGAACTCGGCGACGCCCTCGCCGACGTCACCGGCATGCCGATGGCCGACCTGCGCGACTACCTCTACGTCCACTTCGACGAGCGCGCCGTCGCGCACCTGTTCAACGTCGCGGCCGGCCTCGACTCGCTCGCCGTCGGAGAGAGCCAGATCCTCGGCCAGATGCGCGACAGCCTGCGCGAAGGTCAGGAATCGGGCCGTATCGGCCCCGTCATGAGCCGCCTGGTGCAGCAGGCGCTGCGCGTCGGCAAGCGCGTGCACTCCGAGACCGGCATCGACTCCGTCAGCCGCTCGCTCGTCGAGCGGGCACTCGAACTGTCGGGCAACATGCTCGGTGACCTCACGCGGGTGCGCGCCGTCGTCGTCGGTGCCGGCGCGATGAGTTCGCTCGCCACGCACACGCTCGTGCGCCACGGCCTCGGCTCCGTCACCGTCGTCAACCGCACGTACGACGCGGCTCGTCGTCTTGCGGACGCCGCTGGGTGCGACGCGCGCCCCATCGAGGAGCTCGACGCGGCCCTCGCCTCCGCCGACCTCGTCGTGTCGTGTACGGGCGCCGTCGGTCACGTCATCGACGCGACGATGGCCGCCCGCGCCAACCCTGACGGCCACCCGCAGGTTTACATCGACCTCGCCCTGCCGCGTGACATCGCCGACGAGGTCGCGGCCGTTCGCGGCGTGGCCGTGCTCGGATTTGAGGATCTCGGCCCGCAGGTCGAGGGCCAGCCCGGCGCAGAGGCCGAGATCAAGGCGGTCCAGGACCTCGTGACGAGTGAGGTGGCCGACTTCGTCGTCGCCCGTCGCGCCGAGCGCGTCGCCCCCACGGTGGCGGCGCTGCGCGCGAACGCCGCGGAGATCGTCAGCGCCGAGCTGAACCGCCTCGAGACCCGCGTAGCCGACCTCGACGAGACCACCCGCGCCCAGGTACAGCTCACGGTGCACCGCGTCGTGGAGAAGCTGCTCCACACGCCCACCGTGCGCATCAAGGAGCTCGCCGGCCAGGGTGGAAACGTCGGCGAAAGTGACTACGCGGCAGTTCTTTCCACGCTTTTCGACCTCGACCCGGCGCAGACGCGCGTCGTGTCCGTCCCCCCGGAGCTGCCATGAGTACCCCCCGCCACGAGCGTCCGATCCGACTCGGAACGCGTCGTAGCCACCTCGCGGTGACCCAGTCGACCCACGTCGCAGACGCCCTGCGCGCTCGCGGTCACGAGGTCGAGCTCGTCGAGGTCACGACCGAGGGCGACATCAACCTGGCCCCGCTGGCCCAGATGGGTGGCACGGGTGTCTTCGCCGCCGCGCTCCGTCAGGCCCTGCTCTCGGGCGAGGTCGACATGGCCGTGCACTCCCTCAAGGATCTGCCCGTCGCACCCGAGCCCGGCCTCGTCGTCGCCGGCATCCCGACGCGTGAGGACCCGCGCGACATTCTCGTCGCCCGCGACGGCCTGACGCTCGGTGAACTGCCGGCGGGCGCCGTCGTCGGAACAGGCTCGCCGCGACGCGCGGCCCAGCTGCAGGCCCTCGGCCTCGGGCTGGAAATCCGCGACATCCGCGGCAACATCGACACCCGCATGGGCTTCGTGACCAAAGGTGAGATGGACGCCGTCGTCCTCGCTCGCGCCGGCCTGGCCCGTGTGGGCCGCACCGACGAGGCGAGCGAGACCATCGACCCGTTGCAGATGTTGCCGGCCCCCGGCCAGGGCGCGCTCGCGCTCGAGTGCCGCGAGGACGACGAGGTCACGCGCGCCGTGCTCGCCGAGCTCGACGACGCGGACACCCGCGCCGCCGTCACGGCCGAGCGAGCCGTGCTCGATGCCCTGGAGGCCGGCTGCGCCGCACCTGTCGGCGCCCTCGCCGAGATCGTCGAGGAGCCCGACGGCACCCTCGAGATCTCGCTGCGCGCCTTCGTCGGCGCCACGGACGGCTCCCTCGAGCTGCGCCGCAGCGAAGTCGGCCCCTACGACGATCCGCAGGGCATAGGCGAACGTCTCGCCCGCACCCTGCTCGACGACGGCGCGGCCGCCGTCATCCCCCCACGCGAACCGCGGCAGCAGACGCCGCGCGTCGAAACCACCACCGAATCGGAGCGATCCAAGTGAGCACCGCAGCCAAGCAGGCCGAGTCGGCCACCCGAGTCGCGTTCGTCGGCGCCGGGCCCGGCGATCCCGGCCTGCTCACGATGCGCGCGGCGCAGCTTCTCGCCGAGGCGGACGTCGTCGTCCTCGATCAGCTGTGCCGTGAGCAGTTCGTCGCCTCCCTCGTGAGCGACGGTGTGGAGTTCGTCGACGGCGGCTACGGCGAGGCCGGCACCGAACTGACCAACGCCAGCCGCGCGAAGCTTCTCGTCAAGGCCGCCAAGGCTGCGACGGAGGGCCACGGCGACGGGCGCGCCCTCGTCGTGCGCCTCATGGACGGCGACCCGGCCACCTTCCATGGCCTGGCCGAGGAGGCCGGCGCCTGCGCGAAGGCCGGCATCGAGTTCGAGATCGTGCCGGGCGTCTCGGCCGTCTCCGCGGTTCCCGCCTACGCGGGTGTGCCGCTCACCGACAGCAAGGCCCGCAACATCCACGTCGTCACCGCAGGCGACCCGAAGGTCGACTGGACGCGTTCGGTCGACGCCTGCACCACCGTCGTCGTCCTCGGCCAGGCCGACCTGCTGCGCGACTCGCTCGTCGAGCTGCGCGCTGCCGGCCGCCGTGGCAACACGCCGGTCGCGCTGACGCAGAACGGCACGACGATCACCCAGGAGACGACGACGCTGACGCTCGACGAGGTGCCCGCTGCACTGCGTCGCGCCGAGTTCGACGGGCCGGTCATGGCCATCGTCGGCTCGACCGTGGGCCACCGCACCTCCCTGTCGTGGTGGGAGAACAAGCCGCTGTTCGGCTGGAAGGTGCTCGTGCCGCGCACCAAGGAGCAGTCGGGTTCCATGACGCGCCGCCTCACCGAGTACGGCGCGAGCAGCGCCATCGTGCCGACGATCAGCGTCGAGCCGCCGCGTACGCCGGCGCAGATGGAGAAGGCCGTCAAGGGTCTCGTCACCGGCCGCTACGAGTGGGTCGGCTTCACGTCGGTCAACGCCGTGCGCGCCGTGCGTGAGAAGTTCGCCGAGTTCGGTCTCGACGTGCGTGCCTTCGCGGGCCTCAAGATCGCTGCCGTCGGTGGCGTGACGGCGGACGCTCTGCGCGAGTGGGGCATCGAGCCCGACCTCATGCCGAGCGGAGAGCAGTCGGCCAAGGGCCTGCTCGAGGTGTGGCCCGACTACGACGAGCAGCTCGACCCGATCAACCGCGTCTTCCTGCCGCGCGCCGACATCGCGACGGAGACCCTCGTCGCCGGTCTCGAGGAGATGGGCTGGGAGGTCGACGACGTCACCGCCTACCGCACGGTGCGCGCTGCGCCGCCGGCGCCCGAGGTGCGTGAGGCGATCAAGTCCGGCAAGTTCGACGCCGTCTGCTTCACGTCGAGTTCGACGGTGCGCAACCTCGTCGGTATCGCCGGCAAGCCGCACGCATCCACCGTCGTCGCGTGCATCGGCCCGGCCACCGCGAAGACGGCGGAGGAGCACGGTCTGCGTGTCGACGTTCTCGCGACCGAGGCCTCTGCGGCTGCGCTCGTCGATGCGCTCGCCGCTCACGGTCAGTGCCTCGCCGCCGCTGCGGCGGAAGCGGGGGAGAAGGTGCGTCGTCCCAGCGAGCGTCGCGGGGCGGCCCGTCGAAAGGTGAAGGCCTGATGAGCACGTACGACCTGCCGCACCGTCCGCGCCGCCTGCGCACGTCACCGGTCATGCGCAACATGGTGGCCGAGACGTCCGTGGCGCCGTCCGACCTCATCCTGCCGGTGTTCGTGCGCGAGAACGCGACCGAGAACACGCCCATCAGTTCGATGCCGGGCGTCGTGCAGCACACGCTCGACTCGCTCGTCGACGTCTCGAAGCAGGCGCGCGACGCGGGCGTTGCGGGCGTCATGCTCTTCGGTGTTCCGGAGACGAAGGACGCCCAGGGTTCGGGTTCGATCGACCCCGACGGCATCCTCAACGTCGGCCTGCGCGCCGTGCGTGACGCCGTGGGCGACGACCTGCTCGTCATGGGCGACCTGTGCCTCGACGAGTTCACCGACCACGGACACTGCGGCGTGCTCGACGCGCAGGGTCGTGTCGACAACGACGCGACGCTCGACATCTACGCGCAGATGGCCGTCGCGCAGGCTCAGGCGGGCGCTCACGCGCTCGGCCCGAGCGGCATGATGGACGGCCAGATCGGCGTCATCCGTGCGGCGCTCGACCTTTCCGGCCACGACGACGTCGCCGTCATGGCGTACTCGGCGAAGTACGCGTCGGCGGCTTACGGTCCGTTCCGTGAGGCCGTGCAGAGCTCGCTCCAGGGCGACCGCGCGACGTACCAGCAGGACCCGCGCAACCGCACGGAGTCGCTGCGCGAGGCGATGCTCGACGAGGAGCAGGGCGCCGACATGCTCATGGTGAAGCCCGCACTGCCGTACCTCGACGTGCTGTCCGACGTCGCCCAGGCCGCCACGGTGCCGGTCGCGGCGTACCAGGTCTCCGGCGAGATGGCGATGATCGAGGCGGCCGCCGCGAACGGCTGGATCGACCGCGAACGCATGATCCGCGAGACCCTCACCAGCATCAAGCGCGCCGGCGCGTCGATCGTCCTGACGTACTACGCGCTGGAGTTTGCCCGCGGCCTCTGACGCGCGGCGTTAGACACTTGAGGGGCTGATTTCTTCCCTTCTTGCGCGCAAGGGGTTCGATTGCGCACAAGAAGGGAAGAAACCTTCCCGAGTAGTGGTGGGCGCTGTCTCTCGTGCGGGATGCTCCCCTCGTCCCTGTGGATAACTTTCGAGCCGGATCCGCTCCGCGCGTCAGGCTGAGGGCATGGTCACCTCGAACCGACGCCACGAGAGTATGCTTTCCAGGCGAGCTGGTGCCGTCGCCACGCTGGACGGATGCTTGTTCACCGCCGCCGAGGCTCGTGCCGCCGGGCTGACGATCAACGATCTGCGCAGTGACGCTGTCGTCGCGCTCCGACGCAATGTCTACGTCACCGCCACGACACCGATCACCCTCGGGCTGCGGTGTGGAGCGGCGCTGCGCGTCACCAAGTCCGACGCGCGCGTCGCCCACGTCACCGCCGCGCGGCTGTGGGGCCTTCCCGTCCCGGAGACGGACCGACTCCATCTCAGCTACGAGCGAAGGCCGAATAAGACGCTCGTCGGCACAATCGCTCATCGGCATCCAGCAGGAAGCCTGGCGAGATCGGTGTTCGTCGCCGGTGTAGGACGTTTGCCGGTTTCCGACCCGACGGGCGTCGTCACCGAATGCGCCGACTCGCTGGGGCTCGTTGATCTCGTCGTCCTGGCAGATGCGGTGCTCAGCCGTCACGATGTCGATGCCGGGCCAGCCATTGATGTGTGGAACCACAGTGCAGGCCCGCATTCGGCAGTGCTGCGTGAGGTCGCCCGCCGCGCGCGGGAAGGCGCTGAGTCGCCACCGGAGAGCCGGACGCGCCTCCTTCTCGTTCTCGCGGGTTTGCCCGAGCCTGTTGTGCAACACGAGGCTTTCGTGGCCGGGCGGCGACGACGATTCGATCTCGCCTACCCCGAGCTCAAGATCGCCGTGGAGTACGACGGCTCCTACCACTACGCGAGTGAGGCACAGAAGCAGGCTGACATCGTGCGCGAGGATGAGCTTCGCTCCGCAGGATGGATCGTCATCCGGGTGGTTTCGGTCGGGATCTTCCGGGATCCGGCATCGACATTGGCTCGAGTGGCGGACGCGCTCACTCAGCGGGGTGTGAAAGTCGCACCCAACACCGCATGGCGGCAGCACTTCGTCCAGCTCGCGCCGATGGCGTGACACAAGTGGGGGTGTTTTCTTCCCTTCTTGCGCCTCGGGAGACCCCTTGCGCACAAGAAGGGAAGAAAACGCCCCTTGTGGTTGCTAGGCGCGGACGGCGACGCGCAGGTTCGGTTCCTCCCGCGCAGGCTCGGGGGAGAGGTCCCGGGCCGCTTCGAGGGCCTGGCGCAGGTCGGCGATGACGTCGTCCGGGTTCTCGAGACCGATCGACAGGCGCAGGACGTCCTCGCCGGGCTTCGCCTCGGACGCGACCGGTCGGTGGGTCAGTGCCGCCGGGTGCTGGATGAGCGTGTCCACGCCGCCCAGAGACACCGCATTGACGACGAGGCGCACGTGCTCCGCCACGGCGGCAGCAGCGTCGAAGCCGCCCTTGACCGCGAACGCCAACATCGCACCGGGTCCTGCCATCTGCCGTGCGGCGATGCCGTCGGGGTCGCCTCCGGGAAGCCCGGGGTAGCGCACCCACTCCACGAGGTCGTGCTCGGCAAGGAAAGCCGCCACCGGTCGCGCGTTGGCCTGCTGCTGCAGCACCCGGACCGGCAGGGTCTGCAGCCCGCGGTGCAGGTGGTAGGCGGACGTCGGCGCGAGCAGGCCACCCGTGATGGCACGCACCTGACGCAGCCGCGTGGCCCACTCCGTGCTCGTCGCGACGACACCGCCGAGCAGGTCGCCGTGCCCGCCGATGTACTTCGTCGCCGAGTGCAGACTGATCGCAGCGCCGAGCGCCAGCGGCTGCTGCAGCACCGGAGTGGCGAACGTGTTGTCGACGGCGACGGGCACGTCCCCCGCCTGGCGCGCCACGTCGGCGATGTCGATGAGGTCGATCGTCGGGTTGCCGGGCGACTCGATGAGCACAAGGCCCGTGTCTGCCTCGATCGCGTCCGCCACGGCATCGGGCGTCGTGAACGTCACGCGGGTGCCGAGCAGGCCGGTGGCAAGTAGGTGGTCCGTGCCGCCGTAGAGGGGGCGGACACCGACGATGTGAGGCTTGCCCGCCGCAACGCAGGCGAGCAGGACGGCACTGATCGCCGCCATCCCGGTCGAGAACGCGACGGCTTCCTCGGCGCCCTCCATCGTGGCGAGCCCGCGCTCGAAGCGGTCGACGTTCGGGTTCCACAGACGCTGGTACACGTACGAATCACCGGGGCGCGGGCGACCACCGGTTGCCATCTGCTCGTACGAGTCACCGCCCTGCGTCACGCCGGTGACGGGGTAGGTGGTCGACTGATCGATTCCTGCGACGTGCACCCCGAGAGCCGTGAGGTCTTCCCGGCCGGCGTGCACGGCGTTCGTCATGAGCGAAGAAGTGTGGTTCACATCACCTAGTGTGTGGAGTCCGCGGAATCGTGGCAATGACGCCGCCGATTCCCCGAAAAGAGGTGTGTCTGAGGTGGAAAGCACGAATTCCCGGTTGAGTTCGGCGGGTGACTCGCAGGTTCGACGACCGTTTCTCGGCCCCGCGTGGAGCCCTGACGCCTTCGATCGTCGGCTCGTCGAGCTACTTCTCGCGGACGGCCGGATGTCGAACGCCGAACTCGCGCGTCGGGTCGGCGTGCCGGAGTCGACGTGCAGCGGCCGGCTGCGCGTGTTGCGCGAGCGCGGCGTCATCGCGGGCGTCCATGCCGCCGTCGATCTCGGCTCGCTCGACGTGCCACTCGAGGCCATGATCGCGTTGCGCTTCACGGGCCACACGCGAGACGACATCGACGGTTTCCGTGCCGCCGTCGCCGACGTGCCGGGCGTTCTCGCGGCGTTCCACGTAACGGGGGAGAACGACTTCCTCGTCCACGTCTGTACGCAGTCTCCCGACGCCCTGCGCGACATCGTGCTCGACCACCTCGCGGTGCTGCCCGGCGTCGTGCACGCTGAGACGAGCCTCATCTACGAACGGATCCGCGGGGCTCGTCCACTGGGGTGATGCCCGCGACTGGGGTCGGCCGATGCCGCCACCAGCCCGCGGGCAACGCGAAAGGCCGCGACACCCAACGGGTGCCGCGGCCTTTTCGTGAAGGCGAAGATCAGGCCTTGACGAACTCGAGGTCCAGGTTGAGCTTGATCTTGTCGGAGACGAGCGCGTTGCCGCCGGGGGCCGCCGCGTCGAAGCTGAGGCCGAAGTCCTTGCGGTTGATCTCGCCGCGAGCCTCGAAGCCGGCGCGCAAGGCGCCCCACGGGTCGTCCGACGTGCCGTTGAAGTCGTAGTCGAACGTGACGGGCTTCGTGACGTCCTTGATCGTGAGGTCACCGGTGATGGTGTCGTCGTCGATCTTCGTGACCTTGAACGTCATCGTCGGGTACTTCTCGACGTCGAAGAAGTCGGCGCTCTTGAGGTGGCCGTCACGGTCGGCGTTGCGCGTGTTGACGGAAGCCGTCTGGACCGTGAACTCGAGCGTGGCGTCCTTGTGGTTCTCCGGAACCTCGGCGACGACCGAGAAGTCGTCGAAGAGACCGTTGACCTTGGTGACGACGAGGTGGCGAGCCGTGAAGCCGATCTCCGAGTGGTCGGTGTCGAGGTTCCAGGTGCCGGGGGTGATGTCGTTGAGAGAAGCCATGGTGATGGTCCTTCCGATTCGATGGGTGGTCGGTACGAGAACGACCGTACACACAGATAGTTGAACATTCAACTACACTGAGGAAACGCGCTCGGAAACAAGATGTTCATGCCTGAGCGTTGACACTGATCGAAGCGCGAATCGCGCCGCCTGAGAAAATGTCCGGTCACATGCCGGACGATGCGGCGCAGGGTCGACGGCGAAGAGACACGAAACGGACGGTGGGACGGATGACGAACGAAGCGCGTTGGCTCGACGAGGGCGAGCAGATCGCATGGCGTCACTACCTGCGCGCATCGCGCGCGCTCAGCTTGGCGCTCGATCGTGAACTTCTCGACCACGGCATGTCGCTGGCCGAGTACGAGATCCTCTCGATGCTCTCCGAAGCCGACGGCCGCCGTCTGCGCATGGGGGCGCTCGCCGACCTCGTCGTCCAGTCCCGCAGCCGCATCACCCACACCGCCACCAGGCTGCAGCGCCGTGGCTGGGTGGAGCGCGAGTCGTGCTCCAGCGATTCGCGAGGCGTCGAACTCGTCCTCACCGACGGTGGCTACGAGGCGCTTCTCCAGGCAGCGCCCGTTCACGTCGAGAGCGTGCGCCGCCACTTCGTCGACACGATGCCGCGCGAGCAGCTCCAGGTCGTCGGTGACGGCATGCGTCGCGTGCACGAGGAAATGGGCGGTCGGTAGGCCCGAGGCCCACCAAGGCTGTTGTCAGACGTCGATGGGAGAATGACGACATGAGTGGAAGCACCTCGAAGTCCGCAGAACTCCTCGCCCACGCACGCACGGTGACGCCCGGTGGCGTGAACTCGCCGGTGCGCGCCTTCCGTGCCGTCGGCGGCACGCCGCGGTTCATTCGCGAGGCGAAGGGGCCGTGGCTCACGGACGTCGACGGCAACCGCTACGTCGACCTCATCTGCTCGTGGGGCCCGATGATCCTCGGCCACGCCCACCCCGACGTCATGGCCGCCGTCCAGGACGCGGCCTCGCGCGGCTTCAGCTTCGGCACCCCGAGTGAGAACGAGGTTGCCCTCGCCACCGAGATCGTGCGCCGCGTGGAGCCCGTCGAGCAGGTGCGCCTCGTCTCCTCCGGCACCGAGGCAACGATGTCGGCCATCCGCCTCGCGCGCGGCGCCACGGGCCGGAGCAAGATCGTGAAGTTCGCAGGCTGCTACCACGGCCACGTCGACGCGCTGCTCGCCGCAGCCGGCTCCGGCGTCGCCACCTTCGCCCTTCCCGACACGGCCGGCGTGCCGAAGTCGAGCGCCAGCGAGACCATCGTCCTGCCCTACAACGACGTCTCCGCGCTCGAAGCTGCCTTCGCCGAGCACGGTGACGAGATCGCCGCCGTGATCACCGAGGCATCGCCCGGCAACATGGGCGTCGTGCCGCCCGCAGCCGGTTTCACGAAGGCGCTGCGCGACATCACGACCAAGCACGGCGCCCTGCTCGTCTCCGACGAGGTGATGACGGGCTTCCGCTGCTCCGCCGCCGGCTGGTTCGGCCACGAGGGCCAGCAGGGTGAGAGCGCCCCCGACCTGTTCACCTTCGGCAAGGTCATGGGCGGTGGCTTCCCCGCGGCCGCCTTCGGTGGCCGCGCCGACCTCATGGGCATGCTGGCGCCCGACGGTCCCGTCTACCAGGCGGGCACGCTGGCGGGTAACCCCGTGGCCACGGCCGCGGGCCTCGCCACGCTGCAGGGCTGCACCAACGAGGTGTATGCCCACCTCGACTCCACGGCGCACGCCATCGCCGACGCCGCCTCCGCCGAACTGACGAAGGCCGGTGTACCGCACACCGTGCAGTGGGCGAGCTCGATGTTCTCGATCTTCTTCCGCGACGGCGCGGTCACGAACTACGACGACGCGAAGGACCAGGACACCGAGGCCTTCTCGCGCTTCTTCAACGCAATGCTCGACCAGGGCGTCCACCTGCCGCCGTCGGCTTACGAGTCGTGGTTCGTCTCCGCGTCGCACGACGACGAGGCCGTCGCGCATGTGATCGACGCCCTGCCCGCCGCCGCGCGAGCCGCGGCCGCTTCCACAGACTCGGCTGCGACACTCTGACCATGACGAACGACGTCCCGCTTTCCCCGTCGACCGAGGCTCCCACCCCCACGACGAAGACGCTGGTGCACCTCGTGCGTCACGGCGAGGTGTTCAACCCGAAGAGGGTGCTCTACGGGCGCCTCGACGGCTACCACCTCTCCGAGCTCGGCCGTGAGATGGCCGAACTGACGAGCCAGTGGCTCGCTCCGCGCGACATCACCTACCTCGTCAGCTCGCCGCTCGAGCGTGCGCAGGAGACGGCCGCGCCGCTCGCCGAGAAGCTCGATCTGCCCGTCGTCCTCGACCCGCGCGTCATCGAAGCCGGGAACGATTTCGAGGGCCTGACCGTTGGATCGAACCCCAAGCAACTGCTCCAGCCCCGCTTCTGGCCGAAGCTCGTCAACCCGCTGCGGCCGAGCTGGGGAGAGCCGTACCAGGAGATCGCCGAGCGCATGTACACCGCCATCCTCGACGCCCGTGACGCCGCGGCCGGACACGAGGCCGCCGTCGTCAGCCACCAGCTGCCCGTGTGGACGGCCCGTCGCTTCGCCGAGGGCAAGCGCCTGTGGCACGACCCGCGATCGCGTGAGTGCACGCTCGCGTCGGTCACGACGATCGAGTTCACCGGTGACGAGATCACCGGCGTCCAGTACGCCGAGCCCGCGGGTCGCCTGCTGCCCAACTCGACACAGTCGGTGGGTGCCTGATGGCGCGCCGTGCCCGATCGCTCAAGGCAACCGCAGCGACGTCGCTCGCCCTTGCCGTCACCCTCGGTCTGAGTGCGTGCGGTAGCGAGCAGAACGACAGCATCAGCAAGCAGGCCCAAGCCGGAGACAACAAGGGCTATGTGGCCGGTGACGGTTCCGTCGAAGAACTTGCGGCCGCCAAGCGTGCCGAGCCCGTGAAGCTCACCGGCGAGACGCTGGACGGCAAGAAGTGGAACGTGGAGTCCGAGCGCGGCAAGGTCGTCGTCCTCAACGTGTGGGGTGCGTGGTGCGGCCCGTGTCAGGCCGAGACGCCGCACCTCGAGAAGGCGTGGAAGAACTACGACAACGCGAACAAGCCCGTCGTGTTCATGGGCCTCGACCAGCGTGACTCCGACGCCGTCGCCAAGTCCACGCTCAAGAAGTGGGGCGCCACCTACCCGTCGCTGAAGAACGACGACGGGCAGAACCTGCAGGGTCTGCAGCGCAAGGTCGTGGCCACGCCGACGACGCTCGTGCTCGACAAGCAGGGGCGCATCGCGGCACGCGTCTCCGGTTCCACCACCGAGACCACGGTGCGGAACATGGTCGACAAGGTGCTTGCGGAGAAGGCTTGAGCTCCGGCGTTGCGGCGCTCGCTCACCTGACGAGTTCCCCCGAACAGATCGTCGCGAACGGCGCGTTGCCGCTCGCGATCTTCTTCGCTGCGCTCGCGGGGGTCGTCTCATTCGCGTCGCCGTGTGTGCTGCCGCTCGTGCCGGGCTTCCTCGCCTACGTCACGGGCTTGACGGACGAGAAGCGACGCACCCGACTCGTGCTCGGCGCGTGCCTGTTCGTGCTCGGATTCTCCGTCGTCTTCGTCGGCATCCAGGCCGCCGTCAGCCTCGTCTACGACACGGTCGGAGCTCACCGCAGTCTGCTCACGCGCATCGGCGGCGTCGTCGTCATCCTCATGGGGCTCATGTTCCTCGGCGTCGTGGGCCAGCGAGGCTTCACGGTGCGCTGGCGCCCGGCCGCGGGCCTCGTCGGGGCACCGTTGCTCGGTGCCGCGTTCGGTCTCGGGATGGCTCCCTGCATCTCGCCGGTTCTCGGCACGCTGGTGGCGGCCAATACGTCCCTCAACGCGGACAGCCAGGGGAGGGCTCTGTTCCTCACCGTCTGTTACGCGCTCGGCATGGGCCTGCCGTTCATCCTCATCGCCGCTGGGTGGAGCCGTGCCGAGAAGGCGTCGAAGTGGCTTCGTGACCACCACCGTCCGATCCAGATCGTCGGCGGCACTCTCATGATCGCCATGGGCCTGCTCATGGTGAGCGGGCTATGGGAGGAACTCATGGCCCTCGTCCAGTCCAACCTCGTCAACCAGTTCGAAACGGTGATCTAGTGGCAGCCAAGAAGGCCCCGGGCAACAACGGGCCCGAGACCAGCGACGACGCAGCGAAGGGCGCAGCCGCCAAGAAGTCGCCGCGAGGCGGCGCGAAGGCCGGTGGCAAGTCCGGCACGTCGGGCAAGGCCGGCGCGAGCATCGGTGTCCTCGGCATGCTGCGCTGGTTCTGGCGCCAGCTGACGACGATGCGCACGGCGCTATTCCTGCTGCTGCTCGTGGCCATCGCGGCCGTGCCGGGCTCGATCTTCCCGCAGCGCTCGATCGACGCCACCCGCGTCACCCAGTACGAGCAGGACCACCCCGACCTGTTCCCGTGGCTCGATCGCCTCGGGATGTTCAACGTCTACAGCACGCCGTGGTTCGCCGCGATCTACCTGTTGCTCGCCGTCTCGCTCATCGGCTGCATCATCCCGCGCACCAAGGTGCACTGGAAGGCGATGCGTTCCGGGCCGCCGAAGATGCCGCGCAACATCAAGCGCCTGCCGGCTCACCGCAACGAGACGCTCGACGCCAGCCCCCAGGCCGTCGCGCAGGCCGCGCGCGAGGTTCTCCGACGCAAGCGCTTCAAGATCCGCAAGGACACGGGCGACCTCGAGGTTGCCTCCGAGGGCGGCATGCTGCGTGAGACCGGCAACCTGCTGTTCCACCTCAGCCTCGTCGGCATCATCGTCGCCGTTGCCGGTGGCCACGTGTGGGGTTGGCGCGGCGACGTCATCGTGCCCGACCAGAGTGGGTTCACCTCGACGATGACCCGCTACGACACCCTCAAGCTCGGCCCCTGGGTCGACCTCGAGGAGGATCTGCCCGACTGGTCGCTGAAGATGGACAGCCTCAAGGTCATCTTCGAGGACAAGGTCGACCCCACGAGCCCGCAGTGGGGGCAGCCGCGTGACTTCACCGCGGACGTCCACTTCAAGGAGTCGCCGGAGGCGAAGTGGCAGCAGGACCAGATCCGCGTCAACCACCCGCTCAAGGTCGGCGGCGGCGAGGTCTACCTCCTGGGTAACGGCTACGCGCCGAAGATCACGTACAAGGACGCAAAGGGCAACGTCCTGTACGACCAGTCGACGCCGTTCCTCGCCGTCGACAACCAGTACAAGTCGACGGGCGCGTTCAAGATCCCCGGGGCCTCGCCGGACCAGGTGGGTCTGTTCGGCTTCTTCCTGCCCACGGCCTACGTCGACCCGAACAAGGGCCCGAGCTCGGCCTTCCCGGACGCGAAGGCTCCCGCGCTCTACCTCGGCGTCTACAAGGGTGACCTCTACCCGAACGGCCGCCCGCAGTCGGTCTTCAGCCTCGACACCGAGAAGATGACGCAGGTCAAGGACGAGAAGGGCCAGCCCCTTCGTCTGCAGATCGCACTCGGTCAGACGGTGAAGCTGCCGAACAACATGGGTTCGGTCACCTTCGAGTCGGTGCCGCGTTGGGCGGGTCTCTCGATCCGGCACGACCCGGGCAAGCTGCCCGCTCTCATCTTCTCCGTCACGGCCCTCGCAGGCCTCGTGCTGTCGCTCATGATTCGCCGCCGCCGCGTCTTCGTCCGGGTGCGCCCGGCCTCGGACGCAGACGGTTCGGGCGCACCGCGTACAGTGGTGGAGATCGGTGGCCTCGCCAAGGGCGAGGACCCCAGGCTCGCTCTCGCGGTCGACGAAATCTTCGAACGCATCCAGGCTCGCGCCGTCACGACCGGAACGACAGGTAAGGCATGATGTCCGCTTTCGCCCTCATCGACGAGGCCAACAGCGCCCTCGCCCAGAACTCAACGTACGCCGTCTACGCCTCCGGGCTCGTCCTGACGTTGGCCATGCTGGCGTTCTGTGTCGACCTGGCACAGACCCCGGGCCGCAAGGAGCGTACCGGCGAAGCCGCTGCCCACACCGGGGACGAGGACGCCGCTGAGGGTGCATCCACGACCTCGAGCAGGGAGAAGTCGGCGGGCGGCGCCACGGCCGTCCTCGAGCGTACCGAGACCCACTCCTCCAAGCGTGACCTCGACGGCGACGGCGGGAGCGATCTTCCTGCCGACCCGGCACCGCGCAAGTGGGCCGGCACGGGCATGGCCCTGACGTGGCTCGGAACGGCGGCGCTCGTCCTCGGCATCGCGCTGCGCGGATTCGCCGTCGGTCGCCCGCCGCTGGGCAACATGTACGAGTTCGACCTCGTCGGCACCGCATTCCTGCTCGTGTGCTTCCTCGGCTGGAGCCTGCGCAAGGACGTGCGCTGGCTCGGTGCGTTCGTCACGCTCCCCGCCGTCCTCTTCATCATGCTCGCGGCCCTCGTGTACTACACCGAGGCGAGCAAGCTCATGCCGTCGCTGCAGTCGTACTGGCTGTCGATCCACGTGACGGTGGCAACGCTGTCGATCGGTCTGTTCACCATCGGCTTCGTCATCACCTGCCTCTACCTCGCGCAGCTCAACCGTGAGGAGAAGGGCAAGACGGGCGGCTTCCTCAAGGCCCTGCCGGATTCCAAGACCCTCGACCGTCTCGCGTACGGCGTGCACATCATCGCGTTCCCGCTGTGGATGTTCACGATCCTCGCCGGCGCCATCTGGGCCCAGGAGGCCTGGGGCACCTACTGGAACTGGGACCCGAAGGAAGTGTGGTCCCTCGTCATCTTCATCGTGTACGCGGCCTACCTGCACAGCCGTGTGACGGCCGGGTGGAGCGGTCGCAGGGCCGCCGTCGTCGTCATCATCGGCTTCGCCTGCATCCTCATCAACTACGGCGTCGTCAACGTGTACTTCGTCGGCCAGCACTCCTACTCGGGGCTCTGATCCATGGCACCTGTCGCGCGCTACACCGTCCTGCGCCTCCTCGTCTTCTTCGGCTGCCTCAGCGTCGGCTGGCTCGTCGGGCTCCGTGGTTTCCTGCTGCTCATCGTGGCGGCCATCGCCTCGACGGTCATCAGCTTCTTCGCGCTCAACCATTTCCGTCAGGAGACGGTCGACGTCGTGGAGAGCCGCGTCGAGCGTCGCCGCGAGCGCTCCAAGGAACTGCGCGAGGCCGAGGACAACGACGACGAGTGATCCTCCCTCAACTGGCGAAGGCGCCCCCTGGTTCTGTACGAACCAGGGGGCGCCTTCGTCAGTTCCGGCGCGCTGCGACGCGTCCGTTCATCACTTCAGTGCGTCATCGATGAGCGAGCGGAAGGCCTCGGTCGAATCGACGCTGACGCGCCGGCCGTCGAGGAAGAACGTGGGCGTGCCGTCGACGCCGGCCTTCACTCCCGCCTGGCGGTCCTTCTGCACACGAGCCTTCGTCGAGGGCCCGGCAACAGCCTTGTCATAGGCGGCCATGTCGAGGCCGAGTTCCTTTGCATAGCCGCGGAAGACCGCCGCCTGCGAGGTCTGCTTCTCACCCCATTGCGCCTGACGCTCGTACATCGTGGAGTACATCTGCTGCAGCTTGCCCTGTTGCGCGGCGGCTTCGACGGCGAGCGCAGCGTTCATGGCGTTCCTGTGACCCGGCATCGGGAAGTAGCGAATGACGAAGGTGACCTTGCCCTTGTAGTCCTCGCGCAACTGTTCGACGAACGAGTAGGCCTCGCGGCACCCCTCGCACTCGAAGTCGAGGAACTCGACGAGGACGGGGGAGCCGTCAGGAGACTTCTGCAGGCGGTGGCTGTCAGTGGCAACGACGTCGGCGGACGGCGGGGCCTTTGAGGAAGCGGTGGATGTGGAGGTGCCCGTACTTTGCTTCGGCGAGCGGTTGAGGAGGCTCAGGGATCCGACGACAGCGGCAACGAGAACGGCGACGAGGGCGATGGCGACAGCCGGCTTCTTCATGATCTTCCTTGAAGGTGTGGGCGTCGGGAATTACGCTAACACCTGATCATTCGTTCAGATGTTGAGGAGTCCTCGTGTCGCCGACTGTCGAACCGCTCGATGCGTGCGCCCCCGGGGCGGCCAGCACGTGCAAGGTCGCCCTGGCGCGGGAGGCACTTCCGCCGGACGAGGTGATCGAGGAGATCAGCGGCATCTTCAAGGTGCTGGGCGACCCCACGCGTGCGCGCCTGCTGTACACCTTGCTCGATGCGGGTGAACTGTGCGTCTGCGACCTCGCCGAGGCGACGCAGGTCGCGGAGACGACGGTCTCGCAGGCGCTGCGACTCATGCGATCGGCCGGGGTTGTCGTGAGGCGCAGGGCGGGCCGCACCGTGTTCTACCGCATCTCCGACGGGCACGTGCGGATGCTGCTCGACGTCACCCGCGCCCACATCGACCACGACGCGAGCGAGGCCTGACGTGGGCCACGGTCACTCGCACGGCCCCACGATCGCCGCAGGGGGCTCCGCGGCCGGACGCCATCGGTGGCGCCTGGCCGTCTCCTTCGGGTTGGTCCTCGCGTTCTTCGTCGTCGAACTCGTCGCCGGTCTTATGTCGAATTCGCTCGCACTCATCAGCGACGCCGGCCACATGGCGGCCGACGTCGTGACGCTCGGTGCGGCTCTCGTGGCCACCCGCATCGCAACACGGCAGGACACGACAGGGCAGCGGACGTTCGGTTCCTACCGCGCCGAGGTCTTCGCCTCCGGGTTCGCCGTCCTCGTCATGCTCGGGGTGTCGGTGTACATCGCCGTCGAGGCGATCGGACGCTTCGGTGCGCCGGGGGAGCCCGCGTCCGGCGTCATGCTTGTCGTCGGTGTGATCGGGCTCGTCATCAACGCCATCAGCCTCGTGCTGCTGCGTGCAGGGGCCAGCGAGAGCCTCAACGTTCGCGGCGCTTACCTCGAGGTTCTCGCCGACGGGCTCGGCTCCGTCGGTGTCATCGTCGCAGCGCTTCTCGTTCGCTTCACCGGGGCGACGTGGTGGGACACCGTGATCGCGTTGGCCATCGCGGCCTTCGTCGCCGTTCGTGCGGTGATACTCGGGCGCGAGGTGCTCGCCGTGCTCGGTCAGCACGCCCCGGCCGACGTCGAGCCGCGGGAGATGCTCGCCGCTCTCATGGAGCTCGATTCGGTCGAGGACGTGCACGACCTGCACGTCTGGCAGCTCACGAGCGGCATGAACGTGGCGACGGCCCACTTGGTCGCGCGTACCTCTGCAGCGCACGACGCGACGCTGCGTGAGGCCAGCGTGCTGCTGCGTGAGGAGTTCGGCGTCGAGCACGCCACGCTGCAGGTGGAAACGGACACGAAGCACTGCGAGGCCACCGACTGGTGACCTGGACAGACGACGAACGCCCGCTCCCATGAGGAAGCGGGCGTTCGTGCGTGTTGTCGAGATTCTCAGCTCATGAAGTGCGCGGCGAGGAGGCCCCCGCCGAGCAGGATGCCGTAGGCGAGCTGGAAACGTCCGGTGCCGGCGAGGGCGGGTACGAGGTCGCGGCCCGTGGCCCCGCCGAGAACACGACGCAGTGGCGGCACCGCGAGGACGAGGGACACGAAACCGGCGGCGGCGGGCAGGTGGTAGACGGCGCAGACGCCCACGGCGAGGGCCGCGACAGCCACCAGGGCGGCGTAGAAGATGCGCGTCGCGCGGTCGCCGAGCCGGACGGCGAGAGTGTTCTTACCGACCTCGGAGTCCGAGGGGATGTCGCGCAGGTTGTTCGTCACGAGGATCGCGCAGGCGATGGCACCGACGCCGACAGCGCCGGCGATCGCCGGAACGGAGATCTCCTTGGCCTGGGTGTACGTGGTGCCGAGCACTGCGACGAGGCCGAAGAAGATGAAGACGAAGACCTCGCCGAGGCCCTGGTAGCCGTACGGGTTCTTACCGCCGGTGTACTTCCACGCGGCGATGATGGCGGCAACCCCGACGAGCAGCAGCCACGGGGTGTTGGCCAGCGTGATGAGCGCGAGACCGACGAAGGCGGCCACGAAGAAACTGGCGAACGCGGCGAGCTTCACGTTGGACGGGTTCGCGAGGCCCTGACCGACGAGTCGAACGGGCCCCACACGGTCCTCGTCGGTGCCGCGGATGCCGTCGGAGTAGTCGTTGGCGTAGTTGACGCCGATCTGGAGGAAGAGCGCCACGAACAGCGCGAGCAGTGCGAAGCCGGCGTTGCCCCGGTCCAGCGCGTACGCGGCGCCGGTGCCCACGGCGACCGGTGCAACGGCGGCGGGCAGGGTGCGGGGGCGTGCGCCTTCGACCCATTGGTTGAGCGTGGCCATCCGTGTCTTTTTCTCCGTCGTATCGGCAAGGAAGCAGAAGTGCTAGCGCAAATTCTGCCACTGGTCATGGCGAGCGACGAACGCGCGATCCGGCTTGCCCACGCCCGTCAGCGGCAGGGCCTCCTCGTAGCGAACCAATCGTGGAACCGCATAGGGCGGCAACGACTTTCGGCACTCGATGAGCAGACGTTCGGAGAGTCCCTCGGTTGCATCGACGGCCGCGTCCGTGACGATTGCCACAGCGACGGTCTGGCCCCAGCGCTCGTGCGGGCGGGCGACGGCGACGGCGTCGCGCACTCCGGGAACGCGTTGGACGGCTTCCTCGACGACGCGCGGGCTCACCTTGTAGCCACCGGTCGTGATGACGTCGTCGATGCGTCCGGTGATGGCGAGGGTGCCGTCGAAGCTGCCGAGGTCGTCGGTGAGGAAGTGACGTGCGCCGGCCTCGTCGACGAACGTGGCGCCGGAGCGCTCGGGGTCTCCGAGGTAACCGGAGGCGAGCGTCGGGCCCGTGAGGGCGATGCGACCGACACCGTCGTCGTCGGGCTCGATGACGCGTACGCCGACGCCGTCCAGCGGGGTGCCGTCGTAGACGCAACCGCCGGAGGTCTCGCTCGAGCCGTACGTCGTGACGACGGAGAGGCCCCCCTCACGGGCCCGCTCCAGCAAGGCGCGGGGTGTGGCGGAGCCGCCGACGAGGATGCTGCGGTACCGCCGGGCCGCGGCGAGGGCGCGCGTGTGTGTTTCGTCGTCACCGTCGAGCAGGTCGCGCAACTGGGTGGGCACGAGGCTCGTGTGGATCGGCGAGAACGGGGGAGCGTTTCGGGCGACGAGGCCGGTCGCCTTCGTAAAGCCCTCGAGGCTCCAGGCGTCGAGGACGGTGGGCGTCGTGCCGGAGACGATGGAGCGGACGATCACCTGGGTGCCGGCGATGTGGTGGGGCGGCAGCGGCAGAAGCCACGTCCCGGCGCCGATGCGGTCATGGGTGGCGGTAGCACTCGCGACGAGAGCGCCGCGCGTCAGCATCGCGCGTTTGGGGGTACCGGTGGAGCCGCTCGTCGCGACGACGAGGGCGAGGTCGTCCGGTGCGGCGGCGAGTGCGGCGGCGTCGAACTCGGGTGCCGGGGTGCCCGCCTCGTACGGCGCGAGCGCCGGTCCCGCGCCATCGAGGGCGGCGGCGAGGGCCTCGTAGTAGCCGGTGATGTCGGCGCGGTCGACGGGGAACGGAACGAGCTCGGGCATGTCCTTCACCCTAGTCACGCCGGTCGGCGAGCCGCGCAGGGTACATGGTGACGGTTGGGGTTCTTGGTGACGCTTGACCGTCACCAAGAACCCCAACCGTCACCAACGATGGCGGGTCAGCCTCGTCGTCGGGCCTGACGCAGCGCGCCGATGAGCGTGATGACCGCTCCGATCGCGATGACGGCCCAACTCGCGAGGATCATCAGGCCGGCGCCGATGTTCGCCCCGATCACCTCGTCGTTGCGGTTGCTGTACTCGCCGAGCCCCCACAGGCACAGGCCGACGACGATGACGGCGACTCCGATACGGACCATGGCTCCCCTTCAGGCGTTGAGTTCATCGCCTGCGGAGGATCGCGCGGCGCACAGTTCTGACCGTACTCATCTGCAGCCCTCCACCGCGGACCTGAGCGCTCATTGTGGAGACCACGCGACACAATGAGCCCATGACGAATCGCAAGGTGGCAGTGGTGACGGGTGCGAGCAGCGGCATCGGGCGGGCCAGCGCCCGCGCGCTCGCGGCGAAGGGCTACGAGGTCGTGTGCGCGGCCCGTCGTCTCGATCGCATCGAGGAGCTCGCTCGCGAGATCGACGGCCGCGCCGTCCAGTGCGACGTGACGAACCGCGAGGACGTCGAGCGTCTCGCCGCCGAGGCCGGGCCCTGCGTCGACGTCCTCGTCGCGAACGCCGGGGGAGCGTTCGGCACCGACCCTGTGGCGAGCGCCGACCTCGACGACTGGCGTCGCATGTACGAGATCAACGTGCTCGGCACGCTCTCGACGCTCCAGACGACGCTGCCCGCCCTCGAAGCGGCGCACGGCGTCATCATCACGATCGGCTCGACGGCCGGGCTCGTCTCGTACGAGGGTGGCGGCGGGTACTGCGGCGTCAAGCATGCGGTGCGCGCCATGATGGGTTCGCTGCGCCTCGAACTGTTCGACAAGCCCGTGCGCGTGTGCGAGATCGACCCGGGCATGGTCAAGAGCGACGAGTTCGCGCTCGTGCGCTTCGACGGTGACGAGGAGAAGGCCGCAGCCGTCTACGCGGGAGTCGAGGCGCCCCTGACGCAGGAGGACATCGCGGACGCCGTCACGTACATCGCGGAGCTGCCCGAGCACGTCAACATCGACCAGATGGTCGTGCGCCCGCGCGCTCAGGCGGCCCAGCACAAGGTGTTCCGCACGTCCTGACCGGCGCGTCCGGCGCTCGGTCCGCCCGCCGAACTGCTCGGCGGGCGGACCCCTCTTCCAACGCGGCATGCCGCGGCTCTACGGTGGGTGAATGCGGCCCGATCGGTTGGCCGCATTCATGACTGATTGGGTCCACGCGTCGGCCCGAAGCGCTCTCAGGAGGTGGCTCGTTGTCGACCCCACGTCTGCGCACCCGGGGCGGCACAGCCCCCGCCGTGCTCATGGTCATCGGATCCTGCACGTCGCTGCAGTTCGGTGCCGGCCTCGCCGTCCAGCTCTTCCCGGAGATCGGCGCCGCGGGCGTGACGACGTTGCGTCTCGGCTTCGCCGCCATGCTCCTGCTGCTCGTCACCCGTCCGAAGCTGCGTACCTGGACGAAGCGGCAGTGGTTCGCCGTCGTCGCGTTCGGCCTGTCGTTGGCCGGCATGAACGGCCTGTTCTACGAGGCGATTGCGCGCATTCCGCTCGGTCCGGCCGTGGCCATCGAGTTTCTCGGCCCGCTCGGTCTCGCGGCGGTGCTCTCGCGCAAACTGCGCGACTTCGCGTGGATCTGCCTCGCCCTCGCCGGCGTCGCGATGCTCGGTCTCGACGACGTGGGCGGCTCGCTGGACCCGGTGGGCGTCGCGTTCGTGCTCGGCGCGGGTTTCTTCTGGGCCCTCTACATTCTGGCGAGCGAGCACGTCGGCTCGCTCCTCGACGGTGCGGGTGGTCTCGCGATGGCACTCGTCATCGGCACGCTCGCGATCATGCCGTTCGGTGCTCCCGGGGCTGTCGAGGGCCTCACGGACACCCACTTCTTCATGCTGGCGCTCGGCGTCGGCATGCTGTCGTCGGTCATTCCGTACGGCTTGGAACTCTCTGCGCTGCGTCTTTTGCCGAAGGCGGTGTTCGGGGTGCTGCTGGCGCTCGAGCCCGTCATCGCGGCGCTCGCCGGGTGCCTGTTGCTCGATCAGGGTTTCGGCATGGTCAGTGCTCTCGCTGTGGCGCTCGTCGTCATCGCCGGCGCCGGCTCCGCCATCACTGCGTCGCGCTCGGCCAGCACCATCACGCCGCCGGAGGACACCCCCGACGAGGTGACGGCGTCCGTTCACGCGTGACGCACCACGCCGAGGAGGCACCGATAGGCTGACCGGCGTGAATGACGAGACGCAGAAGCAGCCGGGCAACCCGTTCGACCCCACGGCCTGGAAGGTCGTCGAGGGGTTCGAGGATCTGACGGACATCACCTACCACCGCAGCGTCGAACTCGGCTGCGTGCGCGTGGCGTTCGACCGCCCTGAGGTGCTCAACGCGTTCCGCCCGCACACCGTGGACGAGCTGTACCGCGTGCTCGACCACGCGCGTCGCACGCCGGACGTCGGCGTCGTCCTCCTCACCGGCAACGGCCCCGGCCCGGAGGGCACCGGCAGCGCCGGCAAGTGGGCGTTCTGTTCGGGCGGCGACCAGCGCATCCGCGGCCGCTCGGGCTACCAGTACGCGGCCGACCACGACGGCGACCAGACGGCGACCGGCGTCGACGAACTACGCGTCAAGGCCGAGGGTGGGCGTCTTCACATCCTCGAGGTGCAGCGCCTCATCCGCACGATGCCGAAGGTCGTCATCTGCCTCGTCAACGGTTGGGCAGCCGGTGGCGGCCACAGCCTCCACGTCGTCTGCGACCTGACGATGGCCTCCCGCGAGCACGCGCGCTTCAAGCAGACCGACGCCGACGTGGGTTCCTTCGACGGCGGCTACGGCTCCGCGTACCTCGCGAAGATGGTGGGCCAGAAGTTCGCGCGCGAGATCTTCTTCCTCGGCCGCACGTACACGGCCGACGACATGCACCGCATGGGCGCGGTCAACATCGTCAGCGCGCACGACGAACTCGAATCGGATGCCCTCCAGGCGGCCCGCGAGATCATGAGCAAGTCGCCGCAGGCGCAGCGCATGCTGAAGTTCGCGTTCAACCTCTCCGACGACGGCCTCATGGGCCAGCAGGTCTTCGCCGGCGAAGCCACGCGCCTCGCGTACATGACCGACGAGGCTGTCGAGGGGCGCGACCAGTTCCTCGAGAAGCGCGACCCCGACTGGTCGGGCTTCCCCTGGTACTTCTGATCGGCATTTCGTACTGCCCTGTCGGACAAGCGAACTAGCGAGAAATCGACGCCGAGTGAGACATTGGAGCGGTGAGAGCATGGTGGTTGCTGGCCGTTGCGGTCGCGTGTGAGGTCTCCGGTTCGCTTGCCATGAAGGCGGCTGTCGATGTGCCTGCCTGGTACGTCCTCACCGCCGTCGGGTACACGGCGTCACTCGCTCTGCTCGCCCTCGTGCTGCGTACGGGAATGACCGTCGGCAAGGCCTACGGCATCTGGGGCGCCACGGGCGTCGCACTCACCGCCGTTCTCAGTGCCGCCATCTTCGGTGAACCTCTGACGCCCCTCATGGGCCTCGGCGTGCTCCTCGTCATCGCAGGTGTTCTGCTCGTCGAGTTCGGCTCGCACCCCAAGGCGAGCGACACGGTGGAGGCAGCGTCGTGAGGTGGGCTTACCTGGCGGTCGCCATCCTCTGCGAGGTGACGGCAACCCTTTCGCTGCGGCAGGCCACCGTCACCGGGCGTCGGCGCTGGTACGCCTCCGTGGTGGCGGGATACCTCGCCGCGTTCACCCTGCTCGCCCTGACGTTGGCCGCAGGCGTCCCGCTCGGCGTCGCCTACGGAACGTGGGCCGCCTGCGGCGTCGCGCTCACGGCGCTCGCGAGCCGCGTGCTCTTCGACGAGCCTCTCACCCGGACGATGTGGGTCGGCATCGGCTGCATCGTCGTGGGTGTGCTGCTCATCGAGCTCGGCGCCAGCGGCGCACACTGAGCCGGCTTTCCTCTCGCGGGGACAAACGCCAGTGTGGCGAGCCCGAAGGCATCGTCGCTCGCTGCGGTGCGGGGTCGGTCGAGCCGATCAGGCCTGCGTCCAGGGCGTCGTCATACCGAGAACCCGCGAGCCGTCGAGGTCGCCGAGCGACACCCCGGTGAACGTCGCGGCAGCGTCGCTCGTCTGCCACCGGAAGCGGTACTCGTCGGCGAGGGCCGCGCCCGCGATCGCCTCGCCGGCGCTCTCCGCCGACTGCGCGTTCGCGAACGCGCCCGCCGTGCGCGCGAGGTAGGCGTCGAGCTGTTCCTGATACGGTCCGCCGTCGATCTTCTCCACGTTGTCGACGAACTGGGTTGCCACGGCAGCCGGCTCGATGACGGAGACGCGAACGCCGACGTGAGCGGCGACGGTCGAGAGCGACTGCATGAAGCCCTCGACGGCGAACTTCGCGGCGCAGTACGCGTCGGCGAACGGCTGTCCGACCACGCCGCCGACGGAGGTGACCGTGACGATCGTTCCGCGTCGTGCCTCGCGCATGTGCGGGAGGACGGCCTGCGTCAGTGCGACGACGGAGAAGTAGTTCGTCTCCATCTGCTCGCGCACGGTCTCCATCGGCAGGGTCTCGGCGGTGCCGACGCATCCACGGCCCGCGTTGTTGACGAGAACGTCGATGCTGCCGTGATCGGCGACGACCTCGTCGACGAAACGGGCGTTCGCGGCATGGTCGGTGACGTCGAGTTCACGGATGTCGAGTGTGACGTCGGCGCCGGCCGCCGCCTCTTCGAGCGCGACGGCGCGCTCCTTCGAGCGGACCGTCGCGACGACGGTGCACCCCGCCTTCGCGAGGGCCACGGCGGCGTGCAGGCCCATACCGCTGGAGGTTCCGGTGACGACGGCGACGCGATTCATGCCCCCAGTGTGAGCCCTATCGGATCTCGCCGTCAGCGGCGTCCACAGGTGCCCCGGTCTGCGCCAGGCGCTGACGGGCCGTTGCCAGGCCCGGTCCGACCGGGACGGTGCCCAGCGCCTTCCCGAGGCCGAACTCGGGCATGTGGACGTACACCGACTCGTACCCCTCGGGCGGGCACACGTAGGTCTCGTGCCAGATGCCCACGTGTCCCTCGCGCCCGAGCTTGCGGAAGTCGCGCCACGGCTTGAGGTGGGGAGCGTCGGCGTCCGCGGCGAAGGCGTGAAGGTGTTCAGGGGAACGCCAGTATTGCACCGAGATCGTGGTGCGCCCGAACCACTGTTCGTGGTGGAGCAAACCGGCGTCCGGGTCCCGCACGAGGTGGTTCAGCATCCGGGGCATCGCGACGGCGACAGGCCCCCAACGGTCGGGGCGCCACAGCGAGTTGAAGCGCATGCCGATGAGGAAGACGGTGACATCGCCGTCCGTCGTCGCCGTCGTGCGAGCAGTGTTGATGGTCATGGCAGCCTCCGGTCGCCGGTTTCCGTAACACTGTTATAAAACGATGTTTTGTTACCGTCGTCAAGTGCCTCGACCCAAGACCTACGACGACGCCGACCGTGCGCGCATCGTCGAACGCGCTGCCCGTGTCATCGCGACGGAGGGCGCCTCGGGACTCTCGTTGCGCTCCCTTGCCGCCGACTCCGGCGTCTCGACCACGGCGGTCTACTCACTCATCGGGGGCAAGGACGACGTCATCGCAGCCGTCGTTCACGAGGCCACTCTGTCGTTCGCCACAGCGCAGGCGAATGCCGTCACGGGCGAGGATGCCCACACCGACTTCAGGCGTCTCGGCGTCGCCTACCGGGCATGGGCGATCGAGCATCCGAGCCTGTACGCCGTCATCTTCACCGGCCGCGCAGGCGGCGCCGGCGAGACGCACGAAGCGGCGGCATTCGAGCCCCTGCTCGACACCGTGACGCGATTGTTTGAGGCGGGGCGACTGCACGGCGACGACCCGCAGGCGGCGGCGCTCGCCATCTGGGGCTCGGTGCACGGCGCCGTGTCGCTCGAACTCGAACTGTGGCCCGATCAGCCGAAGGCGGAGTCGGCTCGCACGTTCGACGTCATGCTCGACGCCGTCGAACGCGCGTGGGTGCGCTGACGCGCTTCACGCGGTGCGGGTCGACGCCTGCGCTTCGCAGTAGTCGCGAAGCTGTGCGGCTTCGGCGTTCAGCTTCTTCTCGAGCAGCGGGCCGCTCATGGACGCGTTCACCTTGGCGAAGATGCTGTCCATGCGCAGCAGGAAGTCGACAGCGACGCGACGCTCGTCCACTTGGCGCAGCGGGTATTCGAACGTGACGCCGCCGCCGGTGGTCTCCGCGGAGTACGTGAGGCGCTCGTTCGGCTGGTAGTCGTGGATCGTGAGGCGCTGATTGTCGAAGCGCCACCAGGTCTGGGAGGCGCTGTACCGAGCGCCGGGCCCGGGGGCCGTCGTACCGTCCTCAGGTTTCACGCCGGTGAGGTCATCCATCCACTTCACCCAGTTCTGCGGGTCGCCGAGTGCGGCCCAGACCGTTGCGAGGTCCGCGTGAATGTCCTGCGTTGTCGAAAACTCCATGACGATTGCTCCCTGAGATGGTCGTTCCCCGATGACAAGAACCTAAATGCGTATGACGCGCCGTGACGCGGTCGAAGGCGTTGTTCACCAGAACGTCACCCGGACGGCGGCCGACCTCCCACGTGGTTCGACTGCGGCGCCTGTCTACGCTGACGGGATGACGTTCGATGCACGCGCCGCGCTGCTCGCCAAACGTGCCGAGACGACGCAGCGGCTCAAGGGGCTCGACGAGAGCTTCGCCGACATCGTCGAGTCGGTGCGCGACAGCAACCTCGACGACGAGCACGATCCGGAGGGCTCGACCGTGGCCGTTTCACGCGCCCAGGTCGCGTCGCTCGCGCAGGAGGGGCGCGAACAGCTGCGTGAAATCGAGGCGGCCCTGCGGCGTCTGGACGACGGCGCGTACGGCACCTGTGCCCGCTGTGGTGGGCCAATCGGCGATGCGCGCCTCGAAGCGCGGCCGACAGCGACGCTGTGCATCGGCTGCGCGCAGCAGGAGAACGCGAGCCCGCGCCGATGACGCCGGGCAGCCACGTTCGCACTGGAGCGGGCGTCGGGTTCCACGGGCCGCGCATCTGACCTGGTCCTAGGCTTTGATCATGGCGTTGCCCCCGCTCTCCGACCTGCTCGACGGCCTCAAGGTCGTCTCGCTGCCGCTCAACACGCGCTTTCGCGGCGTGCAGCACCGCGAGATCGCCTACATCGAGGGGCCGTGCGGCGTGGGGGAGTTCGCCCCGTTCCTCGAGTACGAGCCGGACGAGGCATCACGATGGCTCGCGGCCGCCCTCGAGGCTGCGTACGTGGGGTGGCCCGAGCCGGTGCGTGACGTCGTCGCCGTCAACGCCACCGTGCCGGCCGTCCCGGCGGCCGACGTGCCGCGGGTGCTCGCGCGCTTCGACGGCTGCTCGACGGCCAAGGTCAAGGTGGCGGAGAAGGGGCAGGCGCTCGACGACGACGTTGCCCGCGTCGCCGCGGTGCGTGACGGGCTGGGGCCCGAAGGCAGAGTGCGCCTCGACGCGAACGGCGGCTGGGGCGTCGACGACGCCGTCGCAGCCATCACGCGGCTCGCGGCCTTCGACCTCGAATACGTCGAGCAGCCCGTCATGCCGGTCGATGACCTGGCGCACGTGCGCCGAAGCCTCGCCGCATCGGGCGTCGACGTGCGCATCGCCGCCGACGAATCCATCCGCAAGGCCGACGACCCCCTGCGCGTCGTCGAACTCCATGCCGCTGACCTCGCCATCGTCAAGGTTGCACCGCTCGGCGGGGTGGCGGGCGCGCTGCGCATCGCGGAGGAGACTGGCCTGCCCATGGTCGTCAGTTCCGCGCTCGATTCGAGCCCCGGCATGGCGGCGGGCCTGGCGCTCGCGGCCGCACTTCCGGGGCTCGAGCACGCGTGTGGCCTCGGCACGATCAACCTGCTCGACGGCGACGTCGTCGAGCGATCGCTCGTGCCGGTGGGTGGCAACCTCACAGTCGCTCAGATCGACGACGCGCGTGCGCTCGACCCAGAACGCCTCGAGCGCTACCGGGCGAGCGCCGAGCGCGAGGCGTGGTGGCGCGAGCGCGTCGCCGCGAGCTACGAGGTGCTGGCCGCTCACTGAGCGAGCGAATTGACGGCGTGGGCATAGAGACGGAACCGTCGCTGTTGTCAGGAAGGACCAACACAATCGACCGAGGAGGTCCCGTGGCACACGTCGGAATCGTCGGAGGACACGGCAAGATCGCACTGCTCACCGCACCGCTGCTCGTCGAGGCAGGGCACGAGGTGACGTCCATCGTGCGCAACCCTGACCACGTGGGCGACGTCGAGGCGACCGGAGCCACAGCGCTCGTCGCCGACATCTCCGCCCTCAGCACCGAGGAGATCAAGGAGCTCTTCACCGAGCAGGGCTTCGACGCTCTCGTGTGGTCGGCCGGTGCCGGAGGAGGTGACCCGGAGCGCACCATCGCCGTCGACCGCGACGCCGCGATCCGCACGATGGACGCTGCGTCCGCCGTCGGGCCCGAGCGCTACGTCATGGTGTCCTACCTCGGCGCATCGCTCGATCACGGGGTGCCCGAGGACAACGACTTCCACACCTACGCCCAGGCGAAGGCGGAGGCGGACGAGCACCTGCGCGGCACGTCGCTGAAGTGGACGCTCGTCGGGCCGACGTCGCTGTCGCTGGACGAGCCGAGCGGTTCGATCGAGATCACGACGACGCCCGGCGACGTGAAGGCGTCGCGCGCCAACGTGGCCCGCGTCATCGCCGCGGTGCTCGCCGACGACTCCACGATCGGCAAGGCGCTGCCGTTCACCGACGGTGACGTGCCGATCGCCGAGGCCGTCGCCCAGGCGCCGGCGGCCGAGCGGCTCGCCTGAGTGGGCCAATGCCGAAGGCGCCGAACGGTATTCGTCCGGCGCCTTCGGTGTGTGGCGCGAGTCAGTCCTGCTGAACCATCTCGCGCACGAGGGCCTTCTGCAGTTTGCCCGTTGCCGTCTTCGGCAGGTCGCCCGTCACCTTGACGAGCTTGGGCACCTCGAAGGGCGCGAGGTGCTCGCGGGCGTACGCCACGACGCGATCCGGCAGTTCCTCCTCGGCCACCGAGCCGTCCGGCACGACGACGGCGCACACGGCCTCACCCCAGCGCGCGTGCGGCACGCCGATGACGGCGCACTCGGCGACACCGCCGAGTGACATCAGAGTGCGTTCGACGTTGAGCGACGAGACGTTCTCGCCGCCGGTCTTGATGATGTCCTTGAGGCGGTCGGTGAACCAGACGACGCCGTCGTCGTCGAGGTGCCCGACGTCGCCGGAGTGGAAGTAGCCGTCGGCGAACGCAGCTTCGTTCGCGGCAGCGTTGTTCCAGTACCCGAGGCAGACGTTGGGGGAGCGGTAGACGATCTCGCCCGTCTCGTTGCGCGCGTTGACCTGGCCTGCGGTGATCGTCGTGGCGAACACCGTGGGGGCCTGCGGGCCCCACGAATCCGCTGCGCTGTGACGATGCTCGGGCCACTGCATCGTCGTGGCCGGCACGACCTCCGTCTGACCGGAGCCGAGCAGCACGTCGGCGTTGGGGAACAGGTCGTCCGACGCTGCCAGGATGTGCGCGGGCATCGGAGCCATCGCGTAGATGGCTCGTCGGACGCTCGAGAGGTCACGGGCACGCTTCTTCTGTTCCGCGAGGCACGCGGCGAACATCATCGGCAGCATCGCGAAGTGCGTGACGTGGTGCTTCTCGATGGCATCGAGCATGCCATCCGCAGTGAACGACTTGCCAGCGAGCACCACCGTGCCGCCCATCCGCAGCGGTGGCATGGCGAGGGTGTTGAGGGCGGTGACGTGGAAGAGCGGCAACGCGATGGCCATGACGTTCGACTTCTCGCCCCACGGCTGGTCCGTTGCGAGCGCGTTGCTCAGCAGCGCGATGCTGACGGCGACGTGACTGGTCAGAACGCCCTTGGGCTTGGACGTCGTGCCGGAGGTGTAAAGGCACTGCACGGCGTCACGTTCGGGAACGATGACTTCGAGTGGTTCCGAGGGCGCGTTCTCGACAAGACCTTCCCACGTCGTCGACGTCACTCCGTCGATCTCGGGGGCCGGCGCTCCGAGCCCCACGAGGTGCGTGATGCCGGCACCGAGGGAGGCGATCTCACGGGCGCGCGGGAGCACCGCGGCGTCGCTGACGAGTGCGTGACACCCGGCGTCCTTCAGGATCCACACGAGGTCGGCGGTGGTGAGCAGGTAATTCAGTGGCAGGAAGACGAGTCCGGCGCGAGCGCACGCGAAGTACGTTGCGAGGAACTCCCAGGAGTTCGTCACCATGACGGCGACGGGCTCGCCCGTCTCGAGGCCCAGCGAGCGCAGGCCGTGACCGAGGCGGTCAGCGGTCTCGACGAGCGTGCGGAACGTGACTTCCTTGTCGCCGTCGACGATCGCAACCCGATCGGGAAAGAGCGCAGCGGTGCGCACGAGGTCGTCGCCCACGTTGACGCGGGTGGCCAGGTGGTGGTGGAGAGGGTCGACGAGGGACAGATCGGGTTTCATGGCGAGCCTTTCACTCTGTGACGCTGGGTGGGTCGAGGAACAGATCCAGCGCGAGGCTCTCGGCCTCACCGCCGTAGGGGGAGAGGTCGGTGATGCCGGCCGAGGCGAGCACCTCGTCGTCGATGAGGAATTGGCCTGTGCCGGCGTCCATCCCGCGGGTGAGGACGACGTGCGCGGCGTCGGCCATGATCTGCGGGGTGCGGCTGATGCGCATCGCCTCGTCACCGCCGAGGATGTTGCGCACCGCAGCGGTGGCGATGGTGGTGCGCGGCCAGAGACTGTTCACGGCGATCCCGGCTTCGCGTGCCTCCTCGGCCAGTCCGAGCGTCACGAGGCTCATGGCGTACTTCGCCATGGCGTAGCCCAGGTGGGAGCCGGCCCAGCGCGGCGCGAGATTGATCGGCGGTGACAGTGTCAGGACGTGGGCGCGATCCGATTGCTCGAGGTAGGGCAGGGCCGTCTTGGCCATGAGGAACGTGCCGCGGGCGTTGATGTCCTGCATGAGGTCGTACTTCTTCATCGGCAGGTCTTGCGTCAAGGACAGGTCAATGGCGCTCGCGTTGTTGACGACGATGTCGACGCCCCCGAATCGTTCGGCCGCCTGCTCGAAGACGCGGGTCACGTCGGCGTCGTTGCGCACGTCACCCGCGACGGCGAGGGCGCGCCCTCCCGCCTCCTCGACCGCAGTGGCAGCCGTGTGCACCGTCCCCTCGAGCGAGGGGTGCGGCTGATCGGTCTTGGCGAGCATGACGACGTTGGCCCCGTCACGCGCTGCGCGCAGAGCGATGGCCAAGCCGATGCCGCGGCTGCCGCCGGACATGACGATCGTGCGGTCCTTCAGGTTCGCTCCCACGGGTTTGCTCCTTCGGTGACGGGGGCGGAGGTGCGCCGGCGGCTCAGGCCGGCAGGCCGTCCTGGCGGGCGAGGACCTGCAGCATCACTTCGTCGGCTCCACCGCCGATGGAGACGAGGCGGGCGTCGCGGAAGAAGCGGGCCGTCCACGTGTCCTCGATGTAGCCGCCACCGCCGTGGAACTGCAGGCATGTGTCGGCGACCTCGCGGATGAGACGGCCGACCATGAGCTTGCCGACGGTCGCGGCGCGGGTGATGTCCTCGCCCGCGAGAATCGCCTCGCAGGCCTGCATGTTGTGACTGCGCACGAGTTCGAGCTGCGCCTGCAGCTCCGTCAACCGGAACGCGACGTACTGCTTGGAGGCCAAGGGGGAGCCGAAAACCGTGCGCTCGTGGAGGTACTGGCGGGTGAGGCGCAGGGCTCGGTCGCACTGACCGGTGGCCGCGTAGACGCCGTACATGCGCTCGGTGACGAACTGCTTCATCTGCTGCTGGAAGCCGCGCCCGGGTGTACCAATCGTGTTCTCGATCGGAACGCGGACGTTGTCGAAGGCGAGCAGCGTGGTGTCGGAACTGCGGTTTCCGAGCTTGTCCAGCACGCTGACGACCTCGAAACCTGGGATGTCGGTGGGCACGACGATCTGCGACATCCCGCGGTGGCCGCCCTCGTCGGATGTCCGCGCGAGCAGGCAGATCCAGTCGGCCTGAGCGCCGTTGGTGATGTACATCTTGCGCCCGTTGATCACCCAATCGTCCCCGTCTCGGCGGGCGCTCGTGCGCAGGGACGCGACGTCGGAGCCGGTGTCCGGCTCGGTGACGCCGATGGCGGCGACGTGCTCGCCGGCGATGGCGGGAACGAGGAAGCGCTGCTTGAGTTCCTCGCTGCCGAACTCCGCGAGGGAAGGGGTGGCCATCATCGTCTGAACGCCGATGGCAAGGGGAACACCTGCGGCGTGGGCGCCGCCGAGTTCTTCGGCCGCGACCATCTGGAAGCTGTGGTCGGCGTCGAGACCTCCGTAGGCCCCGTCGTACTCGATACCGAGCAACCCCTGCTCGGCGGCCTTGGCGAACACGTCGTGCGCCGGAAAACGCCCGGCCGCCTCCCACTCGTCGGCGTGCGGGTTGATGACGTCGTCGACGAAACGGCGGACGGACGAGCGGAAGTCGGCGTGGTCCTTGGTGAGTCGCATGACAGCACGCTAGGTCCGCCCTGAATCAAAAGCAAGCATGCTTGCTTGTTTATTTATTTCGACTGTGACATGTTCGTCGCATGACGCAGATGGAGAACGCGCCGAGCCCGGGAGGCCCCGAGGCTCGCCTGCGCGTCGGGAACTGTTCCGGCTTCTACGGCGATCGGCCCTCCGCCATGCGCGAGATGCTCGAAGGGGGCGACCTCGACGTTCTCACCGGCGACTACCTCGCCGAATTGACGATGCTCATCCTGTTCAAGGACCGCATGAAAGACCCGGCCGCTGGGTACGCGCGAACCTTCGTCGCCGCGATGAAACAGAACATGCGAACCGCCAAGGAGAAGGGCGTACGCATCGTCGTCAACGCCGGCGGGCTCAACCCCGCCGGGTGTGCGGATGCAGTGCGAGAACTCGCCGAGGGGGAGGGGCTCGACCTCGTCGTGGCCGTCGTCGACGGCGACGACCTCAGCGCCCGCGCCGGTGACCTCGGTCTCGGTGAAGGGGTTCTCGCCAACGCCTACCTCGGCGCGTTCGGGATCGCGGAGGCCTGCACAGCGGGTGCGGATGTCGTCGTCACGGGCCGCGTCACGGACGCTTCACTCGTCGTCGGCCCGGCGATAGCCCACTTCGGCTGGGGCCGTGAGCAGCTCGACGAGATCGCCGGCGCCATGGCGGCAGGGCACATCATCGAGTGCGGCACCCAGGCCACGGGCGGCAACTTCGCCTTCTTCGGCGAAGTCGCCGACATGACTCGGCCAGGCTTTCCCATCGCCGAGGTCGGCTCCGACGGTTCGGCCGTCATCACGAAGCACGAAGGCACAGGCGGTGCCGTCACGCGCGAGACGGTGCTGAGCCAACTGCTCTACGAGATCCAGGATCTTCGCTACGCCGGCCCCGACGCGGTGCTGCGCCTCGACAGTCTCGAGGTGAGCGAGGTCGGCCCCGATCGAGTGCTCGTCCGCGGTGCTCGCGGTGAACTGCCACCGCCGAAGGCCAAGGTTTCCTGCACGCGCCTCGGCGGATTCCGCAACGAGTTGGAGTTCGTCCTCACCGGCCTCGACATCGAGGCCAAGGCTGATCTCGTCAAGGAGCAGATGACCCACGCGATGACGACGCAGCCCGCCCAAGTGGAGTGGTCACTCGCCAAGACCTCTCACACGGACCCGGACACCATCGAGCGGGCCGCGTCGATCCTGCGCGTCGTCGCTCGAGATCAGAACGCCGTCGTCGTGGGCCGCGCCTTCTCGGCTGCCGCCGTCGACATCGCCCTTGCGAGTTACCCCGGATGCTTCCTCACCCGACCGCCGTCGGGAGGGAGTGCGTACGGCGTCTACACGGCTGGGTACGTCGATCAGGGCGTACCCAGTCATCGGGTCACTCTGCCGGACGGCCGACGCGTCACCATCGACCCGCCGCGCGAGACCGCACCGCTCGAGCCCTTGACCGAAGTCGGTGCCCGCCCGCCGTTGCCCGGCACTGCCGGCGCGACTCGCACCATCGAGCTCGGTCGAATCTTCGGCGCTCGATCCGGCGACAAGGGCGGCAGCGCCAACGTCGGGGTGTGGGCGCGCGACGACAACGCCTACGCGTGGCTGCTCGCCAATCTCACGGTCGAGGAGTTCAAGCGGCTGCTGCCGGAGACCGAAACCCTGAGCGTGACCCGCGTCCTGCTCACGAACCTTCGCGCGCTCAACTTCGTCGTCGAGGGAATCCTCGGCGAAGGCGTCGCCTACGGCGCTCGCTTCGACCCGCAGGCCAAGGCCCTCGGGGAGTGGTTGCGAGCCCGACACATCGCCGTTCCCGCCGACCTCGTCGGATCGTCATCGGAAGGAGACCTGTCATGGCCGTCTTGAAGAGTGTCGTCGACCCCGCGTCACCGGAGTTCGAAGCGAACTGCCGCGGGATGCAGAGCCAGCTCGACGAGATCGACGCAGTCGCCCAGCAGGTGGTGCTCGGCGGCGGTGAGAAGGCGCTCGCACGTCACGCGAAACGCGGCAAGCTCACCGCGCGAGCGCGCATCGAACTGCTGCTCGATCGTGACGCACCGTTCCTGGAGCTCGCCCCGTTCGCCGGTTACGGCTCGGACTTCGCCGTCGGCGGCAGCGTCGTCGGCGGTATCGGAGTGGTCGAGGGCGTCGAGTGCATGATCATCGCCAACGACCCGACGGTGAAGGGCGGAGCGTCGAACCCGTGGTCGCTCAGGAAAACCTTGAGGCTCCAAGACGTGGCACGAGAGAATCGTCTGCCCGTGGTCTCGCTCGTCGAGTCCGGTGGCGCGGAGCTGCAGACCCAGAAGGACATCTTCATTCCGGGCGGTGCCACCTTCCGCAACCTGACGCAGCTGTCCGCGGCTGGCGTCCCGACCGTCGCGATCGTGTTCGGTAACTCGACGGCCGGCGGGGCCTACCTGCCCGGCATGAGCGACTACGTCGTCATGATCGAGGAGCGCTCGAAGGTCTTCCTCGCCGGGCCGCCGCTCGTCAAGGCGGCCACGGGCGAGATAGCCGACGACGAATCGCTCGGCGGTGCGGCGATGCACGCGCGCACGAGCGGCCTCGCCGACTTCTACGCCGTCGACGAGCCCGACGCGATCCGGCTGGGCCGCGGCATCGTGCGTCGTCTCAACTGGCGCAAGCGTGGCCCCGCACCTGCCACGACGTCACCCGAGCCGCCGCGGTATCCCGAGGAGGAACTGCTCGGCATCGTGCCGCCCGATCTCAAGATGCCGTTCGATCCGCGCGAGATCATCGCCCGCATCGTCGACGACTCCGACTTCGACGAGTTCAAGGCTCTCTACGGCACGTCGCTCGTCACCGGGTGGGCGCAGCTGCACGGCTACCCGATCGGCATTCTCGCCAACGCCAGGGGTGTCCTGTTCAGCGAGGAAGCGCAGAAAGCCGCGCAGTTCATCCAACTGGCCAACCGCTCGAACACGCCGCTGCTGTTCGTTCACAACACGACCGGCTACATGGTCGGCACGCAGTACGAGCAGGCCGGCATCATCAAGCACGGCGCCATGATGATCAACGCGGTGTCGAACTCAACCGTGCCGCACCTGTCGTTGATCGTCGGAAACTCATACGGCGCAGGTCACTACGGCATGTGCGGGCGTGCCTACGACCCGCGGTTCCTCTTCGCCTGGCCGAGCGCCCGCTCGGCCGTGATGGGCGCCGCTCAACTCGCGGAGGTCGTGTACACCGTCTCCAAGGCGTCGGCGCGGAGCCAGGGCAAGCCCTTCGACGAGGACGGGGCGCAGCAGATCCGCGCCTACGTCGAGAAGCAGGTCGAGAGCGAGTCGTTACCGCTTGTCCTCTCCGGCCTCATCTACGACGACGGCATCATCGATCCGCGTGACAGCCGCACCGTGCTGGGGCTCTCGCTCTCGGCGATCCATTCCGGCCAGTACGAGGGCGCCGACAGCTTCGGCGTCTTCAGGATGTGAGGCAGCGATGACGACCATCACCAGTGTGCTCGTCGCCAACCGCGGCGAGATTGCCCGGCGTGTTTTCGCGACGTGCCGAGCCCGGGGCATCGACACCGTGGCCGTGTACTCCGACGCCGACGCGAACGCCCCCCACGTGCGCGAAGCGGACGCAGCCGTCCGGCTTGCCGGCGTGACGCCGGCGGAGACCTACCTGCGATCCGACCTCATCGTCGACGCGGCCCGTCGCGCGGGAGCGGACGCCGTCCACCCGGGCTACGGGTTCCTGTCGGAGAACGCCGACTTCGCGCGCGCCGTCATGGACGCGGGCCTGACGTGGATCGGCCCGCCGCCGGAAGCCATCGACATGATGGCGTCCAAGGTGGCCTCGAAGGCGATGATGGAGGACGCCGGTGTGCCCGTTCTCGAGCGCCTCCCCGTCGAGGAGATCACCGCCGACCACCTCCCGGTGCTCGTCAAGGCGTCCGCGGGCGGCGGCGGGCGCGGTATCCGCGTCGTGCGCGCCCTCGAGGAGTTGGAGGACGCCTTCGCGCGGGCCTCGCGTGAGGCCGAGAGCGCTTTCGGTGACGGCACCGTTTTCTGCGAACGCTACGTCGAGTCAGGCCACCACATCGAAGTGCAGGTCATGGCTGACGCCCGCGACACCGTCTGGGCCATCGGTGAACGTGAGTGCTCCGTGCAGCGTCGCCTCCAGAAGGTCATCGAGGAGGCGCCGGCGCCGCTCGTCGAACGCGTCGGCGGCGACATGCGCGAACGCCTCGCCACGGCCGCTCGGGATGCCGCTCGCGCCGCCGGCTACCGGGGTGCGGGCACCGTCGAGTTCCTCGCCGACGATCGGGGGAACTTCTGGTTCCTCGAGATGAACACGCGCCTCCAGGTCGAGCACCCGGTAACGGAGTGTGTGACGGGGCTCGACCTCGTCGGGCTGCAGATCGACTGCGCCGAAGGTGTGGCGCTCGGGGGCGACGAGCCTGTGATGCGCGGGTATTCCGTTGAGGCGCGCCTCTACGCGGAGGATCCGCTGACGGACTGGGCTCCGGCGAGCGGCACGCTCGAACTGCTCGAGGTGCCCTTCGTCGAGACGACGTTCACCCCGCCGGCGTCCGGTGGCATTCGCCTGGACGCGGGCGTGGAGAGCGGTTCGGAAATCGGCATCCACTACGACCCGATGATCGCGAAGGTCATCTCGTTCGCCGACGAGCGCGCCACGGCGGTGCGTCGTCTCGCGCAGGCCTTGCGCAGGGCGAAGGTCCACGGCCTCACGACGAACCGTGATCTGCTCGTGGCGACGCTGCTGGCGCCGGACTTTCTCGAGGGCGACTTCGACACACGCTTCTACACGATGCACCCGCCGCAGGACCTCGTGCCGGACGCCGGTCTGAACGCCGGGCTGGCGGCCTGCGTCAGCGCTCTCGCGGACCGGAGTGTCGACGCCTGGCGTGACGGGCCGACCGGTGGCTTCCCCGCGGGCTTCCGCTCCCTGGCGGGTGAGTACCAGAACCGGACTTACGCGATCGGCGACGAGTCGTTCGAGGTGCGCTACCGCGAGCGGCGCGGGCGGGTGGAGTTCGCCGAGCTTCCGGGCGGCATCGAATCGCTCGAGGTGCTCAGCGCCTCAGGCGGCGAGGTGCGCCTGCAGATCGACGGCGTCGTGCGCACGTTCCGTGTCGACCGCTATCGAGACGGCGCCACGGTCGTCGTCGACGGCGGCGCGCTCGGTACACGCACCCTCGCCGCCCAGCCGCGTTTCGTCGACGCTGCGAGCCGCCTCGCGGAAGGGGCGCTCACGGCCGTCATGCCCGGCGTCGTCACGAACGTGGCGGTCGAGGTCGGCCAGAGCGTCACGGCAGGTCAGCCACTCGTGTGGCTCGAGGCGATGAAGATGGAACAGTCCGTGACGGCGAGCGCTGACGGAGTCGTGAGCGCCCTTCACGTGAAAGTGGGCGACCAGGTCGAGCCCGGCACCGTGCTGGCCGTCGTCGATGCCGAGGCCGAGGGGGAGCAGGCATGAGCGAGAACACTCAGGAGCCGGTGGTGCGCTACGACGTTGCGGGCGGCGTCGCGACGATCACTCTCGACTCGCCGGCGAACCGTAATGCCCTGTCGCCTCGCCTCGTACACGAGCTCACCGAGGCGCTGACCAGGGCGGAGAGCGACGACACGGCGCGCTGCGTGGTCCTCACTCACACGGGGTCGACGTTCTGCGCGGGCGCCGACCTCACGTCGCCTCCGGTGCCGGGCGCGGAACGAAAGAGTCCGGCCGACGCGGTCACCGATCTCATGGTTGCCATGCTCGCTCACGACAAGCCGATCGTCGGGCTCGTCACGGGGCATGTCCGGGCCGGCGGGATGGGTCTCGTGGGAGCCTGCGATCTCGTCGTCGCGGGGCCGAAGGCGGACTTCGCCCTCACCGAGGTACGCCTGGGCCTGGCCGCCTCGATCGTCTCTATGACGATCCTGCCGCGTCTCGCCGGCCGGGACGCCGCGCGAGTGTTCCTCACCGGTGAGACCTTCGACGCCGCCCGTGCCGCCGAGCTCTCCTTCGTGTCGGCCGCTGCCACCACCGATGACGGTCTCGTGAGCGAGCTGAAACAGCTGACCGACGCGTTCGCTCACTGCTCACCGCAGGGCCTGCGGGAGACGAAGCGTCTGCTGAACGAGGAGATCCTGGTGCGAATCGAGCGAAAGCGGGCGAACCTCGGCTCACAGTCGATGCGCCTGTTCTCCTCCGACGAGGCACGTGAGGGCATCGCCGCTTTCCGTGAGAAGCGCCGCCCCGCGTGGGTTCTCGGCTGAGGCGATTCGCGCCTCCGGGCCCGTCCTGGCAGCATTCGAGGCCTCATGACTACAGAACCCAAGCAGGAGCGCAGCCGCCGCACGCGGCAGAGCATTCTCGACGCCGCGGTGGTCTCCCTGGCGAACCGGGGCTGGAACGAGACGACGGTCGGTCTCGTCGCGGCGGACGCGGGCACGAGCCGCGGCGCGCTGCAGCACCACTTCCCCACGCGTGAGGACCTGACGCTGGCCGCGCTGCACTACATGTTCGAGCAGCGCTCCCGACTCCTGCGGGAGTTTCGTACCCCCGAGGGTGTCGAGGGAGCCGAGAAGGTGGGCGCCGTCGTCGATCAGCTCGCCGAGCTGTTCACGGGCATCACTTTCCGTGCCGCGCTTCCGGTGTGGACGGCCGCAGCGGTCGACGATGACCTGCGTGATCGCGTTCTCGAGCTCGAGCGACGCTTCGGTCAGGACGTGCACGAGCGGACCATCGAAATGCTCGGCGCGGATGGGAGCGACCCGGCGGTGCGCCGGCTGGTCGAAGTAACTCTCGACCTCCTGCGCGGCCTGGGGTTGGCCAACATTCTCTCCGACGACTCGAAGCGTCGTTCGCGCGTGATCGAGACCTGGCTGCCGCATCTCACAGAGGGGCTCGACCTCCCCTGAAATAAAACAAGCAAAGATGCTTGTTTGGTGTCGGTTCTGGTGACAACATCGGCACATGAGTGAACTTCGCGACGTCACAGCAGCCTTCCTCACCCAGTGTGATGCGCTCGATGACGCCGTCGCGACACGTGACGACACCGACTGGCGCCGCGCGACGCCTGCAGCCGGTTGGGACGTTGCCGACCAGGTTGCCCACCTCGCGTGGACGGACGAGGTCGCCCTGCTGGCATGCGCCGACCCGACCCGGTTCCAGGAGTTGGTCGCCCAGGCGATGACGACACCCGACATCGTCGACCTCGAAGCACACCGGTGGGCGAGCAGGCCGCGCGCAGAACTCCTGGCGACATGGCGCGAGGGGCGGCGACGTCTCGTCGAGGCGTTGGAATCCCGCCCGGGCGACGCCGGTCGCATCCCGTGGTTCGGCCCGCCGATGTCGGCGCGCTCGATGGCCACCGCCCGGCTCATGGAGACCTGGGCGCACGCCCAGGACGTCTACGACGCACTCGGCCTCGCCCGTCCGACGAACGAGGGGCTCGGCGACATCGCTCACCTCGGGGTGCGAACGCGCGATTTCGCGTACGGGATCAACGATGTCCCACCGCCCACCGAGGAGTTTCGCATCGAACTGACCGACGGCGAAGGGGCGATTTCGACGTGGGGGCCGCCGGACGCCGCCGGCCGGGTGGAGGGTGATCTCGAGGAGTTCGTCCTGCTCGTCACCCAGCGTCGCTCGGCCGACGACCTGAACCTTCGCTTCGAGGGCGAGGCCCGCACCTGGGCCACGATCGCGCAAGCTTTCGCGGGCCGTCCCGGGCGTCGCGGCGCATCGTCATGAGCCTCGATCCGTGGACGACGCCAGAGCTCACGGCACTGCGCGAGAGCGTCACCCGATTCACGCGTGACGCCGTTCTGCCGCATCAGAACGAGCGGGAGGAGGCGGGGCTCCTGCCCCGTTCATTGTCGCAGGCAGCGGGACGGCAGGGCCTGATCGGCACCGGTTTTCCCGAGTCGGCCGGCGGACAGGGCGGTGGGCAGCGCGAGAGCCTCACGCTCACCGAGGCGTTCCACGAGGCCGGCGGTGCCGCGGGTACGTACGCGTCGCTGTTCACCGCAGGGATTGCCTGCCCCCACATCGTCGCCGCGGGTGATGCGGGCCAGATCGCCCGCTGGGTGGCGCCGACGCTGGCGGGCGAACTCGTCGGGTCCCTCGCCATCACCGAACCCAGCGGCGGTTCGGATGTCGGCAACCTGCGCACCACGGCGCGCAGGGACGGCGACGCCTACGTCGTCAACGGCTCCAAGACGTTCATCACGTCGGCCTGCCGTGCCGACTTCGTCACGACGGCGGTGCGCACCGGCGGAGTCGACCTGCCCGGCGCTCGCGGCATCTCCTTGCTCGTCATCGAGAAGGGTGCGCCCGGCTTCGCGGTCAATGGTCCACTCAAGAAGCTGGGGTGGCGATCGTCGGACACGGGGGAGTTGTCGTTCACCGACGTCCGCGTGCCCGCCGAAAACCTCGTGGGTCCGGAGAACGCGGGATTCGCGCTCATCGGTTCGGCCTTCGTGTCCGAGCGGGTGGCACTCGCAGCGCAGGGGTACTCGCAAGCGCAGCGCTGCCTCGATCTTGCGGTGGCGTGGGCGCGTGAGCGCCGGACGTTCGGCGAACCGCTCATCGCGCGTCAGAGCGTGCAGGACCTTCTGGCCCGCATGGCAGGGCGAATCGACGTCGCCCGCGTCTACACCCGACACGTCGTCGACCGGTACGAGGAGGGCGAGAGCGTCGAATCCCTGATTCCTGCAGTGTGTTTCGCGAAGAACACGGCCACGGAGACCGCCGAGTGGGTGGCGTCCAAGGCCCTGCAGCTCTTCGGTGGCACGGGTTACATGGCCGAGTCGGAGGTCGAGCGTCAGTACCGCGACGTGCGCATCCTCGGCATCGGCGGGGGCACGGTGGAGATCCTCAACCAGATGGCGGCGCGACGCCTCGGGTTCACGCGCTGAAGGTCGTCAGCCTCGATGTGCGATCGCCAGAGGTGAGGTCACAGGTGCGAGCGCAGGCGCTCGTGCAACTGCGGGTCGGCGGCGACGAGCAGCGGCGTCGGAGTGCGCTCGAAGCGCGGGTCGTAGTCGGTGCCGTCGGCGTAGGCGGAAACACCACCCGATTCGCGGATGAACAGCGCGCCGGGTGCGTGGTCCCAGGGCTTCGTCGTGACGTAGAGGATGTAGTCGGCGCCGCCGGAGGCGATCTGCGGGTAGTCGACGGCACAGCACACCCAGGAGAGCTTGAGCGGCGGCAGGCCGTCGAGCGACTCACCGACGCGGGTGGGGCGCGACGTGACGCCCTGGGCAACCTCGCCGACGGTGCGCGGGGCGATGCGCTCGCCGTTGCGGAACGCCCCTGCGCCCTTCTCCGCGACGTAGGCGACTCCGTGCTGCGGCTGCCACATCCAGCTGCGGACGACGTCGCCGCCGCGCATCTCGGCCACCATGACGCCGTGGTCGGGGGAGCCGTGGACGAAGTTCTTCGTGCCGTCGACCGGGTCGACGGTGAACCAGTGATCGGCGTGCTCGGTTCGGTCGAGGATGCTCGGGTCGGCGGCGACCGCTTCCTCGCCGACGATGAGTGCGTCCGGGTAGGCGTCCAGAAGGCGGGCGGTGATGGCGACCTCGGCCTCGCGGTCGGCGACCGTCACGAGGTCGCCGGGGTTCTTCTCCATGACCTCGTGTCGGGCGAGAGATTCGAATCGGGGGTTGATGAACTCGTCGGCGGCTTCTTGCAGCATGGTCAGGACGGCCTGGGTATCCACACGTCCGATCCTAGTGGCCCCGGTGGGCCCGCGATGTCGCCGTCGTGAGCGTGCAACACGGAACGACGGCCTCTCCCGAACCGTGTTGTATCGAGCGAAAAGGTCAGGCCCTCGAGAACCTTCTCGGGGGCCTGAGGTCGAGCCGCATAATGCGGCGAGGAAGTCAGTTCGTCGGGTCGTGGTCGATGATGTCGCCGGCTTCCTTGACGAGAGCCTTGGTGCGACGGCGGTGGGCGAACCACTCGTAGGCCATCGGCAGCACGCTTACGAGGACGATGGCCATGATGGCGATGTCGATGTTCTTGCCGAGGCCGGGGAAGGCCTTGCCGAGGAAATACCCGGCGAACGTGATGGAGAAGACCCACAGCACGGCGCCCACGGCCGACCACGTGAAGAAGCGCTTGCGCTCCATGTGGCTGGCGCCGGCAACGACGGTGATGAACGTGCGCACGATAGGCACGAATCGGCCGATGACGAGGGCCTTGTTGCCGTGCTTGTCGAAGAACGCGTTGGTCTGTTCAAAGTACTTCTTCTTGAGGATCTTGCCGTCGCGTTCGTACAGCGGTGTGCCGAGCAGGCGTCCGAGTTCGTAGCCGACGACGTTGCCAAGGAACGCCGCGATGCACAGCGCGGGCAGCGAGACGTAGAGCGGGATGTCGAAGCCGCTCGTCGCCGACGTCGCGGTGAACATGCCGATGGCGAAGAGCAGGGAGTCGCCGGGAAGGAGCGGGAAGAACAGTCCGCACTCGACGAAGACGATGGCGAGGGAGACCCAGAAGAACGCTCCGCCGAAGTGGCTGAGGAGGTAGTTCGGGTCCATGAAGTCGGGGCCGAGGGCATGCATCACGTCGTCGAGCGTACCGGGGTGGCCGGTGTGGGGCCTGTGAGCAACGCCGCGGCGGTGAGGGGCAAATGAGAGGTTCGCGCGGGCCGCCGGGGCGGCCACTACCCTTGATGCTCGTGGGTGAAGCGATCGAGGAACGTCCGGATCACGTCGTCGGGGTCGGACCGTGGCAGGGGCCGTGGCCGCTCGATGACGACGGTGAACTCGACGCTCGCTTCGACCCGGAACTCCTGCGTGACGGCGACCGCCGCAACGTCGAGGACCGGTTCCGATACTGGCGCCACCACGCCATTGTCAGGCACCTCGACGCGTCGCGGCACGACTTCCACGTGGCGGTCGAGAACTGGGAGCACGACTTCAACATCGGCTCCGTCATCCGCACGGCCAACGCGTTCAACGCCAAGGCGTTCCACATCGTCGGCCGGCGCCGCTGGAACCGTCGGGGCGCGATGGTGACCGACCGCTACCAACACGAGATGCACCACCCGTCGGTCGACGACCTGCTCATGTGGGCGGCAACTGCCGGCCCGGCTGACGCCGCGGGTAACGCGACGCGCATCCCCGTCTACGCCATCGACAACGTCGTGGGCAGCGTGCCCCTCGAGACGTTCTATCTGCCGCGCCACTGCGTCCTGCTGTTCGGTCAGGAGGGCCCTGGCGTCAGCGCGGAAGCGCTCGAGAAGGCCGACGCCGTTCTCGACATCGCGCAGTTCGGCTCGACGCGCTCGATCAACGCCGGCGCCGCGGCCGCCGTCACGATGCACGCCTGGATCCGTCGGCACGTGTTCGGCCAGCGCATCGGCGAATGACCCCGCAGTGTCAGTGTCCGAAAGCTGAGCATCGCTGCTCACTCCTCGGCCCGTCCGGCGCCGTAACGCCCACGTCCCTGTGGTGCGTGAAAGGATGAATCGGACGGCCGTGCCAGCACCCGGTACGGACCACGAACCGCAGATCGACAAGGGAGTGGACATGCCCATCGCAACCCCCGAGGTTTACCGCGAGATGCTCGACCGCGCGAAGCGTGAGGGCTTCGCGTACCCGGCCATCAACGTTTCGTCGTCGCAGACGCTGAACGCCGCCATCCGTGGTTTCGCCGAGGCCGGTTCGGACGGCATCATCCAGGTTTCCACCGGTGGCGCCGAGTACTTCTCGGGCCCCACGGTGAAGAACATGGTCACCGGCGCCCTTGCGATGTCGGCCTTCGCCCACGAGGTGGCGAAGAACTACGACGTCAACATCGCCCTGCACACCGACCACTGCCCGAAGGACAAGCTCGACAGCTTCGTCCGCCCGCTCGTCGACGCCTCGATCGAGCGCGTCAAGGACGGCGGTCAGCCGTACTTCCAGTCGCACATGTGGGACGGTTCGGCCGTTCCGCTCGAGGAGAACCTCGAGATCGCCAAGGAGCTGCTCGACAAGTGCCAGCAGGCGAACATCATCCTCGAGATCGAGGTCGGTGTCGTCGGCGGTGAAGAGGACGGCGTCGACAACGAGATCAACGACCAGCTGTACTCCACGCCCGAGGACGCCATCGCCACGGCCGAGGCTCTCGGCGCCGGTACCGACGTGTACTACATGACGGCCCTCACCTTCGGAAACGTGCACGGCGTCTACAAGCCGGGCAACGTCCAGCTGCGCCCGTCCGTGCTCAAGGACGCGCAGGACGCCGTCAAGGCCAAGTTCTCCGAGGCCGAGGACAAGCCGTTCCACCTCGTCTTCCACGGTGGCTCGGGCTCGTCGGAGGAGGAGATCAAGGAGGCCGTGTCATACGGCGTCGTCAAGATGAACGTCGACACCGACACGCAGTACGCCTTCACCCGCCCGATTGCCGGCTGGATGCTCGGCAACTACGAGGGCGTCCTCAAGATCGACGGCGAGGTCGGCAACAAGAAGCAGTACGACCCGCGCGCCTGGGGCAAGGCTGCCGAGGAGGGCATGGCCAAGCGCGTCGTCGAGGCGTGTGAGCACCTCGGCTCCGCCGGCAAGAGCCAGGGCGCCAAGAAGGCCTGACGCCTCACCCGAGTCGTTCGACGCGAGCGGCCCGTCCACGAACAATCGTGGGCGGGCCGCTCGTTTCGTTGTGCGGCGTTCAGCGGTGGAGGGCTGCCGCCAGAACGTCAGCGCGGGAACGCGGGCGGTCGGCTGCCGAGACGGGGAGGCCTGCGGCGTCGAGCAGGTCCGCCTGCCACGGTCGATCGAGCTGCGCGTGACGGAGGAGGTCGGCGTCGCCCAGGAGGGCGCCCGCATCGTCGCTGCCGGCCCACCCGGCGTCGAGCAGCGTGACGGTGTCGGCCCACTCCCACACGAGCGCCATGTCGTGGGTCGACAGGACGACGGTCGTGCCCGCGCCTTCGAGCCGCTTGAGACACGCGAGGAGAGCCGCGCATCCGGCGGGGTCGAGGCCGGCCGTCGGCTCGTCGAGCAGGAGGAAGCGCGGCTGCATCGCCACGGCGCCGGCGAGGGCGACGCGTTTGCGCTGGCCGTACGAGAGGTGATGCACGGGGCGGGTGAGCAGCTCGGTGATGCCCAACAGTTCAGCGGTCTCGGCCACCCGCGCACGGACGGCGTCGGGGTCGAGGCCGAGGTTGGTGGGACCGTAGGAGATCTCGGCGTGGACATCGGCGGAGAAGAGCTGATCGTCCGGATCCTGTAGGACGAGCTGCACGGCGCGGCGGTGGGCGGTGAGTGCTGTGCGCTTGAAGCTCAGGGGCGTCTCGTCGACGAGAACCTCGCCGGCGGTGGGCCGCAGGCTGCCGCTCAAGGTCCGCAGGAGCGTCGTCTTGCCCGCACCGTTGGCGCCGATGAGCGCGAGGCGACGGCCCGCCACGACCTCCACGTCGACGTCGCGCAGCACCCACGCGTCGCGGCCGTACCGGACGCTGACCCCGTGCAGGGCGAGCGCACTCATCGGGTCATCACCGCGACGACGCCGAGCGCGAGGACCACGCAAGCGCTGAGGCCGACGAACGGCACTGAGACGTTCTGCGCCCGGGGCGTGACGACGAGCGCGCCGTCGAAGCCGCGCCCTTCGAGCCCTTCGCCGAGACGCTGAGCCCGCACCCAGGCCGTTCGGAGCGTGGCGGAGAGTAGCGATGCGACGCTGGCCCGGGCGATGCGCGGCGACGCGTACCCGAGACGGGCCTCCTGCGTAGCCCGGACGTTGCCTGCCACGTCGAGGAGGACGAAGAGCATCCGGTAGACGAGGCCCGCGATCTCCACCATCGTCGCGGGCACCTTGGCGCGACGGGCCGCCGTCAGGAGGTCGGTCATTGGGGTGGTGAGGGCGAGCAGCATGAGGGCCGAGGCCGCCGCGAGTGAGCGGCCGACCGTCTCGACGGAACGCTCGATAGACGCCGGCGCCGACCAGAACGGGCCGAACGACCACACGGCGTCAGGAGCGGGGTGGCCGATCGACACCGCCGCCACGAGTGCCCCGAGGACGATGAACGTCACCGGCAGCGTGAGAACGCGGGAGGCGAGCCTCGGTTCGACGCGGGCGCCGACGAGGATCGCGACCAGGCAGACCACGACGACGGCGGCGTGGAGCCAGGGCGCCCGCGTCACCATCGCGACGACGAGCAGCCCGAGACTGAGCACCGACTTCTCGAGAACGGAGCGATCGCGCCACCTGTTGCTCCAGGCGGCGCGATCGACGGCCGGGCCGGGGCCCGTCCTGGCTCCCACGGTCAGCTGCTGTGGGTTGTCGACTCGGGGGTGCGTGCGGCGTTCTGCGGGGAGTCGTCGGCGTTCGGCGCCGTTTCCGTCGAACGCTTACGGCGCTCGCGGAACGTGCCGAGCACGAAGCCGAGAATGCCGGCGCCGATGGCGGCCTGCAGCGCGAAGAGGCCTGATTCGACCTCGCCGCCGGGCTGCTCCCAGATCGGCGAGAACCACGGCTCGTAGTCCTTGTTCGAGGCCTCGATCTGCTCGGAGGCAGCGGCGTCCGTTCCGCCGAACTCACCGCCGGAGTGGGTGCCCATGAGCAGGGCGATAGCGAACACGACGGCCGCCAGGGCGAGAAGTGCGACGTTCTTCCACACGGTCGAGCGCTTCATCGGGCACCTCCGGCGGGCGTGTTGAGGGTGTCGTCGGTCGTGGCGGGAGTGTCGGATTCGCCAGGCTCGTCGTCGAAGACATCGCGGCGGCCCTTGCCGAAGCCGAGGCCCTGCAGCTGCGGGCCCGCCCACGAACGCAGGGCGTTCATGAGGAGCACGCCGATGAGGCCCTCAACGATGGCGAGCGGAATCTGAGTGAGCGCGAACAGGCCGAGGAAGCGCGACCATGCGCCGAAGAAGCCGCTCTGGGCGTCGGGGAACGCGATGGCCAGCTGCGTGGCGGTGACGACGTACGTGGCCAGGTCGGCCAGGGCGACGGCGAAGAAGACGGCCACCGAGAACGGCGCCCGGCCCAGGAGACGGTAGGTGCCGTAGGCGACCCACGGCCCGACGATCGCCATGGAGAACACGTTGGCGCCCAACGTCGTCAGGCCGCCGTGCGCGAGCAGCAACGCCTGGAAGATAAGCACGATCGTGCCCAACGCGGCCATGACGGGTGGCTTGAAGATGACGGCGCCCTCACCCGTGCCCGTCGGGTGCGACGAACTGCCCGTGACCGACGGCAGCTTGATGGCCGACAGCACGAACGAGTAGGCACCGACGCCGGCGAGCAGGAGTTTGGAATCAGGGTGTTCACGCGTGATCTGCGTGATGCGGCGGACGCCGTGAACGACGAACGGCGCGGAGACGGCCGTCCAAGCGGCCGCGTGGAGGGGTGGCAAGAAGCCCTCGGCAATATGCATGGCAATGCACCTTCCCGGGATGACGCGTCCCGACAATGCTTCGCCCTCGAGTTCCTGACTCGCGGAAAACCCGCTCACAGTGGCGCGACCGTCCCGGACTCTCACCGGGTTCCTCGATCTTGAGGCGACGACGGGAGCCTAACAGCGGCGAGTTGCGCGGTGGGGGGAGTGGAGGGGGCTTCTTCGATGACGTGAGCGGTGTCACCGCCATGGACGATGTTGTCAGCGCTCGATGTTTGAATGGCGCCATGGACAACCTGCTCGGAATCCCCGAAACCAAGCTCGACGTCGACCCGGCCGCCGAGAAGCTCGACGCCGGCGTCCACCCGCGCGACGTCGCCCGCATGTACCCGGCCAGCTCGCTCGTGTGGGCCCAGCTCGCCGAGGACGCGCTCGACGACGGCGAGGCCGTCGAGGGGTACGCCTACGCCCGCACCGGCTACCACCGCGGGCTCGACTCGCTGCGCAAGGCCGGCTGGCGCGGCCAGGGCCCGGTGCCGTGGGAGCACGAGCCGAACCGCGGCTTCCTGCGTGCACTCGGCGCGCTGAGCAAGGCCGCCGGCGCCATCGGCGAAACCGACGAACAGCGCCGCTGCGCCGACTTCCTGCGCGACTCCTCGGCCACGGGCGCTCGCGAGCTCGGCCTCTGACCAGCTGACCGGGCCCTGGCGCGACGCGCGTTGGTGCTGTTCTCGATTCGTCGTCGAATTGAGGGAACCGAACACCGCGCGTCCGCGTCAGAGGTGTGCGATGGCGCGTTCAGGGAGCGTTCGTCTCCGGGGGACGAGCGAACGAGGGAACAGCGTGCGCATCGTCTGCCACCGTCCACGGTGGAAGGGACGAGGGGGACATGGCCGGGAGGGGTCATGTCCCCCTCGTCTGTCCTAATGTGGACGCGTGAACCGCCTCGCCGTCCTCGGCCTCGACGACCTTGCCGAACAGCTCTACCGCCAGGTGCTGCGCGATCAGGCGCGTCCCGCGTCCGTGTATGCCGCGCGCCTCAACCGGTCCACCGCCGAGATCGACGACGCCACAGAGGCGCTGCGCGCCATGCGGCTCGTCCGGATCAACGAGGAAGGGCTCGTCCAGGCCGACCACCCGCGCGCCGGCCTCGAGCGCATCCTCTCGGCCGAGGAGGCGCGCCTCGCGGAACGCCGCCGAGACCTCGCCCGGCTGCGTGACGCCATCGACGGATTCGCCGGCGACCACCGTGCCGGGCAGGAGCACTCGTTGTCCGACGAGCCCGCCCGCGAGTACATCGACGCCTCCGGCCTCGCCGATGTCATGGAGCACTTGGCCGCCTCGACGTCCGGCCCGATCCGCATGACGCACACCGACGCCGTCGCCTTCACGCCCGACGAGCAGCCCGTCCTGTGTCGCCTCGTCGAGGAGGGGCGCGGGCTCTACGGACTGCACGAGTTCGACGCCGCGAGCAGCCGCACCCTCGAGGTGGCCCAGTGGGCAGCCATGGGGGAGAGTCAGCGCCTCGCCAACCACATCCCGAACGAATTCGTCTGTTACGGCACCGATCTGGTGCTCGCCAACACCGAGTGGGGCGGTGACGAGGGCCGATACGCCGTGCTGCGGGATCCCGTCGTCGTGCGGGCCTTCGTCGAACTGTTCGACCGCCTCTGGGCAGCCTCGACCACCGTCGACGACGGCGTCGACACGACATCGGAGCGTCTCGTCGAGCTCATGCAGGCCGGCCTCAAGGACGAGGCCATCGCCCGCGTGCTCGGCGTCAGTCTGCGCACCGTCCGCCGTCGGATCGCCGCGCTCATGGACGAGTGCGACGTCGAGACACGCTTCCAGCTGGCGGTCGAACTGACCGAGCGCGGAATCGTCGGCTCAGGTCAGCGACGAGGCTCCGGAGCCTGAACGTCCCGATGCCGCAGTGAGCGTCATCACGGCCCCGACGAGGCGAGCGGGTACCCTTGGGCGGTAAGAGTCGACGCCCCGCGCGGGTGTGCCGCACGGCACGCGTCGCGCCCGAGGGCGTCGGCCCAGCAGCAACCAAAGGCAGTTGATCCGCATGCCGGCAATCGTGCTCGTCGGTGCCCAGTGGGGCGACGAAGGCAAGGGCAAGGCCACCGACCTCCTCGGAAGTCGCATCGACTACGTCGTGAAGTTCAACGGCGGTAACAACGCCGGCCACACCGTCGTCGTGGGCGGCGAGAAGTACGCCCTGCACCTGTTGCCCTCGGGCATCCTGACGCCGGGCGTCACGCCCGTCATCGCCAACGGCGTTGTCGTCGACCTCGGCGTCCTCTTCGAGGAGCTCGACGCTCTCGAGGCCCGCGGCGTCGACACGTCCAAGCTCGTCGTGTCCTCCAACGCGCACCTCATCCCGCGTTACAACAAGGTCATCGACCAGGTGTCCGAGCGTTTCCTCGGCCAGCGCAAGATCGGCACCACCGGCCGCGGCATCGGCCCCACGTACGCCGACAAGATGAACCGCATCGGCATCCGCGTGCAGGACATCTTCGACGAGTCGATCCTGCGCCAGAAGGTCGAAGCGGCGCTCGAACTGAAGAACCAGCTGCTCGTCAAGACGTACAACCGCCGCGCCATCGAGGTCGACGAGGTCGTCGAGGACCTGCTGCAGTACGCCGAGCGCCTGCGCCCCATGGTGGCCGACACGTCCCTGCTCCTCGGCAAGGCACTCGACGCCGACGAGGTCGTCCTCTGCGAGGCCGGCCAGGCCACGCTGCTCGACGTCGACCACGGCACCTACCCGTACGTGACGTCGTCCAACGCCATCTCCGCGGGCGCCTGCACCGGCGCCGGCATCCCGCCCACGCGCATCGACCGCGTCATCGCCATCCTCAAGGCGTTCACCACGCGCGTCGGCGAGGGGCCGTTCCCGACCGAACTGCACGACGAGGTCGGTGACACCCTCCGCGAGATCGGCCACGAGTTCGGCACGACGACCGGCCGCCCGCGCCGCGTCGGCTGGCTCGACGTCGTCATCGGCCGCTACGCCGCACGCGTCAACGGCGTCACCGACTTCGTCGTGACGAAGCTCGACAACCTCGACACCTTCGACGAGATCCCCGTCTGCGTCGCCTACGAGGTCGACGGCAAGCGCTTCGACGAGATGCCCGAGAACCAGACCGACTTCCACCACGCGAAGCCCGTCTACGAAATGCTCCCCGGCTGGAAGCAGGACATCACCGGCTGCCGCACCTTCGAGGACCTGCCGGAAAACGCGCAGAAGTACATCCTCTTCGTCGAGGAGCAGATCGGCGCACGCATCTCCGCCATCGGCGTCGGCCCTGGCCGCGACGAGATCATTCAACGCCACGAGCTGGTGTAATCCCTCGCCCCGTCTTCCGGCGAAGGCCCCCGAACTGCGAGCAAGCTCGCAATTCGGGGGCCTTCGCTCGGTGCGACAGGGCTTCGGGCCGTGAGGTCGGGCGCGGGGCTCGCACCGGCTTCGCAAGCTCAGCCGCTGCTTCGCGCCGCGCTCGACCTCACGGCGTCCGCTTCCCGCGTGGTGCCGTTCTGGGGGAGGGTATCGGCTTTCGTTGCTGCTCGGACGTGACCTCGTCCGCGTCTTCGGGACATGGCCTGCGTCGCGTCGGGTCGGGTCGGTCCGAATTGGGATGTTTTCTTCCCTTCTTGTGTCCAAGACGTCTGCTTGCGCGAAAGAAGGGAAGGTCTCTTCCCTCGTGGTGTGCAAGGCGCTTGCTTGCGCACACGTGGGGAAGATTTCTGCGCTTGTGGTGGGCGGGGCATCCGGTCGCGCAAAAGAAGGGACGATTTCGGGTCCGTGATCAGTGAGCGCGACGGCGCCGGGCGGCCAGGCGGCGCACTCCGACGACGGTGAGTCCGAGCATCAACCCGAGCCAGGCAGCGGGCGCACCGACCTCGAGCGCCGCAAACCACGCCGTCGGCGTATATGTCCTGAGCCCGACGGCGAGCCCGACCACTGCGCCGAGAGCGCCGAGTCCTCCGCTCAGGATCGCCACGAGTCGAGCGTCGTTCCGCGAGAAGCCGGGTGAGGGGTGCGTCGGCCGCGTCGTACCCGAGGTGACGTGCTGTGACATGGCGTTCCGCCCTTCTCCGCAAATTTGAGCGGTTGCTCAATTGCTAATGAAGCAGCCGCACTCACCCAGCGTCGTCTCCGTGCGGCCGTCGTCACGATCGTCGGACGGCGCGGACTCGCGTCCGTCACGGCGCGATCCGTGGCGGCCGAGGCAGGCGTCAACCAGGCGCTGATCTTCTACCACTTTGGCACCCTGGGCGACCTCGTCGCGGCCGCCTACCGCGAGTCCGTCGACGAGGCGCTTGAGCGGTACCGCGAGGCCCTCGCCTCGGCCCACGGGCTCGGCGAGGTGCTCGACGCGGTGGAGGCCGAACTCGGCACCGACCGCGCTGACGGCGGCGCCGCGCGCATGGCTCAGCTCCTCGCCGCTGCGGGGCAGGACGAGGCGTTGGCGAAGCTGGCGCGAGAGTTGCTCGGCGAGTGGCGCACGGTCGTCGGTGAGGCGGTCGAACGAGCGATGGTCGACAGTCCCGTCGAGGGGCTCGTCTCGCCCGCGAGCGTCGTCGAGGCGGCCCTGTCGGCAATGCTCGGCGCAGTGCTCGTCGACGGCGCCCAACCGGGCGTGCTGTCGAACTCGTTCGCCACACTGCGCGAACTCGACCGAACCCTCGCGCGGTTCTCCCGGCTGCCCTCACGTGCCGTCCGGTCCATCATCGCGCCGAAGTTCGCATCGGGCGCTCCGAACCACCCCTCTCGGTAGGCTGACGACGTGGCGCGCGAGAAAACACGACTTCAATTCGGCAAGTACAACGGCGACGAGCACTGGGGCAGTGAACTGGAGATCCTCGGCCAGGACGCCAACGGCCTGTGGCTCGGCGGACGCAAGGGCACCGAGGTGAGCAAGCCCGGCACGAGCCAGAAGGTGCCGTGCCACCACGTCGTGCTCATTCCCGACGAGCAGTGGTGGGTCGCCACGTTCAACGCCGAACCCGCCGGGCGCAGCCGCACGATCGAGGTCTACGTCGACATCACGACGCCGACCACCGTCAACCAGGGCGAAGCCTTCACGCTCGACCTCGACCTCGACGTCATCAAGCGGACGACGGGCGTCGTCGAGATCGACGACGAGGACGAGTTCGAGGCGCACGCGCACGACTTCGCCTACCCGGCACGGCTCGTCACGGCTGCTCGCGAAGCGGCCGACGCCGTCCGCTCGATGATCGAGAACGGTGAAGCGCCCTTCGACGGCTCCCACCGAGCCTGGCTCGCCAAGATCTGAGCCGAGCACGCCCGCTCGACGCCCTCGGCGCTGGGCAGGCTTCCCTGCGGTTGGGTAGTCACTGCCTCGGCCCAATCGCAGCAAACTCCGCCCAACGGCATGAGGTGACCCCTCCGTCGCCAAACGCGCCGAAACCCGGTCGAGCCACCGCGTCGCCGCCCTCTAAACTGGCCGGGTGACTACTGTGCTGCCGCCCGACGCCGACTGGGTTTCCCGACTTGCCGACGAGACGATCGCCGAGGCCGAACGCCGCGGCACGAAGGTCGTCGTCGCCTCCGGCATCAGCCCCTCTGGCCCGGTGCACCTCGGCAATCTGCGCGAGGTCATGACCCCGCACCTCGTCGTCGACGAGATCCGCCGCCGCGGCGTCGAGTGCGAGCACATCATCAGCTGGGACGACTTCGACCGCTACCGCAAGGTGCCCAACGTCCCGAACGTCGACGACTCCTGGCAGCAGTACATCGGCATGCCGCTCACGCGCGTGCCGGCGCCGAAGGGTTCCAGCGCGTCGAGCTGGGCCGAGCACTTCCGCACCGAGTTCGAGGCCGGCCTCGACGCCCTCGGTGTCGTCTACCGCGGCATCAGCCAGACCGAGCAGTACACGTCCGGTGCCTACACCGACGAGATCCTCTTCGCGATGAGCAAGCGCGACGAACTCGACGCCATCCTCGCCCGCTACCGCACGCTTCCCAAGGACGACGCCGCTGCGAAGCCCGTCAAGGGTGGCAAGAAGGCGCCCGTCCTGTCGGAGGAGGAGCAGGCCGCGGCGGCCGAGGCCGAAGAAGGTTCCGGTGCGGCCGGTGAGGACGACGGCGGCAGCTCGAGCGGCTACTACCCGTACAAGCCCTACTGCTCGAAGTGCGGCACCGACTTCACCACCGTCACCGCCTACGACGACGAGACCACCGACCTCACCTACACGTGCCGCTGCGGCCACGAGGAGACGGTCGTTCTGCGCGAGCACCACAACGGCAAGCTCGTGTGGAAGATCGACTGGCCGATGCGCTGGAAGTACGAAGGCGTCGTCTTCGAGCCCTCCGGCGTCGACCACCAGAGCCCCGGCAGCTCCTTCGTCGTCGGCAAGGACGTGGCACCCATCTTCGGGTGGGAGCGTCCCCTCGGCCCGATGTACGCCTTTGTGGGCATCAAGGGCATGGCGAAGATGAGCTCGTCCAAGGGTGGCGTGCCGATTCCCACCGACGCCCTGACGATCATGGAGCCCGCGCTGCTGCGCTGGCTGTACGCGCGCAAGAAGCCCAACCAGAGCTTCACCGTCGCGTTCGACTCCGACGTGCAGCGCATGTACGACGAGTGGGACGCGCTCGTGGCCAAGGTGGGCTCCGAGAAGGGCCAGCCCGGTGACGTGGCTGCGCTCGTCCGCGCCTCGACGACGGCCGAGGGCGAGCTGCCCTCCACGCCGCACCCGGTGGCCTACCGCACCCTCGCGAGCATCAACGACATCACGACGGGCGATGAGGAGCAGACGCTTCGCATCGTCGGCAACCTCGACCCGGCGAACGCGCCGTCGAGCCTCGACGTCCTGCGTCCGCGCCTGAGCTGTGTGGAGCGCTGGGTCGAGCGGTACATGCCCGACGACGAGCGCACTGTCGTGCGTAAGACGAAGGACGAGGCAGGCATTGCCGCGGCCACCGACTCGCAGCGCGAACAGCTTCGGATCCTGCTCGACGGCAAGGACGTCGACGGCGCCGAGGGCCTCGGCCGCATCGAGGACGCGTGGACGCTCGACGGACTCACCACGCAGGTCTACGGCGTGCCGAAGGTGCAGGCGGGCAAGGACGCGAACTTCCGCCCCGACCGCAAGGCCGACCCCGAGACGGCCGCCGAGCTCGGTGCGAGCCAGAGGGAGTTCTTCAAGCTGCTCTACAACCTGCTCATCGGCAAGGACACGGGTCCGCGCCTTCCCACGCTCCTGCTGGCCGTCGGCCCGCAGCGTCTGCGCGAACTCGTCACGCCCTGATCGAGCCGTGACGAAGCCCGCTCACCTCACGAGGTGAGCGGGCTTCGTCATGTCGTGCCTACTTCGTCGGCGCGCTCGAGTAAACGCCGTCCTTCGTCATCGACGGGATCAGCTCGTCGATCGTGACGAGGGTGTAACCCTGCTTCTGCAGCTCGTCGACGATGCCGGGCACGGCCTTCGCCGTCGACGGGTGAATGTCGTGCATGAGGACGATGGCGCCCGGGTGCGCGCCGTCGACGACGCGCTTCGTCGTCGTGTCGGCGTTGCGGTTCTTCCAGTCCTCGGTGTCGATGTCCCACAGGACGAAGGGGGCGCCGGCGTGCGGCGTCGCCTCGGTGTAGGCGCCGTAGGGCGGGCGGACGGCGACCGGGTCACTGCCCGTGATCTTCTTGAGAACGTCGGTGGTGCGGGTGATCTCGCTCGTCACCTGGGCGTCGGTGAGGGTGGTGAACTGCGGGTGCGACCAACTGTGGTTGCCGACTCCCATGCCGAGCTTCACCATGCGCCGCACGGTGGCGGGCGCGGCCTGGACGGCCGGGCCGAGGGTGAAGAAGGTGGCGCGCGCTTTCTTCTTCTCGAGGGTGTCGAGGATCGAGTTCGTGTACGGGCCCGGGCCGTCGTCGAAGGTCAGCGCGATGCACTTGGCCTTGGTGCAGTCGGTCTTCTTGCCGGCGTTCTCCGGCTTGGTGGTGGACGTCGACGGCGCCGGTGACGTACTCGACGCCGGGCTCTTCATCGCGGCCTCGCGCACGCGGCGCCCGTCGTCGGAGAGGTAGCGCTCCGGGTTCTTCACCGTGGCGTAGTGCTGCCCGGCCGACATGGGCCCGATCGTTCCCTCGGCGACGGCGGCGACGAGGGTGCCGTCGGGGGTGAAGCTGACGTCGGTGAAGACTTCCTCGGGTGTGGCACCTTCGAACGGCTCGCCGCCGCCGTTGACCTGCACGGCCTGACGTTCGATTTCCTTGATGAGGGCGGCGCGTTGCGAGTCGTCGATGAGCTGGAGCGAGGTGAAGGTGGAGTCACCGTCGCCGTACAGCGTCGTCGAGGTGGCCGCAGAATCGGCTGCCGTGACGGTGTGTCGGAGCCGGATGCCGTACAGCCCCGAGGCGTTGACGACGGGCTCCCACACGACCGTCATGCCGGAACGCGGCCCCGAGTACGTGCCGACGTAATCGCGACGCCAGCTCTGGATCTGGCGCTCGAGCGCTTCGGAGAGCTTCTCCGATCCCGGGAGCGCGGGCCACTGTGCCGAGTAGCGGGGGGCGTTCCACGAGCTCTCGGCACGAACGTCGGAGGCGTCGAGTTCGAGCTTCACCGGCGACACCTTGGGCGCCGACGAGGAGACGCTGACGCTCGGCTTCGCCGAGGCGCCCTTCGAGCCCGACGACGAGCCGGACGGGTCGTCCGTCGTGCACCCCGCAACAGCAGTGGCAACCACGAGGGCGAGGGCAGCGAAGCGACGAGACGTTCTCACGGCGCAATCATTCCACCGTCACCTCGGTGGCGGCTGGACGGGAAGGGAGTGTCGCCCGAGACCGGCCACGCCCGATCGGGCACCCTGCGGACCGAGGGGTTCGTTTCTCCTGCAAACGGCCCGACGTTGTCGGTGGCGTCTCCTAGAGTTCGGGGCGTGCTTCGTTCTCGCTCCCGCATTGCCACCTGCTCGTTGTTTCTCTCGGCGGCCGTGCTGGGCGTGACGGGGTGTGGCTCGCTCGACTCTTCGCCATCACCGTCGGATGCCTCGACCACGAGCAGCACTGAGACGCCTACCGCCGAGACGTCGTCGACGAGCGATGCTCCGTCGTCCACACCGACCACGTCGGATGACGCCCACGAGTCCGGCAACTCCAGCGACGCGTCGAGCGACCCGAGCAGCACGTCAGCGGCCGAAGGGGCGGACGGCGACCGCCGCGGCATCGGTGCGGGCACAGGCGCGGGGCCGCTGTACGACGTCATGGGTATCTCGGACGGGGACACCATCAAGGTGCGCATCAACGGGGTGAAGGAGAGCATCCGCATCATCGGGCTCGACACCCCGGAGACGCGTAAGCCGAACACGCCGGTGCAGTGCTTCGGCAAGGAGGCGAGCAGCAACATGCAGTCGCTCGTGCAGAGCAAGCAGGTTCAGCTCGAGGCCGACCCGAGCCAGGGGGAGCGCGATCGGTACGGGCGCCTGTTGCGCCACGTCTTCGTCGGCGGTTCGACCAACGTCGCGCTCGCGCAGATCGAGGGCGGGTTCGGCAAGGAGTACACCTACGACGGGCCGTACGCGCACCGGCTCGAATACCTGGCGGCGATGAACCGGGCGAAGACGGCGAAGCGTGGCACGTGGGGGCCGCCGTGCAACGGGTTCCACGAGGGGCTCGCCACCACGGCGCCTGCGCAGCCGGCACCTACCGCCTCCGCGCCTGCGGTGAAACCATCGGCCGCCCCGTCAGCCTCGACGAGTGAGCCGGGCGCCTGCGCGATCAAGGGCAACATCAACTCCGACGGCGAGAAGATCGCTCATCGCCCGGGCGACTCGGCGTACGAGCGCACCAAGATCTCGACGGGCAAGGGCGAGCGCTGGTTCTGTTCCGAAAGCGAAGCTCTCGCGGCGGGGTGGCGCATGGCCCGCGCCTGAGCGCTTCCTGAAAAGTTCCTGGCGAGTAACTGAACCAATTCCCTTGTGGTGTGGCACAGTTCACAGCGGTCGCAACCGGGCGGCCCGAATCAGGAGGATCTTCGTGAACCACACCTTCATGCGTAAGGCCGTCGCCACGTGCGCGGCTACCGGAGCCGCGGCAAGCTTCGCGGTGTTGTCGGCACCGGCTCAGGCTGCGCCGCCCGTGCCCTCCGAACCCCTCCCTTCGCCGACGTCCTTCGTCGTGCTTCAGGCGGGAAAGGGCACCGACAAGGCAACCGCTGCAGTGAAGGCGGCGGGCGGCACTGTCGTTCAGGAATGGCCGCAGATCGGCGTCGTCATCGCTCAGGCCTCCGACGGCGCCTTCGACGACAAGGCGCGCAAACGTCCGGGCGTCGTCGCAGCTGGTCCAACGCGCGCCATGAGCGCCCTCGCGGGAGCGGGCAACGTTGTCCCTGACGGCGAAGTGACGGGACTGGGCCCCGGAACCTCCGGTGGCGACGACACGAAGGAAGCCCTCAACGCGGACCAGTGGGACATGCGTCAGATCGGCGCCGACAAGGCCCACCGCAAGACCGACGGCAACCGGGCGATCACCGTCGGCGTCCTCGACAGCGGAATCGAAGCCGATCACAGCGATCTCGCGGCCAACGTCGATCCCTCTCAATCCGTGAGTTGCAACGACCGAGGGGTGCCGAACACCAACCCGAAGGCCTGGCAGCCCACGACATCCGACCACGGAACACACGTCGCCGGCACCATCGCGGGTGCCCGCAACGGCACGGGTATCGTCGGCGTCGCGCCGAACGTCAAGCTGGCAGCGGTCAAGGTCGTCGACGACGACGGGTACATCTACCCCGAGTACGCGATCTGCGGCTTCGTCTGGGCGGCTGACAAGGGCATGGAGGTGACGAACAATTCGTACTTCATCGACCCGTACTTCCTGTGGTGCAAGGCGGACCCCGAGCAGCGACCCGTCATCGAGGCCGTGAATCGTGCACTCAAGTACAGCGAGAAGAAGGACGTCGTCAACGTCGCCGCAGCAGGCAATTCGGGCTGGGATCTGTCGAAACCCATCACCGACACCGGCAGCCCGAACAACTCCGATGACCCGCAGCCGCGTGAAACGGACCACCGCTGCTACGACATCCCCGCCGAGGCCGGCAACACCGTTGCGGTGTCCTCGGTCGGCCCCACGGCTGTGAAGTCCTACTTCTCCAACTACGGTCGCGGTGTCGTCGACGTGGCCGCACCGGGTGGTGACAGCCGCGTTCCCGCTGACACTCCGAGCAAGAACGGGCGCATCCTGTCCACCGTTGTCGGCGGTGGCTGGGGCTACAAGCAGGGCACCTCCATGGCTTCGCCGCATGCGGCGGGCGTCGTGGCGCTGCTGCGCGGCACGCAAACAGGCCTCAACGCCAAGCAGACGATCTCCACCCTGAAGCGCCAGGCGAACCCTCTTGCGTGCCCCGAGTTCTACGACCAGGACCGTGACGGCGTGAACGACGCGACGTGCGAGGGCAAGAAGCAGGGCAGTGGTTACTACGGCGCTGGGCTCGTCGACGCGTTCAAGGCGGTTGGTGGCTGACGTCCTCCTGTTCGTTCGCATCGGCCCGACCTCGCGTATTGCGGGGGCGGGCCGAGCGATGAACGGCGGGTGTTCGGCGTCGGCGTCCGCCACTAGCATCGCGTCCATGAGCGAACACCCCCTCGACGTCCTCTTCGCAGCGGCCCGCGACGGTGAGAGCGTCGTCGTTCCGCCCGGTTGGGGACAGGGCCGCGCCACGTTCGGTGGCGTCGTCGCGGGCGCGATGCTCAGCCGCGTTCTCGCTGCTGTGGGCCTGCCGGAGCAGGACGTGCGGGCCATGACGATCAACTTCGCCGGTCCCGTCGAAGCCGGTGACGCGCGCGTCACGGCCGAGGTGCTGCGTCAGGGCAAGTCCGCGACGCAGGTGGAGGCCCGTGTGACGCAGGCCGACGCCTCGGGCGTCGAGTCGGTGCGGGCCGTCGCGCTCGTGACGATCGGTGCGGCGCGCCCGTCGTCGCTCTCCCTCGCGGCGTCACCGCTCGGCAAGGACCTTCCCGAGCACGACTCGCTCACGCCGATCCCGTACATCGAGGGCGTCACGCCCGAGTTCATCGCGCGCCTCGACATGCGCCTGGCCAAGGGCCACGGACCGTTCAGCGGCGGCGCCGACGGCGACATGCACGGCTACATGTGCTTCCGCGAACCCACCGACGACTTCGGGCTCGCCCACCTCGTGGCACTCGTCGACTGCTGGCCGCCCGCAGCAGGACAGATGCTGACCAAGGTCGTCCCGATGTCGACGATGACGTGGACGATGGACTTCGTCGCGCCCGTCACCGGAACCGGCGCCGACCGCTGGTGGTACGAAGTCACCACCGATGCCGCTCACGACGGCTACGGCCACACGGCCGCCCGGGTCTACACGGCGAGCGGCGAGCCCGTCGTCGTCAGCCGCCAGACGGTGGCCGTCTTCGGCTGAGTCCAGTCTGCGCGGCCTTGTCGCGTGGCTGACTCGCAGGATTCTCGCTTCGCTGCGGTCCTACGATCCATGTGCGCTCGGCGGCATGGTGTTTTTGGCGCGCCTTTGTCGCGTGGCTGACTCGCAGGATCCTCGCTGCGCTGCGGTCCTACGAGTCAGCCACGCTCGGCGGCGCGCACGTGGTGGTGGATGACCTCGTCGATCACGAAGCGCAGGAACTTCTCCGAGAACTCCGGGTCGAGGCCCGACTCGGTCGCCAGCGCGCGCAGCCGCGCGACCTGACGCTCCTCGCGCGACGGGTCTGCCGGCGGCAGCTCGTGCGTCGCCTTGTACTCACCCACGGCCTGCGTGATGCGGAAGCGCTCGGCGAGCATGTGGATGATCGCCGCGTCGATGTTGTCGATGCTGCGCCGGTAAGCGCCCAGCACCTCGTCCGACGTGCCGGCCACAGAACTGTGTGGCGAACGCCCGCCGTCGCTCGGCGGCATGGCGGGCTCGGGGGTGGTCGTCATGGCAGGGCCCTTCGCATCTGGGTCAGCGGACGTCGAGCACCGTCATGCGATGCGCGGCACGAGTCAGCACAACATAGAGAACCCGGGCGCCGCCAGGCGATTCCGCGGTGATCTCATCGGGGTCGACAACGAGCGTCGCGTCGTACTCCAGGCCCTTCGTCGACATCGGGTCGATGACGACGACGCGTCCCGAACGTCCGTCGAGTTCCTCGAGAACCTCACGCCACTTCGCAGGAGCGATGACGGCGACACTGCCGTCGACCTGCTCGAGCAGCGTGGCGACCTCCGAGCGGGCCTGGGCGAGAACGTCGTTCGGGGACACCGTGACCGACGTCGGGTGATTGCCGGTCTCGCGAACGGCCTGCGGGATGTCGGCGTCCGGCACGTAGCGGCGGATGAGCTCGGCGGCGAAGTCGAAGATCTCGCGCGCGTTGCGGTAGTTCGTTGTCATGTGGAAGCTCTGACGCTTCTTGGAGCCGAACGCTTCGTCGCGCGCCGCAGTGGCCTCTTCGAGGTCCGGCCACGACGCCTGCGCGAGGTCGCCCACAACGGTCCACGACGCGTAGCGCCCGCGGCGGCCGACGGCCCGCCACTGCATGGGGGAGAGGTCCTGCGCCTCGTCGACGAGCACGTGGCTGTACTCGTCCGCGCGCGTCAGGCGTCCGGCGAGCAGGCGCTCACGGGCATCCTTCGGCGTCACCTCGTAGCCGACGTCGTGGCTCTGGCGGCGCGAACCGGTCACCTCGACCTCGGTGACGCCGTAGTCCGAGAGGCTCTCGAACTCCTCGATCTCGTAGAAGCCGCGTTCCTCACGCTGGGCCTCCGGCACCTCGGCGAGGCGCGCGAGCAGGTCGTCGACGAGGGCGACGTCGGCCACGGACCACTCACCGGTGGCGAGGGCGGCCTCGAACGAGCGGACGAGCTCGGCCTGTTCGGCGTCGGTGAGGACGCCGCGGGCGAAGCGCGCCAGGCGGCCTGCATCGGTGAGCCACAGGAGCACCTGACGCGGGTCGATCGGACGCCACCAGTCGGCGACGAACGCCTCGACGTCACGGCTGTCCTCGAACCGATCGATGAACTCGGTTCGCTCCATGTTCGTGTGCGTGCGCACCTGATTCCATGCGGCAGAAGCGAGTTCGCTGACAACATCGCTCGGGTCGCCCGCGAGCTTGTTGTGCTGATGGTGAGAGAGCAGGCGGCCGCGGATGCGACGCAACGTCGACTCGTCGAGGTTGACGGCGAGGCCCGCGACCATCGCGCGCAGGCTCCCCGGTGCGTCGGGCGCCACGTCCTTCGCCGCGCGCGAGAGCACCGTGCGGATGCTGAGCGTGCCCTTGATGCGGGCGGCCTCCGGGGTGTCGAGGCGCGTTGCCGTCATGCCGCCCACGACGTCGCCGAGGGCTCGGAGAGCGACGGAGTCCTCACCGAGTGAGGGCAGCACGCGCTCGATGTAGGCGGTGTACGCGGACGACGGGCCGACGACGAGGATGCCGCCCGACTCGAAGCGGCGGCGATCGGAGTAGAGCAGGTACGCCGCGCGGTGCAGCGCGACGACGGTCTTGCCCGTACCCGGGCCTCCCGTGATGAGGGTGACGCCGCGCGCGTCGGCCCGGATGGCCTCGTCCTGGTGACGCTGGATCGTGGCGACGATGTCGCGCATCTGCGCGCCGCGCGAACGGGTGAGCGCCGCCATGAGCGCGCCGTCGCCGACGACCGTCATGCCCTCGGGCGCCTCGACGACCATGAGGTCGTCCTCGACACCGAGCACGTTCGCGTCGCGGCAGCGCAGCACGCGGCGGCGCACGACGTTCTCGGGCGCCACTGGCGTCGCGCGGTAGAAGGGCGACGCCGCTGGGGCGCGCCAGTCGATGACGAGGGGCTCGTACTCGTCGTCACGCACGCCGAGGCGGCCGATGTAGCGCACCTCGAGGTCGTCGCCGGAGCCGGTGGAGACCGAGCCGGAACCGTCGGAGCTCATCGCGTGGTCCATGTCGAGGCGTCCGAAGACGAGTCCCTCGAACTGCTGCTCGAGAGTGGCGCGGCGCTTGCCCGCGGAGAACATGAGGGCGTCGCGTTCGAACAGGCCGGCCTTCTCCTCGTCGCGCATGTCGCCGGAGCGGCTCGCGCGCCCGCGCGCGAGACCTTCGCTCTCGACGAGCTGAACGCGCTCGCCGGCCTTCGCCAGTTCGGAGTACACGCGATCGACGTGCGCCTGTTCGTGCGCGATCTCGTGCTTCACCTCGTCGGGCAGTTCTTCGTGCGAACGTGTGCCCTGAGCTGTGCTCACGCAGTGTTTCCCATCGCCGTGCGGTCCGTTCACCCTCGCAGGGTGGCACTCCAGCTTAGTCGTCGCTCGGTGCGCGATCACGCCCCGCCCGGCGCCCGTCTCACGTGCGCCTGTGCGGCCCGCTCGGGTCGAGCGACGTCAGCCCTGTGCAAGCAAGTACTCACGCGGCGCACGACCGACCTTCGCGCCCACTCCTGCCGCGGAGCGGACCTCTTGGAGAGCTCTGGCCCGAATCCCCTCTGTCGACTATAATCGACACATGTTCGAGGTTCTCACCACCCAGGACTTCGATCGTTGGCTGCGTCGGCTGAAGGACAGGCAAGGCCGTCTGCGGATCTTGGCCCGTCTCGATCGTCTGAGCGCCGGCAACCTCGGCGATGCGAAACCGGTCGGTGGCGGCGTCCTGGAGCTGCGTCTCACCTTCGGCCCCGGATACCGGATCTACCTGACGCGCCGAGGTCAGCAGGTGGTCCTGCTGCTGTGCGGCGGGGACAAGTCCACCCAGACCGAGGACATCGCCAAGGCGCGGCAACTGGCCAGCGCTTGGAACACGCAGGAGGGGCACGATGACTGAGACCTACACCCGATTCGACGCCGCGAGCTACCTCGAGAACATCGAGGACGTAGCCGGCTACCTGCAAATCGCCCTCGAGGAGTCTCACGAGGACCCGACCGCGGTGCCCCGCGCTCTGGGGGTCATCGCCCGGTCGGGCAACATGAGCGAACTCGCCCGCCGGGTCGGCATGAGCCGCGACGGCTTGTACAAGGCCCTGTCCGACCAGGGCAACCCCACCTGGACGACTGTGCTGAAGGTGAGCGAGGCGCTCGGGCTTCGCCTGTCGTTCGAGGCTGTCGCCTGACCCACGCGTGCTTCGCCGCGTAGCAGGGCCCTTCAGGTGTCTTCATGGCGGCGCTGGCCTCACTCGACGCCTCACGTCCCGGCTCGAGGGTGCGAGTCCAACGAGGCTGGCGAGGTGGACGGCTGGAGCGATCCTGTAGGCCGTCACCGCCTTCACTCGTGTAACGGATCGCCCATTTCGCGGCGGTTCTCCACGACACATCACAAGCGTTCCGCGGCGCGAGTGCCACCCGTCCGATGATCATCGGGCCAGACACAAGCGGGTACGGACTGTGAGAGCGGTGTTGGAGCGGGCAGCGTGGGCACTGAAGGCCTCCCGGCGTGGTGTGGGAACCAGACACTCCAATGGCACCTAGCGAGGCCTTCGTTTGTCACCCGATCAGATCATCCTGCGTCGCCGCTTCTCAGAGACCGAACCAACGTTCCTGGTCTTCACAGCTAGGCGCAGCAGACTGGGACCATGCCGGGCCATTCTGTCTCCCTCGCGAACCACCTCGCTGCCGGGTGTCGCCACTCTGTGGGTTTGTGCAGTGACGGCACGGTGGTCGCGTCCGGGGGTGATTCCGCCGGCGAAGGGGCCGTGGGCGGGTGGAGCGACATCGTGGCCGTAGCGGCGGGGAACGTGCACGCGTTCACCAACACCGGCAAGTCTCACACCGTGGGTCTGAAGTCTGACGGCACTGTTCTCGCCGTCGGTTGGAACGGGAACGGTCAGTGTGATGTCAGGTCGTGGAACAGTATTCGAACTGTTGCTGCCGGGTGGCGCTTCACGTTGGGCGTCTGTCAGGACGGGACTGTCGTTGCGACCGGCCGAAGCACGGAGGGCCAGGCGGCCGTCAATGAATGGTGTGGGGTCACGGCTGTGACCTGCGGTGATTGGCACTCCGTCGGAGTGACGACCGCCGGAACGGTTCTTGCTGCAGGGAACAATCGAGCGGGGCAGTTGGACGTGGTCGGTTGGCGGGATGTGGTCGGGGTCTCGGCGGGCTACCTCCACACGCTTGCGTGCACGGTCGACGGAAGCTCGTTGGCTGTTGGGGCGAGAAGCAGCGGAGTCGACATCGTCCTGACGTGGCGAAACGTCGTCCAGGTGTCCGCAGGCAGTCACCACAGCGTGGGGCTCACCGGCTCGGGGCGAGTCTTGGCCGCCGGTTCGAATAGCCACGGCCAGTGCGATGTCCAGGATTGGCGGGATGTCATCGCCGTGGCCGCGGGCGCCCGTCATACCCTCGGGCTCCGAGCGGACGGGGTCGTGCTCGCGACGGGCAGCGACGAGCATGGTCAGGGCAACGTCGGGAGCTGGCCGCACTTGCTCTGATCCAATGCGCGCTCAGACGGCGAACCGTGCGTCGGAACAAGACGCCGTGTACCTTTCCCGCAGGCTCAGGTGTTGCGATCTTGACAACGAGCCCTGCGATGTTCGTCGCACGGACGCCCGCGCGCTCTGCGGGCCCACCTACGCCCCGTTCGGTCGCGGGCAGCGCCGGTAGGGTTGGGCGCATGAAGACACTCGTCGTCGGTACGGGCGCGCGCGAGCACGCGATCGTCAGGGGTCTGGCCGCAGACCCGCAGGTCGAAGCCGTCCTCGCAGCGCCGGGAAACCCCGGAATCGCGCAGATCGCTGACTGCCGACCGGTCGATGCGAACGACGGCGACGCCGTCGCGGCGCTCGCGCAGGAGGTCGGGGCCGACCTCGTCGTCATCGGGCCCGAGGCGCCGCTCGTCGCGGGCGTCGCTGACGCGGTGCGGGCTGCAGGAATCGACACGTTCGGCCCCTCCGCCGAGGCCGCTCGCCTCGAAGGTTCGAAGTCGTTCGCCAAGGACGTCATGAACGCCGCGAACGTCCCCACTGCGGGGGCTCACACCTGCACCGATCTGGATGCCGTCGCTGCAGCGCTCGACGCGTTCGGCGCCCCGCACGTCGTCAAGGACGACGGGCTCGCTGCCGGCAAGGGCGTCGTCGTCACTGACGAGCGTGACGAGGCGCTTGCCCACGCGAAGGCCTGCCTCGACGCGGGCGCGACCGTCGTCATCGAGGAGTACCTCGACGGCCCGGAGGTCTCCCTCTTCTGCATCACCGACGGCACGAGTGTTGTTCCCCTGCAGCCAGCGCAGGATTTCAAGCGCGTCGGCGACGACGACGCCGGCCCGAACACCGGTGGCATGGGCGCCTACTCGCCCCTCGAGTGGGCGCCGCACGATCTCGTCGACGAGATCGTGCGCTCCGTCGCGCAGCCGACGATCGGCGAGATGGCGCAGCGCGGCACCCCGTTCGCGGGTGTGCTCTACGTGGGCCTCGCGCTGACGTCGAAGGGTCCGAAGGTCGTCGAGTTCAACGCGCGCTTCGGTGACCCGGAGACGCAGGTCGTGCTCGCGCGGCTCGTCACCCCGCTCGGCCAACTACTGCGCGCGGCCGCACGCGGTGAACTGGTCGACTTCCCGGCGCTGCAGTGGCGCAACGAGGCCGCGGTCACCGTCGTCGTCGCGAGCGACGGGTACCCGGCTCAGCCCAAGACCGGCGACCCCATCAGCGGGCTCGAGGACGTCGATGGCGACGGCTCGCGCGCCGGTGGCGGCGCCTACGTCCTGCACGCGGGCACGAAGGCCGGCGACGACGGCACGCTCGTCTCCTCGGGGGGCCGCGTGCTCTCCGTCGTCGCCCTCGGCGCCGACCTGGGCGAGGCCCGCGAGGTGGCCTACGCGGGCGTCGAGAAGATCGACCTGCCCGGCTCGCACCACCGCAGCGACATCGCACTCAAGGCCCTGCGCGGCGAGATCACCGTCTGAGCCTCACGCCCACACCCTCGACGAACCCGCACCGCTCCAAGGAGAGTCCATGACCGACGCCCCGAACCTGCCGGGTTACGCGCACGTCTACTCGGGCAAGGTGCGTGACCTCTACGCGCCGCTCGACGACGCGGGCAACCCGCGCGACGACCAGGTGCTGCTCGTCGCGAGCGACCGCATCTCGGCGTTCGACTACGTCCTGTCGACGCCGATTCCGGACAAGGGCGCGGTGCTGACGCAGCTGTCGCTGTGGTGGTTCGAGCAGATGGCGGACCTCGTGCCCAACCACGTCATCTCCACGGACGTGCCGGAGGCAGTCGCCGGGCGCGCGGTGCTCGTCGAGCGTCTCGACATGGTGCCGCTCGAGGCGATCGCCCGCGCCTACCTCACCGGTGGCGGGCTGGCCGAGTACCGCGAGACGGGTTCGGTGTGCGGGGTCGCGCTGCCCGCGGGGCTCGAGGAAGCGTCGAAGCTGGACGAGCCGGTCTTCACGCCGACGTCGAAGGCCGAGCTGGGGGAGCACGACGAGCCCATGACGTATGACGAGGCCGTCGATCTCATCGGTGCCGAGCGAGCCGAGGAGATTCGGGACCTCACCGTCCGGATCCTGCAGCGCGGCAACGAGATCGCGTCCGAGCGCGGCATCCTCATCGCCGACACGAAGGTGGAGTTCGGGGTTCGCGCCGACGGCACGCTCGTGCTCGCGGACGAACTGCTCACGCCCGACTCGTCCCGCTTCTGGCCGGCCGACGACTGGCAGCCTGGCCGCGCACAGAACAGCTTCGACAAGCAGTTCGTACGCGACTGGCTCACCTCCGACGCATCGGGCTGGGACAAGGCGAGTGGCGAGGAGCCGCCGGCGCTGCCGGCCGACGTCGTCGAGGCCACCCGCGCCAAGTACGTCGAGGCGTACGAGAACCTCACGGGTCGCATCTTCGCCTGAGCCCCGGGACGCACGAAGCGCGGGCGCCCTCCACCGGGTCGCCCGCGCTTCGTGTGTCTGCTGCGCTCAGCCCGTCTGTCCGACGAAGCCGCTGCTGGGTTCCCAGTGCTCCGGTGCCGCGCCGAGCTTGACTCGGAAGTCGCCGCTCTTGGCGCCGGTGACGGTGGGTAGGCCGTTGCCGACCACGACGCGACCGGTGGAGTCGTGGCACACGGCGCTGAAACCGACCGGGCCGATGTCCTCGGGCGCCTTGAACGTGCCCGTGATGAGCGGCCAACGGCCCTCGTGGCCGTCCTTCGTCACCTTGACGTTGCGCACCGAGATGTCGTGGGAGTTCTCGTCCTCGGTCACCTTGGTGATCTTCATGCGGACCTTCTTCGCGCCGGCGGGGGCTTTGCTGATCTTGTTCGAGACCTTCGTCATTCCGGTGCCCGAGCCGACGTTGATCTTGTCCTCGGTGGTTTCGAGAACCTTGCCCGCGGAGTCGAGGAGCTCGTACTGGATCGTCGCCTCGCCCGGCCCCGTGCCGTCCACCTTCCAGACGCTGTAAAGCTTGGCGTAGCCGGAGTCCTTCGATGCCTTGTACCCGCCGGCCATGACGACCTTCGCGCTCTTGAGGACCTCGCTGCTCGGCACCTTGATCGTCTCGGGGGCGTCCGGACGGGCGCCCGTGGGCCCGGAGTTCTCACTTGCCGCGGAACCGCTTGAGGAGGTGCCTTCCGACGACGGGCTTGCCGACGAGGATGGGCTGTCGGACGAACTGTTGTCGCTCGACGTGGAGGACTCGCTCGCCGTAGAGCTCGAGGTCTTCGACTCGGATGCGCCCCCACCGGCGGAGGTTTGTTCGGGGCCACATGCCCCGAGCGCGAGCGTGGAGGCAACGCCGGCCCGGCGGAGGACGGGCAACCGGCCTCTGGCAGGCTCGCTCGACGTCGCAGAACTGGCTCGTCGGTGGGACAGCGAGCCCGATCTCGCCGTCGGGCGGAGGCTGCCGCCCCCGTACACTCGGAAGGGCAAAAGGTTCGCCTCAGCCAGCCAACGACGCCCACGCCGGTGTCAAAGAAAACCTGCAGGAGTTAACCCATGGGCCACGTCGTCGTCGACGTCATGCTGAAGTCCGAGATCCTCGACCCCCAGGGTCAGGCCGTCGCCGGTGCGCTCCCGCGCCTCGGTTTCGAGCAGTTCACCGACGTGCGCCAGGGCAAGCGCTTCGTCCTCGAGGTCGAGGGTGACGTCACCGAAGCCCACCTCGCCGCGGCGCGCGACGCCGCCGACAAGCTCCTGTCGAACCCGGTCATCGAGGACGTCATCAGCGTCCACGACCTGGCCGACGAGGACGCCCGATGAAGATCGGCGTCATCACCTTCCCCGGTTCGCTCGACGACCACGACGCCAAGCGCGCCGTCCGTCTCGCAGGCGGAGACCCGGTCGACCTGTGGCACGGCGACGCTGACCTCAAGGGCGTCGACGCAGTCGTCGTCCCCGGCGGATTCAGCTACGGCGACTACCTGCGCTGCGGCGCCATCGCGCGCTTCGCGCCGGTCATGGAGAAGCTCGTGCCCGCCGCGCAGGGCGGCATGCCGGTGCTCGGCATCTGCAACGGCTTCCAGATCCTGTGCGAGTCCCACCTCCTGCCCGGCGCGCTCATCCGCAACGAGCAACAGAAGTTCTTCTGCACCGACCAGGTGCTTCGCGTCGAGAACGCCTCCACCGCGTGGACGAACGACTTCGAGCAGGGCGCGGAGATCACCATCGCGCTCAAGAACGGCGAGGGCTGCTTCGTCGCCGACGCCAAGACCCTCGACGAACTCGAGGGCGAGGGGCGCGTCGTCTTCCGCTACCTGCACGGCAACCCGAACGGCTCCTACCGCGACATCGCCGGCGTGACGAACGAGCGTGGCAACGTCGTCGGCCTCATGCCGCACCCGGAACACTGCGTCGAGAAGGGCTTCGGCCCCTCGACCGACGGCCTGGCGTTCTTCACGAGCGCGATCAAGGCGCTCGCGAACGTCTGAGGGGATACGAGAACACATGAGTGACCTGAGCATGACGCCCGAGCCCGGCCACGAAGCCGGCGCCCGCGAACACCACACCGACAGCAACCAGATCATCGCTGCTCCCAAGACCGACGGCCTCGACACGGTGACGAAGGCCGAGGCCTCGCCCGACGTCGAGCAGCCGTGGGCGGAACTCGGCCTCAAGGAGGACGAGTACGCCCGCATCCGCGAGATCCTCGGCCGCCGCCCGACAAGCGCCGAACTGGCCATGTACTCCGTGATGTGGAGCGAGCACTGCTCCTACAAGAGCTCGAAGGTGCACCTGCGCCGCTTCGGCGACCTGCCGAGCGAGACCCCGCGCGGCAAGCAGCTCGCCGGCATCGGTGAGAACGCCGGCGTCATCGACATCGGCCAGGGCTGGGCCGTCACCTTCAAGGTGGAGTCGCACAACCACCCGAGCTACATCGAGCCCTACCAGGGCGCGGCCACCGGCGTCGGCGGCATCGTGCGCGACATCATGGCCATGGGCGCGCGCCCGATCGCCGTCATGGACCCGCTGCGCTTCGGCGCCCTCGACCACCCCGACACCGCCCGCGTGCTGCCCGGCGTCGTCGCCGGCATCGGCGGGTACGGCAACTGCCTCGGCCTGCCGAACATCGGCGGCGAGGTCGTCTTCGACGACTGCTACCAGGGCAACCCGCTCGTCAACGCCCTGTGCGTCGGCAAGCTGCGTCACGAGGACCTGCACCTCGCGAAGGCTGCGGGCAAGGGCAACAAGGTCATCCTGTTCGGCGCCAAGACGGGCGGCGACGGTATCGGAGGCGTCTCTGTTCTCGCCTCGGAGACGTTCGACGCCGAGGGCCCGGCCAAGCGTCCGGCCGTTCAGGTCGGCGACCCGTTCGCCGAGAAGGTGCTCATCGAGTGCTGCCTCGACCTGTACGCCGCGGGCGTCGTCGAGGGCATCCAGGATCTCGGTGGCGCGGGCCTCTCGTGTGCGACCTCCGAGCTGGCCTCGGCCGGTGACGGCGGCATGCGCATCGAGCTCGACCGTGTTCCGCTGCGCGACAGCTCCCTTCGGGCCGAGGAGATCCTCATGTCCGAGTCGCAGGAGCGCATGATGGCCGTCGTCGAGCCGGAGAAGCTCGACGAGTTCATGGCGATCGCGAACAAGTGGGACGTCGAGGCCACCGTTCTCGGCGAGGTCACGGACGGCGAGCACCTCGTCATCACGTGGCACGGCGAGGTCGTCGTCGACGTTCCGCCGCGTTCTGTTGCTCACGACGGCCCCGTCTACGAGCGTCCGCTCGCGCGCCCTGACTACCTCGACGCACTGCAGTCCGACTCCGCGTCACTGCTGACGCGCCCGTCGTCGGGTCACGAGCTGCGCGAGCAGCTGCTCGCTGTGCTCGGTTCGCCGAACATCGCCGACAAGTCGTGGATCACCGACCAGTACGACCGCTACGTCATGGGCAACACCGCGCTCGCGATGCCGGACGACGCGGGCGTCGTGCGCGTCGACGAAGCCACCGGCCTGGGCGTCGCCGTTTCCACCGACTGCAACGGACGCTTCACGAAGCTCGACCCGTTCATCGGCTCCCAGCACGCCGTCGCCGAGGCGTACCGCAACGTCGCGGCCACGGGTGCGACGCCGCTCGCCGTCTCCGACTGCCTCAACTTCGGTTCGCCGGAGGACGCGGGTGTCATGTGGCAGTTCAGCCAGGCGGTCGACGGCATCATCGAGGCGTGCCGCTCGTTCGGTACGCCGGTGACCGGCGGCAACGTGTCGTTCTACAACCAGACCGGTGACGTGGCCATCCACCCGACCCCAGTCGTCGCTGTGCTCGGCGTCATGGACGACGTCAGCAAGCGCACGCCGTCGGCATGGAAGGACGCTGGCCTCGCGCTCTACGTCCTAGGCGAGACGCGCGACGAGCTGAACGGCTCCGAATGGGCGGGCGTCGTGCACGGCCACCTCGGTGGCACGCCGCCGCAGATTCACCTCGACAACGAGAAGGCACTCGCCACCGTCCTCATCGACGGTGCGCGTGACGGCCTGTTCGCCTCGGCGCACGACCTCTCGTCCGGTGGCCTCGCGGTCGCACTGGCTGAGGGTGCGGTGCGTCACGGTGTGGGTGCGTCCATCGAGTTCGAGCAGGGCAACGCGTTCGTCTCGCTGTTCTCCGAGTCGGCCGGACGTGCACTCGTCGCTGTTGCGCCCGAGCACGTCGAGGCCTTCGAGGCCATGGCCGGTGGGCACGGCGTGCCCGCGACGAAGATCGGCGAAACGGGCGGGGGAGCGCTCGCCGTCGGCGACCTGTTCTCCGTGCCGGTGGCCGAGCTCGCCGAGACGCACCAGGCGCCGCTGCGCAAGGTCTTCGGCTGATCGACCGAACGAAAGCGGCGGGCCGGTTCTTCGGAACCGGCCCGCCGCTTCGTTGTGCGCGGTGGGAGCGTCACACGATCAGCAGGGGGAGAGGATCAGCCCGAAGCCGCGCAGCAGGTGGACGGCGGCCAGGGCGAGCAGGATGGCAACCAAGCCCGCGCGCAGCGCCACCGGCGGCTTGTCCGCAAGGCGCTGGACGGTCGGAGACCACGTCACCCAGGCGCAGACACCGAGAGCGATCGCAACGAAGAAACCGGTCAGATCGACGGACGAGCACGAGGTGACCTCGCCGTTGTGAGTTTGCGTTGAGGTCTGACTGAGTTTGACGCCGAAACCGAGCAGACCGATGGCCAGACCGACCCAGAACGCGTTGGGGACGGCATTGAGGTTCGGCGTGGTCCGGGAGGGTGCGTTCGGTGACGTCGTCATCGGTCTCATTCCTTCATCGGCGATCTGAAAGCGTTGCGGGGCAGGTTCTGTGGCCACGCTGAGGGCGAGACGCACCAATCGGCCATGTGGTTCCACCGGACCGTGCGAGCGTCGGATCTCGTCCCGATCCGCGGTGGGCGCTCTGTCGATGGGCTGCTGCCGACGAGTATGGTCGGACCATGCCTGCGATCGTCGAAGCCCTGCGTGAAGTTCTGCCCGCCGACGTCCTCGTGACCGACACTGACGTCATCGCGTCCTACGCCCATGACGAGGCCGAGTGGGCGCCGTTCGGCACCCCCGCCGCCGTCGTGCGACCGACGACGTCCGAGCAGGTTCAGCAGGTCGTGCGGGCCTGCCTCCAGCACGATGTCGCCGTCGTGCCGCGGGGCGCCGGAACGGGCCTGTCCGGTGGGGCGAACGCGCTCGACGGCTGCGTCGTCGTCAGCCTCGAGAAGATGAACCGCATCGTCGAGATCAACGCGACGGAGCGCCTGGCGGTCGTGCAGCCCGGCGTCGTCAACGACCACCTGCGCGCCGCTGCGGGCGAGCAGGGCCTGTGGTACCCGCCGGACCCGGCCTCCGCGCCGTGGTCGACGATCGGCGGCAACTGCGCCACCAACGCCGGCGGCCTGTGCTGCGTCAAGTACGGCGTCACACGCGACTACGTCCTCGCCCTCGAAGTCGTCACCGGTACAGGCGAACTCGTGCGCGTGGGACGGCGAACGGCGAAGGGCGTCGTCGGCTACGACCTCGTCGGCCTCATGGTCGGCAGCGAGGGAACACTCGGCATCATCACCGAGATCACCGTCAAGCTGCGCGCGGCCCGCGCACCCGAGACGACGGTCGTCGGGTTCTTCCCGGACGTCGTCTCTGCCGGTGTCGCCGTCCAGGGCGTCGCGGACGCCGGAATCGCTCCCTCCGCACTCGAACTCGTCGACCAGGTGTGCCTCAAGGCTGTGGACGACTGGAAGAACATGGGCCTGCTCGACATGTGCTCCGAGCACCTCGAGGGCAAGAGCGAGGGTAGGGGCGGCGCTGCCGTTCTGCTCGGCCGCATCGACGACCCGGGCGCCGTCGGCGAGCAGGAGGCCACCCGCATGGTCGACGTGTTCACCTCCGCCGGAGCGAGTTTCGCCGCCCGCTCGACGAGCGAGGAGGAAGCGGAGACGTTCTTCGCGGCGCGCCGCCTGGCCTACCCGGCGCTCGAACGCCTCGGCGACACCCTCACCGAAGACGTCTGCGTGCCCAAGGCCGAGGTGCCCGGCATGCTCTCGCGCATCGAGGAGATCGCCGCGAAGCACGACACCGTCATCGCCAACATCGCGCACGCCGGCGATGGCAACCTCCACCCGCTGCTCATCACCGAGCCCGGCGATGACGCCGCCCGCGAACGCGCCCAAGCGGCGTTCGCCGAGATCATCGACGCCGCCCTTGCCGTCGGTGGCACCGTCACCGGCGAGCACGGCGTCGGCCTGCTCAAGATGCCGGGGCTCGAGCAGGAGCAGACGGGTGTCGTCATCGACATGCAGCGCGCGATCAAGCGCGCACTCGACCCGAAGGGCATCTTCAACCCGGGCAAGGTCTTCTCGGCCTGACGGCAAGCCGCGTGCCGGGGGTCACCGCTGGCGCAGCGCGGTCATCTCTCCGACGGCAGGACGTCTCGGCGGGTCACTGAAGCCGAAGCCGCACGCGGTGAGGTCCGTCAGGTTGCCGAGTGGCCGTCCTGTGTAGGTGCCGGAGACGGCCGTGATGACGCGCTCGCCGCGCGCACAGTGGTGCTCGCGGCGGCCGTCGCGTAGGCGTCCGACGGCGTACACCGCGCGAAAGCTCGGCACACCGAGCGACAGGACGCGCAGCATGATCTCGGTGAACCAGGCGAACCCGCGCGTCTCGGTCACGGATGACGGGAGGCGTGAGATGACGGCCCCGCGGCGCGTCGGGCTACCCAGCGTGAGGGTGAGACGTGACAGCGGTGGCCCCTCGACGGGATCGACCTCGACGGCCCATTCCTGCCCCGCCTGCGCGATGCGGACGTCAGCAAGGACGACGTTGTCGATGTCGTGGAGCAGCCGCACGTCGTCGGCGAGGATCTCGCTCTCCACGTAGAGGGTTCGGCAGCCGTCGGCCTCCGCGACGAGCAGGCCGCACCACGAGCCGAACGGTGATTCGTCCCAACACGAGGCGACGAAGCGCTCACCACTCGTCGTGGCGAACGACGCGAGCCGGCCGCGGTAGCGCTGGAGATCCGCGGCGCGGTGACGAGGCAGCGGGATTCGTGATGCGAGTTCACGCATTGGCGCGGCGCCGACGATGGCGCGGCTGGCACGACGGGCACCAGAACAGGTTGCGACCCGCGAACTCCTCGAGCGCAACGGGTGTGCCGCACACCAAACACGGTTGACCGGCCCGGCGGTAGACGTAGACCTCGCCTCCGTGCTTGTCGACGCGCGGCTCGCGCCCCATCGCCTCCGGCGTGTGCTCGGGTCGCACGGTGTCGATTCGACCGTCACGCACACCGAGTGGCATGAGGGCGACGAGGTCGGCCCAGATCGCGTCGAACTCCTCGCGCCGTAGGAACGTGCCGGGCATCTTCGGGTCGATGCCGTGACGGAACAGCACCTCGGCTCGGTAGATGTTGCCGACGCCGGGAAACACCTTCTGATCCATGAGGAGCGCCGCGACGGGCGTGTTCGTGCGTCGCACTCGAGCCCAGGCACGTTCGGGGTCGGCGTCACCGCGCAGGGGATCCGCGCCGAGCTTCGACGTGATCGTGTCGACCTCTTCGGGCGTGCGCAGCTCGCAGACGTTGGGCCCCCGCAGATCCATGACGACGCTGCCGCGCGGATCATCGTCCGTTGCGGAGACACCGAGCCGCCACCGGATGGCGCCCGTCGCCGGCACGTCGGCCGGTTCGATTCCTTCGGTGAAGAAGAACTTGCCGAGCAAGCCGAGATGGATGTTGACGCGCTCGTCCATGCCCTCGAACCCGACGAACATGTGCTTGCCCCACGCCTCGGCCGCGTCGAAGACGCGCCCGTCGATGCGAGCAGCACTGTCGCTAAATCTTCCCTGCGGGGAAGAGGATTCAACGACACGTCCGGAGAACTGGTCGTTGAGAATGCCGGCGATTCGGTGGGTGACGTGGCCTTCGGGCATCAGATGACCTTTCGTGAGCGAGCGAGGCGCGTCATCGCACCCGCCACGCGCCGAGTTCGGGTGGGACGGGGGATCGTTCGGCATCTGTCGTGAAAGCTGGCGCACCGCGGAAGAGTGAGGTGAGCTCAGCGCCCGCGCGGACTCCCGTCGGGAACATGGCACGAGCCGCGCTTCGTCGAATCGTCGCGACGTCGAGGGACGATTCCGTCCGTGTCGCAGCGAGAACGACATTGCCGAACCGACGGCCCTTGAGCACTTCCTGGGCCCCGACGACGACGGCGTGGGGGAGCCGCTCGACGAAGGTTGCCGCGGCTCGGCCGGTCCAGGCGAAGCCCGGCTCGTCGGACAGGTTCGCGAGCAGCACACCGCTCGGCTTGAGCACTCGCGCCACGTCGTCGGCGAACGCGGGGGAGACGAGCTCCGCGGGCACACGCCCGTCCGCAAACGCGTCGAGGACGATGACGTCCGCCGACTCGTCCTTAAGATCGCGCACGCCGGCTGCGCCGTCGACGCCGCGCACACGGATGCGGTGGCTGCGTGGAAGAGGCAGCTCACGGCGCACGGCCTCGGTGAGTTGGGTGTCGGGTTCGAGCACGATCTGCGGTGAGCCGGGGCGCGTGGCTTCGACGTAGCGCGCCAGGGTGAGCCCGGCGCCGCCGACGTGGGTGACCCCGAGCGGTGCGGGAGCCGGCGGCGCGAGAGCGTCGACGAGCATCGCGAAGTGTTGGACGTACTCGAACTCGATGGAGGTCGGGTCGTCCGGGTCGACGTGCGACTGGGGATGGCCGTCGCGCATCACCGTCACGCCGCCGCGATCGTCGCGCAGGAACTCGAAGCGATCGTTCGTCGGTGCGGACGGCGCGGGGTCGGGGGAGGAGCGACGGCGGGCCATGCCCCAACTCTAGGTCGGTGGGCTCGCTTGCCTCGTCCTGCGTCGAGGTCTGGCGCAGCGCAAGCCTGCCCGCGCTACCCGTGGCGGGTCTGTCGGAGGGGCCGGGTGGACACCGTTCTAGGATCAACGCCATGCCACCTCGTCGACGTATCGACCCCGCTGCGGGCCGCGAGGCCGTCCTCACGTGGGCGCTCGACCCCGAGGCCGCGACGCGACCCGTCACCGCGACCGCCGTGCGCTACACGCTCGAGGAGCTGGGCATCCAGGCACCCGGGCGCACGGTCGAAGTGCGTGTTCCGCCGTTCGGGGCTGTGCAGTGCGTCGCGGGCCCGGTGCACACGCGAGGCACCCCGCCGAACGTCACCGAGACCGACGCGGCGACGTGGCTACGCCTCGCGACCGGTCGCCTCACGTGGGCCGAGGCTGCCGCAGGCGGGAAGCTGCGCGTCTCCGGTCAGCGCGCGAATGTTTCTGCCTACCTGCCGATCGTGCCGGTCATCTGACCGTCCGACGCCCCGTTCACCGCTTCCGCGCGCGGCTACTGCGCCACATGACGACGCCGCCCGCCCCCAGCAGGGGACGGGCGGCGTCGTTCGTGCGTCGGGTCAGCGCTTCGAGGCGTCCCAGTGGCGGAACATCGCAGCCTTCGCGGCGTCCTCGCTCGTGAACCACACCTCGGCCTCTGTCTGCTCGTAACCCGGGCTGTCGGGCGTGTGGAACAGCATCGAGTCGGCGTTGCCCTTGATCGTGAACTCGGGCGACGGCGCGGAGCCGTCCTCGTTCGGCTCGGCCGAACCCGGGCCGAACGGGCCGTCCTGCTGGCCCGCCGAGCTCGCGTGGTCGGGCTCGCCGTCGTTCGAGTCACCCTCGTCCGTGCCGGCCACGAGCGTCTGCTCGTCGGACTCCGACTGCGACGACGAAGCCTCGTCGGTGGCGCTCGCGGAGCGGCTCTGCGAGTCGTCCGAGACGTCGGCGGAGGCGGAGAACTCGTCGCTGCTCGTCTCCTGGACCTCGCCGATCTTGGCGGGGGCCGCGTCCTCCGGCGTCTTCGGGGCAACACCGCTGTCCTCGACGACGGCATTGTCGGAGGCGGCGAGCTCGTCGTCCTCACGCTCGAGCTCGACGTCGTCGGCCGACGGCTCCCCGGTGGCACCGGCGTCAGCCGCGTCGCGGGCCTCGGCCGACTCGGCAGCCGACGTGTCGACCTCCGACGATCCGGACGCGTCGCCGCCATTCGCGGCCTGCGCTTCGTCCGACGACGTCGTGTCAGCAGCCTCGGTTGCCGCGTCGGAGTCGTGCGTGCGTCCGGCTGCGACGGCGGCCGCTGCCGCAGCGCCGCCACTCACACCGGCCGCAGCGACAGCCGCGCCCGAGGCGCCTCGCTCGTCCTTCTCGGACGAAGCATCGGCGTCATCGGCGGGGGTCTCGGAAGCGGCCTCGGTGTCAGCCGCGGAAACCTGCTCCGGCTCGGTTTCGGACGACGTGTCGGCGTCGACCGAAGCTGCGTCGCTCTGGCTCGACTCAGCCGCGGCCTCGGTGCTCTCGGAGGCGGGCGCGTCGGGCGTCTCCGCGTTCTGAGCCGGGGCGCTGTCGAGCTGGTCGAGCGGCAGGGGCTCGGTGCCCCAGTCGTCGCCACCCGAGCTCGCGGGTGCTGCCGCAGCGGCCGGAGCCGATGCGGAATCGGAGCTCGAAGACGCAGACTCGGTCGAGTCCTCGGACTCACTCTCGGACGCCGCAGCATCCGGTGCACCTGCAGCGTCCGATGCGGGAGCCTCGTCCTCGACGGCATCCGTGGAGGCGTTGGCAGCTGCGTCGCCCGCGGCGGTGTCGTCGGCTGCCGCGCCCTGCGAGGACGTCTCCGGGGAGGCAGCTTCCGTGTCATCCGACGCCGCGTCGCTCGACGGCTGCTCCGACGCCTCAGCGGGCGACTCGGCCGGCTCGGACTGCGCCGCGGGAGCGTTGTCGAGGTCGGCCAGGGCCGGGGGCTCGGTGTTCCAGTCGTCCCCACCCGAACCACCGGAGCTCGCAGCGGCGGCAGTGGCCGCCGTGGCCGTCGCAGCAGCCGCAGCCGGCGCGACGCTGCTCTTCTCGCCCTCGGACTTCTCGGTCGTTTCCTCAGCGTCGGACTCGTCGCTCGAAGCGGGCTTCGTCTCCTCCGCTGTGGCCTCCTCAGCGGGAGCCTTCGAGTCGGACTCAGCCGACTCGGACGGTGCTTCGCTCGTCGACTGCGTCGAGGTCTCGGCGGACGACGCAGCGGGAGCGCTGTCGAGGTCCTCCAGAGCGGGGGGCTCGGTGGCCCAGTCGTCGCCGCTCGAGCTGGCCGGCGCAGCGGCAGCCGGCTTCTCGTTCGCCTCTGACGACTCCGGGGCCTCACTGGTCTCGGCCTTCGGAGCCTCTGCGTCACTCGGCTCGGCGGGCTTCGTCGCAGCCTTCTCGTCGTTCGCCGGCGCGGCCGGAGCGCTGTCGAGGTCCTCGAGAGCCGGCGGCTCGGTGGCCCAGTCGTCGCCACCCGAGCTCGCGGCGGCGGCAGGCGCGACAGTGGGATCCGTGTCGGTAGCCGCCTCCGAGGAAGCCTGCGTCTCCGCGGGCTTGTCCTCGCTCTTGGCTTCGACAGCGGCCGAGTCGTCGAGGGCCGGGGGCTCGGCATCCCAGTCGTCGCCCGACGAAGCGGCGGCAGGAGCAGCCTCGGCCTTGCTCTCGGACTTCGGCTCGGCAGCCGACGAGTCGTCGAGAGCCGGGGGAGCAGCGTCCCAGTCGTCGCCGGAGGACGCAGCCGGAGCGGCTTCGGTCTCGGCGGGCTTGCTCGCGGTCTTCGCGGACGCGTCGTCCACGGCCGGGGGCTCGGCGTCCCAGTCGTCGCCCGACGAGGCGGCCGGAGCCTCGTCCGTCTTTGCGGTTTCCTTCTCGGCAGCCTTTGCCGAGTCGTCGACGGCGGGCGGGGCTGCGTCCCAGTCGTCGCCGGCCGCCTGCGCCTCGTCGTTCTTCTCGGTGTTGGCCACCGGGGCCGGAGCGGCGTCCCAGTCGTCGGAGCCGGAAGTGTCGTCGTCCTTCGAGGAGGCGGCAGCAGCCGCACCCGCGGCACCGACAGCGCCAGCCGCGGCGGCGGTCTTGCCCTTGCCGTCCTGCTTCTTCGCGTCCTTGCCGGAGATCTCGTCGACCTCGGCCTTCGCAGGCTCGGCCCTGTCGGCGTCCTGCTCGGCCTTCGAACCGGCCGTCTCGATCTCGTCGGACTCCCCGTCCGTTGCCTCGAGGGTCTCCGGCTCCTCCTCGGAGCCGATCTTGTTCTTGCCGCTCACGCCGTGGATGCCGACAGAGCCACCCTTCTTCGGGTCGCGCATCAGCAGCCATGCGATACCCGCCAAGGCGAGGAGCACGACGAGGAGGATCAGCCACTTCATGGTTCGTCCCATCGATGATTGAGCAATGACATACCTACCGGCACCTTACCGCCGGGTCACTTCGCGTGGCTGGCTCCTCGGCGCAGCCGTTTCCTGGGCGTGACGCGGCTGCAGCGCCCGTGCGCCGCGTTGCTACCGTTGGCATCGTGAGATCACGCAACGCGAAGAAGCCCGCCGCCGTCGCCGACCAGCGTCCGGTGCAGGGCGAGGACGGTATCCCGCTCGCACGGGTGAGCCGTTCGCCGCGCATCCTGCCGTTCGTCCTCACGGGCCTTGTGCTGGGTGTCGTCGTCGGTCTCGTCATCGCCATTGCCGGCGGTGAGGGCGGCAACTACACGGAGGGTTCCACCCTCGGTTACTTCGCCCTCCTCTTCGGTGGCATCGGCGCCCTCCTCGGTGGGGTCGGCTTCGCCCTCGCCGACAAGCGCGCCCAGCGCTGACGGCAACGGCGCCCCGAACCTCCGAAGGCCTGAGACCGCCGTCTCAGACGCTCGTCCGCACCGGATAGCCGGCGCGTGAAACAATGACGCGGTGACACGCGGTGACGGAAAACTCACGCACGATCTCCTCCCCGGCGAGAAGGGGCCGCAGGACGCTTGTGGCGTCTTCGGCGTCTGGGCCCCCGGCGAGGACGTCGCGAAGCTGACCTACTACGGGCTGTACGCCCTGCAGCACCGCGGGCAGGAGTCCGCGGGCATCGCCACGAGCGACGGGCGAAGCATCCTCGTCTACAAGGACATGGGCCTCGTCTCCCAGGTATTCGACGAGACGAACCTCGCCTCCCTCAAGGGCCACCTCGCCATCGGTCACTGCCGGTATTCGACGACCGGCGGTTCGACGTGGGAGAACGCCCAGCCGACGCTCGGTGACACGGCCAAGGGCACGGTCGCGCTCGCGCACAACGGCAACCTCATCAACTCCGCCGAACTGCGCGAGACGCTCGAGGACATCCACGGCGAGCTGGGCAACACCCAGGGCGAACTGCGTCGCGGCAACACCACCGACACGGCCCTCGTGACGACGCTGCTCGGCTCGCACCCCGAACTCTCCCTCGAGGAGACCGCGCTCAAGGTGCTCCCGCAGCTGCGTGGTGCGTTCTGCTTCACCTTCATCGACGAGAACACGCTGTACGCCGCGCGCGACCCCCAGGGCATCCGCCCGCTCGTCATCGGTCGCCTCGACCGCGGCTGGGTCGTCGCGAGCGAGACGGCCGCGCTCGACATCGTGGGCGCCAGCTTCGTGCGCGAGGTCAACCCCGGCGAGATGATCGCCATCGACTCCGACGGCCTGCGTTCGACGATGTTCGCCAAGCCCGAGCCGAAGGGCTGCGTCTTCGAGTACGTCTACCTCGCCCGCCCCGACACGACGATCAGCGGTCGTGAGGTCTACGAGAGCCGCGTCGAGATGGGCCGTCAGCTGGCCCGCGAGTTCCCCGTGGACGCCGACATGGTCATGCCGACGCCCGAATCCGGCACGCCGGCGGCCATCGGCTACGCCGAGGAATCCGGCATCCCCTACGGCATGGGCCTCGTGAAGAACGCCTACGTCGGGCGCACCTTCATCGCGCCGAGCCAGACGATCCGTCAGCTCGGCATCCGCCTCAAGCTCAACCCGCTCAAGCCGATCATCAAGGGCAAGCGCCTCGTCGTCGTCGACGACTCGATCGTGCGCGGCAACACCCAGCGTGCGCTCGTGCGGATGCTGCGCGAAGCCGGTGCCCTGGAGGTGCACGTGCGCATCTCCAGCCCGCCCGTGCGCTGGCCCTGCTTCTACGGCATCGACTTCGCCACGCGTGCCGAGCTCATCGCGAACGGTGCCAACGTCGAGGAGATCTGCACGTCGATCGGTGCCGACTCCCTCGGCTACATCAGCCCCGAGGGCATGATGGCGGCCACCCAGCAGGAGCCGGAGAACCTGTGCTCCGCGTGCTTCACCGGCGAATACCCGGTCGAGCTGCCGTCGTCCGACCGCCTCGGCAAGAACCTGCTGGAACTGCAGCTTCCCGTCGAGTTCGCCGGGGCCGACCCCACCGACGTCGGCACGGCCGACCTCGCCCGCACCAACCCCGACGGCGTCTCGCCGCTGGCCGGTGGCGGCGCGGTCGACCCGTCCCGCATCTCGCACTGACCGCCGACACGCCCCCACGAAGGACGAACGACACATGACGCAGAACGAGGCCATCACCTACGCCGGAGCCGGTGTGGACGTCGAAGCCGGTGACAAGGCCGTCGAGCTCATGAAGGAGTCGGTCAAGCGTGCGCAGCGCCCCGAGGTCCTCGGCGGCCTGGGCGGGTTCGCCGGGCTGTTCGACGCCTCGGTGCTCGGCGGAATGATGCACCCGATCCTCGCGACGTCGACCGACGGTGTGGGCACGAAGGTGGCCATCGCGCAGGCACTCGACAAGCACGACACGATCGGGTTCGACCTCGTCGGCATGGTCGTCGACGACATCGTCGTGTGCGGCGCGGAACCGCTCTACATGACCGACTACATCGCCACCGGCAAGGTCGTTCCCGAACGCATCGCCGCGATCGTCTCCGGCATCGCTGCCGCGTGCCGCCAGGCCAATGTCGCTCTCATCGGCGGCGAGACGGCCGAACACCCGGGCCTGCTCGCCGAGGACGAGTACGACGTCGCGGGCGCCGCCACCGGCGTCGTCGACAAGAAGGACCTCATCCTGCCCGAGTCCGTGCGTGAGGGTGACGTCGTTCTGGGCCTCGCCTCGAGCGGCATCCACTCCAACGGGTACTCGCTCGTGCGCAAGGTCTTCTCCAGCGCCGGTTGGGGCTACAACAAGAACGTCGAGGAGTTCGGCCGCACGCTGGGGGAGGAGCTGCTCGAACCGACGCGCGTGTACGCCGCCGACCTCCTGCGCCTCATCCGCACGGACGGCGTCGACATCCACGCCCTCTCCCACGTCACGGGCGGTGGGCTCGCGGCCAACGTGGCGCGCGTCCTGCCCAAGGGCATGGGTGCACGCATCGAGCGTGCTACGTGGACGCCGCCCGCGGTCTTCGACGTCGTCCAGCGCGTCGGCAACGTGCCGCAGAGCGACCTCGAGCGCACGCTCAACATGGGTGTCGGCTTCGTGGCCGTGCTGCCCGCGGAGCAGGCCGCCACGGCCGTCGAGGTCTGTGAAGAGATGAACCTGCCGGCGTGGCGCATGGGCGAGATCGTCGCCACCGATCGCCTCGACGCCGCCGAAGCCGAGGTGGTCTCCGGCGCCAAGGGCGTCGACGCGGGCGCCTGTCAGATCGTCGGCGACTACGCCTGAGCTTGTCGCGGCCGACGCCGACCTGCCGCTTCCACCGAGGGGCGAAAGCGGACGGCGTCGGACGTGACGAGGGCATGACGAATGCCTCCGACCCCGAAGGGTGGGAGGCATTCGTTCACATCAACTCAGATGCGGGTTGAGCTACGAGAGGTGGACGCTCAACGGTCGCCCGACGCCCACGTGTCGTACTCGTCGTACTCGTCGCCGTCGTTCACTCGGTCAGCCGACGAGTCTCGAGCGTCCGACGTGCTGCGCGAAGCGCGCAGTTCACGCTCCAGCGCCCTCAGGTCGGTGTCCGGAGTCGAGTACTTGAGCTCGCGAGCAACCTTGGTCTGCTTGGCTTTGGCCCGGCCGCGCCCCATGGCGAGACCCCCTCTGTGTTTGCCAGGGCGGCCCCCATCGGTCCATGCACGCGGCATCGACCTCAGGAGGAGGGCCCTGGGGATCCTAAGTTTCTGTCGTGGGGGTAACGCTACCTCAGAACAGGGCCGGAACGCCCATCGGGTCGCCCGTCTAGGACGCGCTCTGACCGCGTCAGCCCGGCGCTGACGCGGTGGTTCGCCCTGCGCGAACGCGCCGGTGGGTCAGCGGGGGTCGTCCTTGGTGCGCTTGCGCATGACGAGGAACGTTCCCGCGACCGCCGCAGCAGCCGCCACGGTGCCTCCGATGACGAACAGGGGCATGTTGTCGCCGGGCTCGTCCGTGGTCGGGGTCGACGGGCCCTTCACCGTCGACGAGGACGCGGGGGAGCTGGGGTCGACGGGCTTGAGGGTGCCCGGCGCCTCGGAGCCGTTGGAGGTGCCCGTCGACGTCGAGGAGTTCGCCGCGCCCTTGAGCGTGAACGAGTACGAACCGCTGATGGGGTGACCGTCGGAGGAGGTGACCCGCCACGTCACGGCGTACGTGCCGTTGCCGGTCGGCTCGAACGGCACCGTCACGCGCTGACCGTCCGCCTTCGGCGTCCCCTGCTTGGTCTTGCCGTCCGGCCCCTTGACGGCGATCTGGCTGCCCACGTCGAGCACGGGCGCACTGAACGTCAGTGTCAGCCGCTGCGGAGCCGACGTGACGGTGGTGCCGGCGGCCGGCTGAGCACCCGTGAGGGAGTCGTGCGCGGACGCGGCGGGGGCGCTCGCGAGAGCGATGAGCGCTGCGGCGCCGGGGATGAGGGCGCGAGAGGTACGTGCGGTCATGCCCCCATTGTGGCGCGGCGGCGCAGAGTATGGGCTTCCGGGCCTAGTGTTGCGTGTCATGGTGGAGCGCTACACGACGATCGCCCGCGCCGTGCAGGCCGAGATCGAGGCCAAGAGGTCACGTTTCCTGTGCGACCTCGTGCCGGTGGCGAGCGAGGACGAGGCTCGTGCCGTCGTCGAGAGGGCTCGCAAGGAGCACTGGGACGCCCGCCACCACTGCAGCGCGTTCGTGCTCGGGCCGGCCGCCGACATTCGGCGCTCCAACGACGACGGTGAGCCCTCCGGCACGGCAGGTACCCCGATGCTCGACGTGCTCACCGGCGCCGACCTGACGGACGTCGTCGCCGTCGTCACCCGGTGGTTCGGCGGCACGTTGCTCGGCACGGGCGGCCTCGTCAAGGCCTACTCCGACGCCGTGCGGGCGGCGCTCGACGAGGCGCATCTCGTCCACTACGAGCGGCAGGTGCGACTGACCTGCCAGGTGACTCTCGCGGACGTCGGGCGCGTGGAGAACGCGCTGCGCGCGGCGGGTTTCGTCGTCGCCGACGTCGACTACGCCACGCACGCGGCGGCCGGGTGCGCCGGCCTGGAGGTCGCTGCACCGTCGGATGCGCTGGGGCGCGCCGACGCGGCTTTGGCGGAACTCACGTCCGGCGAGGCGTCGTTCGAGCGGGTCGGGCAGACCTGGGCGGCGAAGGGCTGACCAGCGGTCCGCCCGCCCGCGCGGACACCCGAGGGAAGTGCAGGTGAGACGAGGGTGGCGCCTGGCGTCGGCGTGGGGGAAGGTGAAGGCATGAGCACGCCCAAGCTGAGCACCCAAGAAACGTACGATCTCGACCGCGCGCACGTGTTCCACTCGTGGTCCGCGCAGGGATCCCTCGACCCGATGGTCGTCACGCGCGCGCAGGGGACGCGCCTGTGGGACGGCGACGGCAACGAGTACCTCGACTTCACCGGCCAACTCGTCTTCACGAACATCGGCCACCAGCATCCGCGCGTGGTCGAGGCGATCCAGGAGCAGGCGGCCACGCTGTGCACCATTGGCCCGAGCAACGCCAACGACCGTCGTTCGCAGCTCGCGTCGATGATCTCCGACCTGCTGCCCGACAACCTCAACAAGGTTTTCTTCACCAACGGTGGCACCGAGGCCAACGAGCACGCCGTGCGCATGGCCCGTGAGTCCACCGGTCGGCGCAAGCTGCTTTCTGCCTACCGCAGCTACCACGGGGCGACGGCGCAGTCGATCCACCTCACCGGTGAGCAGCGCCGCTTCGCCAACGACAAGGGCGCGAGCGAGGTCGTGCACTTCTTCGGCCCGTTCCTCTACCGCAGCGAGTTCTTCGCCGAGAGCCCCGAGCAGGAGTGCGAGCGCGCCCTCGCCCACCTCGAGCGCACCATCCAGATGGAATCTCCCGACGCGTTCGCGGCCCTCGTGCTCGAGCCCGTCATCGGTTCGGCGGGCATCATTCCGCCGCCGGCCGGCTACCTCGAGGGCGTTCGCGAGATCTGTGACCGCTACGGCATCGTCTTCATCGCCGACGAGGTCATGGCCGGCTTCGGCCGTACCGGAAAGTGGTTCGGCCACCAGCACGCCGACGTCGTGCCCGACCTCATCACGTTCGCCAAGGGCGTCAACTCCGGTTACGTGCCGCTCGGCGGCGTCGTCATCAGCGACGCCATTGCCGGACACTTCGACGAGCGCGCCTACCCGGGCGGCCTGACGTACTCCGGTCACCCGCTCGCCTGCGCTGCCGGCGTCGAGACGATCGCCACGATGAAGGACGAGGGCATCGTCGACAACGCCCGCCGCATCGGCGAGGACGTGCTCGGCCCGGGGCTGGCAAAGCTCGCCGAGACTCACGGCATCGTCGGTGACGCGCGCGGCGTCGGCGTCTTCTGGGCCCTGGAGCTCGTCGAGGACGCGGAGACGAAGAAACCCGCCACGGAGGCTGTCGCCACGGTGGCTGCCGCTGCGAAGAAGAACGGCCTGCTCGTCATCGCCGCGGGCAACCGCCTGCACATCGTGCCGCCGTGCACCGTGAGCGACGACGAGATCTCGACGGCGCTTTCGATTCTCGACGAGGCGCTCGGCTCGCTGGGCTGACGCTCGCTCGACGGTTCTGCGCCGTCTCGTGCCCTTCGGGGTGCGGGGCGGCGCAGTTCGTCGTCCCGGGGAGCGTCGAGCGTGGAGAGGTCGTCGGGCAAGACCTTGGGGAAACGGAGAAGCCCCCGAGTGTGAACTCGGGGGCTTCCTCGGTGGAGCGTGGCCAGAGACGGGGTCGAACCGCCGACCTAGCGATTTTCAGTCGCTCGCTCTACCAACTGAGCTATCTGGCCCTTGGGAAAGGGATGGCGACCCCGACGGGACTCGAACCCGCGACCTCCGCCGTGACAGGGCGGCGCGCTAACCAACTGCGCTACGGGGCCTTGGAATAAGGCCGATTTGTGCTGGTATCCCCAACGGGATTCGAACCCGTGCCGCTGCCGTGAAAGGGCAGTGTCCTAGGCCGCTAGACGATGGGGACATGCGCAAATCATCGAGCTTTGCTTTGCGATCTTCACCTCTCGGCGCCGCTCGAACTTGCGTAACTTTAGTACACGTCTCGGGGGCATTGCAAAACGGCCCGATCTGCCCGGAATCTCAGGGAATCTCCTTGCGAGCGAACGCCCGGACGCGGTCGGCCGGCCACGTCGTGATGACCCGTTCAAGGGGTACGTCGAGCCGCTCGATGCGTTCGGCGCCGTAGGCGAGGAAGTCGAGCTGGCCGGGGGCGTGGGCGTCGGAGTCGAGCGAGAAGTAGCACCCGGCGTCGAGAGCCTCACGGATGAGGTCGTCCGGCGGGTCACAGCGCTCGGGGCGCGCGTTGATCTCGACGGCGACACGGTGCTCGGCGCACGCCGCAAAGACCGCCTTCGAATCGAACGTCGACGGCGGCCTCGTGCCGCGCTCACCCTCGACGAGGCGGCCCGTGCAGTGCCCGAGGATCGTCGTCGCGGGGTTCTCGATCGCCCCGAGCATCCGCTTCGTCATGGCTGCCGGGCCGGAGCGCAGCTTGGAGTGCACGGACGCGACACGGACGTCGAGCTTGGCGAGTATCTCGTCGCTCTGGTCGAGGCTGCCGTCGTCCTTGATGTCCACCTCGATGCCCTTGAGCAGTTCGAAGTCGGTTCCGGTGGAGGCCACAGCGTCGTTGAGGGCTTCGATGACGCCGAGCTGCTTCGTGAGGCGTTCGGCCGACAGGCCGTTCGCGACGCGCAGCGAGGGCGAGTGGTCGGTGAGCACGAGGTACTCGCGTCCGAGGCCGATGGCGGCCATGACCATCTCGTCGATGGGGGAGCCACCGTCACTCCAGTCGGAGTGGCTGTGGCAATCGCCCCGCACGGCCTTCATAACGTCCTGCCCGCCCTCGACGAGGAACTCCGGGCTCGACTCCTCCAAGGTGGCGAGGTACTCGGGCGTCTCGCCGTCGAGTGTCTGCGTGATGACGGCGAGCGTCGTCTTGCCGATACCGGAAACGTCGCCGAGCGTGCCCGCGGCGTGTCGGGCGCGCACCTCGTCGTCCGACAGCTTCGCGAGGGCGCGTGAAGCCCCTCGGAAGGCCTTGACGCGGTACGTTCCGGCGCGTCGGCGCTCGAGGAGGAAGGCGATGCGATCGAGCGCCTCACGGGGGGTGGGCACGGTGTCCATGCGAGTGAGCCTACGTGGGGTGCAAGCCCCCGCCGGGTCGTCTGCCTCGGCGCGGACGGGCCACTCACGCTCGGGCAGGCACAATGGGTGCGTGAGATCGTGGTCCCTTGTCATCGTCATCGTCGTGCTCTGCGCGCTGGTCGTGTACCTGCGCAGCAAGATGCGCGAGGGCGTGACCCGGTGGGCTGCCGAGCGCCTCGGCGGGGGAGCAGCACGCGCTAGCGCGAAGGCACTCCTGTGGTACGGATCGGCCAGTGCTGCGGCGATTGCCGTCCTCATCGCCGGTTACGTTGTCGCGCGCGCAGGTGGGTCCGTGGCGTACCTGCGGTTCGTCGCAGCGTTCCTCGTTTTCGTGCTCTTCGTCCCGGTGGCGACGCTCGGCGCCCCGAAGCTCACCAAATGGCAGAAGAACTTCGGGCGACGCCTGCACGAAGCAGGCGCCGCCCGAGAGGCCGCGGAGGTGTTCGCGCGCGTGGCGCGCGTCTTCTCAGTGGTCGGTGTTCTGTGCGGCGTCGGCGCCGTTCTCCTGGTCGCTCACCACACGCCGTGACGGGTCGCCCGCCTCGATCTGAGTGGACTGCGACGTGGAGCTCTGCTCGTTCGAGCCGAGCGGGTTCGCGAGCGTCGACTCGAGGGCGGGCTTCGGCATGGCCTTCTCCTGAAGCTTCGCCGTCGAGTTCTGGATCGCCTTCGTCACCCAGGGGCCGGCGAGGCTGACGACGGCCGCGCCGGCCGCCATCCACAGGCGCGGGTTACGCACGCCGCGCTTGACGAGCATCTTCTCGACGGTCTTGTCGACGCGCAGCGCGAGGCCCGACGTCACGAGCGCCATGCCGGCCGACGAGGCCGAGACGAGGTTGGCGCCTGCGCGCGAGGCGGGGCGGCCGTCGACGAGGTTGATCGTGTCGTCGGTCTTGCCGGCGATCTGGGATCGCGCCGGGCGACGGTCACCCGCGACGGCGGCACCTACGGCCGTCAGGGTGTTCGACATCGCGACGCCGCGACGCACCCAGCGGGGGAAGCGGGCGGGCCGGATGTAGGTCGTCGCCGCAGCGGTGAGAGCCGTGACGGCGGCTTGGCCGAACTGGGATTCGAGTGCGGGCACGGAGAATCGAGGCATGGTGTCAGCCTAGTTCGCGCGAGTGCCCGCGCAAGCGTCAGTTGGCGTGCGTGGTGCGTGAGAGGAGGCGCTTCGCCCCGACGGCGAGGACGAACGCGAGCGTGGTGGCGGCGAGCGTCACCTTGAACGCGGGGGCGACGCCGCCTTCGTCGACGAGGCGACCGGCGAGGGCGGCGCCTGTCGCGTAACCGAGACCGGTGGCGCCGGCGAGCAGCGTCATCGCCGTAGCTGTGCGCGAACGGTGCGTGATGAGTTCGCCGAGCGTGAACGTCGTGATCATGTACGGCGCGATGGCGAAACCGAGGATGACGAGCTCTGCGGCGAGCAGCGTGAGGTTGTCGACGGCGAGCAGCGGCAGGGAGAGAATCCACATCGCTGTGGCGAACAGGAGCAGACGCTTGGGGTGGTTCGGCGCCTTCGTCAGGCGGCCGAGGGCGATTCCGGCGCTCACCGAACCGATGCCGAGCAACGCGTGGAACAGACCCGAGCTCTCGGGGTGCCCGGCGAGTTGAGTGAGCAGCGTCGTGCCCGTCTGGATCGAGCCGAACAGGTTGCCGATGAAGAACTGCGCGGCGACGAGGACCGTGAAGGCCGCGGTCCACAGCGGGGCCTTCGACGTGCCGACGGGCGTCGGCGCGAAGCGGCTGCTCGGGTGGCGGGCGAACTGGATGCCAAAGAGGCCGAGTAGCACGGCGGCGGCGAGGAGAGGCGCCCACGTGCCGAGAGCTGCCGCGGCGGCGCCGACGAGCACCGGGCCGACGACGAAGGACGCTTCGTCGGCTGCACCCTCGTAGGAGAAAGCGGTGCCGACGAGCCGGTCGTCGGCCTTGCGACCCACGATGATGGGGCGCCACCGTACACGGGCCAACTGGCCGACCTGCGGCAGGACGAACCCGGTGAGGGCAGCGACGACGGCAGTGGCGACCCAGTGAAGGTCGAAGTAGCGCGTGGCCACGGTGGCGAACAGACCGATCGTGCCCGCCACGCACTGGAACATGAGGACGCGCGACTGGCCGTGACGGTCGGTGAGCGACCCGAACCAAGGGGCGCCGATCGCGTTGCAGACGGCGAGCGCGCCCGCGCAGATTCCGGCCTGGGTGTAGGACTTCGTCGTCGTCGCGACGAGCAGCAGCGTGCCGAGCTGGGACATGGCCAGGGGCAGGCGTGCGATGAAGGCGACGACGATGTAGCGGTACCCGGTCAGCCCGAATAGCCCTGAATAACCCACTGCCGTACTCACCGCGCAAGTGTACGGGCGCGGACGACGGGGGCCGTCACCCTCGGGTGCCGCCTTGAGGGTGCTGAACGCAAGAAGGGGTGGATTCTTCCCTTCTTGCATCGAAACGACGGCCTTGGGCACACAAAGGGAAGAAATCGTCCCTTCGCGTGCGGACGTTCTCGCTCAGCGCGGCGAACCCCACTGATCGCCGAGGCCGCGCTACTGATTCGGAGGTGGGGCGTAGGCGCCCTGGTGCGGCGGAGCGTCGTGCCACTGGGGTGGGTAGCTTGGCCCGCCGTGCGCGCCGTCCCAGGCCTGACGCTGCTCGGGCGTTTCCCACCCGCGCTCCTCCGGGGTGCCCTGTGACATCCCGGAGTGACCGACGTTCGGCGGCACAGGGCTCGCGTTGATCTGCTCGACGTAGCGCTTCGCCGCGCCCCACCCGGCGATGGACTCGTCGTGACGACGGTCGTCCACCGTCACCCGGACCGGCACGCGCGCTCCGCCGAGGCTGCGCACGAGCAACACCGGGAGCGCGAAGAGCCACTGCAGCAGACACTCCGCGAGGAAGAACGGCAGGATGAGCAGCGCTGGCACGAGCCAGGGCAGCACGAGAATGAACATGAAGCAGCCAATGGCGGCCGAGATCGGGTCGTCACCGCCAGTGCGGCCGTCCGTCGGTACGCGGTCCCACAACCTCGCGTTGAGCGCGCGCGTTCGGCTACGCCACGGCAGCCACAACCGGCGCGCCTTGTGCCTCTGAGCCACGTCGTCCCTCCCTGTCATCGAGCACGAGCAACCTGGTGTGGCCCTCGCGATCTGGTTCAGCCTAGGTCCGACGCAGCCGAACGCTCGTCGGCCCCACGATGTGGTGGGCGTCCCCGACCGCGTCGGCCCCCGGGCCGGCTGAAATGCTCGCGCGGCGTGAGCGGTGGCGGGGCTACGCTCGACGCCGTGCTTCTTCGCCTTCTGCGCGAGCGCCTCGCGCCCTACCGCGGCCTGCTCGCGGGCATCATCGTCGTTCAGCTCGTCAGCGTCCTGACGTCGCTGTACCTGCCCAACCTCAACGCCGACATCATCGACCGCGGCGTCGTCACCGGCGACACCGACTACATCTGGCGCACCGGCGGATGGATGCTGCTCGTCAGCTTCGTCTCCGTCATCGCCTCGATCAGCGCGGCCTGGTTCGCCTCGCGCACGGCCATGAGCGTCGGGCGCGACCTGCGCAGCCGCGTGTTTCACACCGTGCTCGGGTTCTCCTCGCGCGAGGTCGGCCAGTTCGGCGCTCCGTCGCTCATCACGCGCTCGACGAACGACGTGCAGCAGGTGCAGATGCTCGTACTCATGGCCTGCAACCTCATGGTCATGGCGCCGATCATGATGATCGGCGGCATCACGATGGCGCTACGTCAGGACGTCGGGCTGTCGTGGCTCGTCGTCGTGTCCGTGCCCACCCTCGCCGTGCTCATCGGGCTCATCGTCGTGCGCATGGTGCCGGGCTTCCGACTCGTGCAGGAGCGCCTCGACGTCGTCAACCGCGTCATGCGAGAGCACCTCTCGGGCATCCGCGTCATCCGTGCCTTCGTGCGGGAGCCGCACGAGCTCGAGCGCTTCGGGGAAGCGAACGACAACCTGGCCCGCGCGAGCCTGCGCGTCGGCAACCTCATGGCGCTCATGTTCCCGTCGGTCTTCCTCGTCATGAACGTCTCGACCGTCGCCATCTGGTGGTTCGGCGGGCACCGCGTCGCCGCCGGAGACATGCAGATCGGCGCGCTCACCGCGTACATGACCTATCTCATCCAGATCCTCATGGCCGTCATGATGGCGACGTTCATGTTCGTCATGATCCCCCGCGCCTCCGTGGCCGCGGAGCGCATCGGCGAGGTGCTCGGGACGTCGCCGTCGGTGGTGCCACCCGCCGACCCGCAGCGCCCAACCGAGAGCCATGGCGTTGTCGAACTCGACGGCGCGACGATGTGCTACCCGGGCGCCGACGCGCCGGTGCTGCGCGACATCACGCTGCGCGCCGAGCCCGGAACGACGGTCGCGATCGTCGGCTCGACCGGTTCCGGCAAGTCGACCCTGCTCTCCCTCGTGGCCCGCCTCATCGACGTGACGGACGGGGCGGTGCGCATCGACGGCGTCGACGTGCGCGACCTCGACCCCGAGGCCCTGTGGGGCCGCATCGGCATCGTGCCGCAGCAGGCCTACCTCTTCAGCGGCACCGTCGCGACGAACCTGCGCTACGGCAACCCGGACGCGACCGACGACGAGCTGTGGCAGGCCCTCGAGATAGCCCAGGCGCGTGACTTCGTCGAACGCATGGACGGCGGCCTCGACGCCGCGATCGACCAGGGCGGCACGAACGTCTCGGGCGGCCAGCGTCAGCGCCTGTGCATCGCCCGCGCGCTCGTCGCGTCGGCGAACATCTACCTCTTCGACGACTCCTTCTCCGCACTCGACGTCGCCACGGACCGGCGCCTGCGCGAGGCCCTCGCACCCCACGTGCGGCACGCGACGGTCTTCGTCGTCGCGCAGCGCATCTCGAGCATCCGTGACGCCGACCAGATCCTCGTCCTCGAGGACGGCGCCGCCGTCGGGTTGGGTACTCATCACGAGTTGCTCGAGAGCTGCCCGGAGTACCGGGAGATCGTCGAATCCCAGCTCGGTTCGCGGGACGCGGCATGAGCGCCCCTGCAGGACGCGGCGCCCCCGCGAACGCGCAGCGCGGCCCGGGCCACGGCCCCGGCGCCGGAATGGCGCCCGCCGCCAAGACGATGGACTTCAAGGGCTCGTCCCTGCGCCTGCTCGGACTGCTGCGTCCCCACCGCCTCAAGGTGATCGCGGTGCTCGTGCTCAGCGTCGCCTCCGTCGCGATGAACGTGCTCGGCCCCCGCATCCTCGGTAAGGCCGTCGACGCGATCTTCTCCGGCTCGGTTTCGATGCGCCTGCCCACCGGGCAGACCAAGGAACAGGTCGTCGCCGGGCTGCGCGCCTCGGGCAACACGAAGTTCGCCGAGATGGTCAGCGCCATGGATCTCGTGCCGGGTCAGGGCATCGACTTCGGTCACGTGGGTCGGATCCTGCTCGCCGTCCTCGGCCTGTACATCGCGGCATCGCTGTTCCAGGTCGTCCAGGCGCGGCTGCTCAACTCGCTCGTGCAGCAGACGATGAAGAAGCTGCGCGCCGACGTCGACGCCAAGCTGACGCGCGTACCGCTCGCCTACGTCGACGGCCGCCCGCGCGGTGAACTCCTTTCGCGCGTGACGAACGACATCGACAACGTCGGTCAGTCGATGCAGCAGACGATGAGCCAGCTGCTCGTCTCGATCTGCACCGTCGTCGGCGTCGTCGTCATGATGTTCACCGTCTCGTGGATGCTGACGCTCATCGCGCTGCTCACGATCCCGCTCGTCATGCTCGTGGCGAGCCGCATCATGAAGAAGTCGCAAGGTCACTTCATCGCGCAGTGGCAGCACACGGGTGAACTCAACGGTCAGATCGAAGAGGCCTTCAGCGCGCACGCCCTTGTCAAGGTGTTCGGCCGCGGCCCGCAGGTCGAGGCGGCCTTCGACGATCGCAACGAGAAGCTCACCGACGTCAGCCGACGGGCGCAGTTCCTCTCCGGCCTCATGATGCCGATCATGATGTTCGTCGGGAACCTGCAGTACGTCGTCATCTGTGTCGTCGGTGGTCTGCGTGTGGCGTCGGGGCAGATGACGCTCGGTGACGTCACCGCGTTCGTCCAGTACTCGCGCCAGTTCACGCAGCCGGTGACGCAGATCGCGTCGATGGTCAACCTCCTGCAGTCCGGCGTGGCCAGCGCCGAGCGCGTCTTCGAGGTGCTCGACGCGCCCGAGGAATCGCGCGATGAGCCGGGCAAGCTGCCGCGCCCGACGCAGGGGCGCGTTGCCTTCGACGGCGTCGCGTTCGGCTACACGCCCGAGCGGCGCCTCATCGACGGTCTCGACCTCACCGTGGAGCCGGGCCAGACCGTCGCGATCGTCGGGCCCACCGGCGCGGGCAAGACGACGCTCGTCAACCTGCTCATGCGCTTCTACGAGATCGACGCCGGCCGCATCACGCTCGACGGCGTCGACATCCGCCACGTGCCGCGCCGCGAACTGCGTGAGCGCCTCGGCATGGTGCTGCAGGACAGCTGGGTCTTCCACGGCACGATCCGCGACAACCTGCGCTACGGCAACCTCGACGCCACTGACGACCAGCTCCAGGCGGCGGCCGAGGCCACCTTCGTCGACCGTTTCGTGCGGTCGCTGCCCGACGGCTACGACACGATCATCAGCGACGACGGCGCCAGCCTCTCCAGCGGCGAGCGTCAGCTCATCACGATCGCGCGGGCGTTCCTCGCCGAGCCGGACGTGCTCATCCTCGACGAGGCCACGTCGTCGGTCGACACGCGCACCGAGGTGATGCTGCAGCAGGCCATGGCGGCGCTGCGCCGCGACCGCACGAGCTTCGTCATCGCCCACCGTCTCTCGACGATCCGCGACGCTGACGTCATCCTCGTCATGGAGAACGGCGACATCGTCGAACAGGGCTCGCACGACGAACTGCTCGCCGCGCGCGGCGCCTACTGGCGGTTGTACGAGGCACAGTTCGCCGGGGCGGCGCAGACCGACACGGACGAGGGAATTGCAGCGGACGTGCGACCGGCCTGACGGGAGCCGGATGATTCCGGCGTCGTCGTCCGCATGCTTCGGCCGGGAAGACCGCCCCGACGTTCTCGAGGGTCAGGGCGGTCGACGGCATCTCAGCCCCGGGCGTGCTCCCACGCGCCGCGCGTGTACTGCGCCGGATACGGGGTCTCGCGCCACGGCAGCCCCAGTTCGGCGGCGGCGCGAAGCGGCCAGTACGGCTCGCGCAGGCCTGCTCGTCCGATGAGGACGGCGTCGGCGTCGCCCTCGGTGAGGATCGCCTCGGCCTGCGCGGGCTCCGTGATGAGTCCCACGGCTCCGGTCGCAATATCGGCCCCGCGTCGGATCTCGGACGCGAACCGCACCTGGTAGTTGGGGCCGACGGGGATGTCGGCGGGCACGTTGCCGCCGGTGCTCGTGTCGACGAGGTCGACGCCGACGGACTTGAGCTCGCGAGCGAGGCGGACGGTCTCGTCGATGTTCCAGCCCGTCTCGGCCCAATCGGTGGCCGAGACCCGCACGAAGAGCGGCTTCGCCTCCGGCCAGGCCCCGCGCACCTCGGTCGCGATGCGTAGCAGCAGACGGGTGCGGTTCTCGAAGGAGCCGCCGTACTCGTCGTCACGGCGGTTGGAGGCAGGGGAGAGGAACTCGTGCAGCAGGTAGCCGTGCGCTGCGTGGAGCTCGACGACGTCGAAACCGGCCTCGTCCGCGCGTCGGGCGGCGTCGACGAAGGCGTCCACGACGTCGTCGATGTCGGCGAGCGTCATGGCGCGGGGCGTTGCGTAACCGTCGAAGGCGACCGCGGACGGGCCGATGGCCTCCCAACCGCCTGCGTCGACGGGCACGCTGCCGGAGGGCTCACCCGCGAAGGGGCGGTAGGTCGACGCCTTGCGTCCGGCGTGCGCGAGCTGGACTCCGATCTTTGCGCCGTTCGCGTGGACGGCGTCGACGACGCGGCGCCATACGGCCATCTGGTCGTGGTTCCACAGGCCGGCGTCCTGGGGGCTGATGCGCCCCTCGGGCGCGACGGCGGTGGCCTCTGTCAGCACGAGCCCGAAACCACCGACGGCGCGCGTCGCGTAGTGGACGAAGTGCCACGCGGTCGGGATACCGTCGCACGCCTCGCAGCTGTACTGACACATCGGCGTGAGCCAGATGCGGTTGCGGAACTCGACGTCGCGCAGGGTGAGGGGTTCGAACAGCTGGGGCATGCGGGGGCCTTTCGTCAGGATCGGGCGCGGCCACGGACCGCGCCTCGTGGGGCCCATGCGACAACGGTGGTTAGGGACGCGATATTTCCTCGGCCCGTTGTCCTGGCCGCGAACCGCTCCGTCAGAACGCCGCCGATACCTCGCCGCGCTTGACGTCGGCGCGCCATCGCGTGAGGAACGCGGCACCGGCGGCGTCGTTCGTCAGCGCCGGATCGGGCGTGACCTCGACGGGGTAGGTGCGCTCGAGCAGGCCGTCGGCGGGGCGAACGTCGCCGTGGTGCACGACGAATCCACGCTCGTGCAGACGATCAGCCATCGCGTAGTCGCTGCGAGAATCGCCGAGGGTGCGCCACTCGCGCGGGGTGATGTCGAGACCTGCGAGGTAGGCGACGGCCTTGTCGGCGCCGACCTGTTTGCCCGTGCCGATGTGCTCGACGTCCGTGGAGATGATGGTCGGGTCGATACGCAACGCCACGCCGTCGCTGTTGTTGAGGGCCGTGCGGTCCTCCCACGCGACCCCGATCTCCTGCTGGGCGAGGAAATCCCAGATGCGCTGCTCGATCTCGCGTTGGCGGCGGGCGTAGAGGTCGAGGTCGATGCCCTGGTTGGCCTCGAAGCTGACCATCGCCTTCTTCGTCGCGTCGAAGAACATGCTGTCCTCGAAGTCAGGCGCGATGCTGCGGCAGAACTCGGCCAGGCCCGTGGGAACGCGCAGACGCTCGTCGACCTCGAGGTCGTCGCCGGCTCCTTCTGCGTGCTCGGCCTTGGGCACGAACCACGTGGAGCCCTTCTCGCACACCGCGAGGACGACCGCGTCGTCCGGTAGGCCCGCACTGACGAGCGCGGGCATCACGGTGCGCGCGACGAAGACATCGGAGCGACCGGTGTTGAACACGAGAGGGATGCCCGCCCGGGCCATCGTCACGAGGTCATCTGCGATGGATGCGATCGCGATCGTGCGCGTCACCGGGCTCGCGACGGGGCCGTCGACGTCGAGCAGGAGCGCGTAGAGGGGCTTGGAGGTCATGGATGCAGTCTGGCACCACGCACTGGCAGGGCATCACGCCCCACAGGTTCGGTTAATGGTGATTAACTGGATTCGGATGTGAGGTGGATCTCACGGCCACATGGTCCCGTGCCGCCCGAAGTCTTCGAGTGCAGGAGGAGAAGTGGACAAAGTCGTGGCGTCTGCCGCGGAAGCGGTCGCGGACATCGGAGACGGTGCGTCGCTCGCCGTCGGAGGATTCGGCCTGTGCGGCATCCCGAGCGTGCTGATCGGCGAGCTGCACAAGCTCGGTTCCAAGGATCTCGCGGTCGTCTCGAACAACTGCGGCGTCGACGACTGGGGCCTCGGGGTTCTACTGCGCGACAAGCGCCTGCGTCTCGTCACCGCCTCCTACGTCGGCGAGAACAAGGAGTTCGCGCGCCAGTACCTCGAGGGCGAACTCGAGGTTCATCTGACGCCACAGGGAACGCTGGCGGAGAAGCTGCGCGTCGGCGGCGCCGGTATCCCGGCGTTCTTCACGGCCACGGGCGTCGGCACGCAGGTGGCTGACGGCGGCATGCCGTGGAAGTACGGCGCTGATGGCCAGGTGGAGAAGGAATCGCAGCCCAAGGAGACGCGTACCTTCGGCGAGGGTGACGACGCCAAGGACTACGTGCTCGAGGAGAGCATCGTCACCGACTTCGCGCTCGTGCGTGCGGCCAAGGGTGACCGTCACGGCAACCTCGTCTTCAACCTGTCTGCCCGCAACTTCAACCCGCTGTGCGCCATGGCCGGCAAGACGGTCATCGCCGAAGTGGAGGAACTCGTCGAACCCGGCGACATCCACCCCGACGAGGTGCACCTGCCGGGCATCTACGTGCAGCGGGTGGTGGAGCTGACGAAGGAGCAGTCGGAAGACAAGCGGATCGAGAAGCGCACGACCCGCGATGCGGAAGGTGGCGCGAAGTGAGTAGGCGAGGGTTCGCGGGGCGAGCGTTCGACCATGAGTACGAGAAGCGCACGACCCGCGATGCGAAAGGTGGCGCGAAGTGAGTAGGCGAGGGTTCGCGGGGCGAGCGTTCGACCATGAGTACGAGAAGCGCACGACCCGCGATGCGAAAGGTGGCGCGAAGTGAGTAGGCGAGGGTTCGCGGGGCGAGCGTTCGACCATGAGTACGAGAAGCGCACGACCCGCGATGCGAAAGGTGGCGCGAAGTGAGTAGGCGAGGGTTCGCGGGGCGAGCGTTCGACCATGAGTACGAGAAGCGCACGACCCGCGATGCGAAAGGTGGCGCGAAGTGAGTAGGCGAGGGTTCGCGGGGCGAGCGTTCGACCATGAGTACGAGAAGCGCACGACCCGCGATGCGGAAGGTGGTAACTGACATGGCGTGGACACGTGAACAGATGGCGGCGCGAGCCGCGACGGAGCTGGCCGACGGCGACTACGTCAACCTCGGCATCGGCCTGCCGACGCTCGTGCCGAACTACGTCGACGATGACGTCGAGCTGGTGCTGCAGTCCGAGAACGGTCTCCTCGGGGTGGGCGCCTACCCCACGGATGAGGCAGTCGACCCCGACCTCATCAACGCGGGCAAGGAGACGGTGACCCTGCGTCGTGGCGCGTCGATCTTCGACTCTGCGACGTCGTTCGGCATGATCCGTGGCGGCAAGGTGGATGCGGCCATCCTGGGCGCGATGCAGGTGTCGACGAACGGTGACATCGCGAACTGGATGATCCCCGGCAAGATGGTCAAGGGCATGGGCGGCGCGATGGATCTCGTGCACGGTGCCAAGAAGGTCGTCGTCCTCATGGAGCACTGCGCGAAGGACGGTTCGCCGAAGATCCTGCCCGAGTGCACGCTGCCGATCACGGGCCTCGCCGTCGTCGAGCGCATCATCACGGACCTGGCCGTCATCGACGTGACGGACGATGGGCTCGTGTGTATCGAGCTGGCCCCCAACGTCACCTTCGACGAGGTCGTCGAGAAGACGGGCGCGCCGCTCAGCGCCGGGGTGGGCATTGCCTGACGTTTCGCGGCCCCGCGCGGGCTTTCCTGTGTGCCAACGATGTAGCGTGAAACCAGGAGGTGTTCGTTCATGGGAACGTGGAATTACGTGGTGAACCAGCAGCAGTTCACCGACCAGTACGGAGAGGGTGCCGCGGTGCGGTACGCCGCGGTCATCGGAGACATTGCCGCGCGGATGACACCGGGTGATCGTGAGGGTGCTCTGGAGATCGTCAACGCGGCGTTCGACGAGCACGGTTTCGACATGCCGGAGATGATGCGCGACAAGATCGCCGAGAACCTGACGCTGGCGGAGCACGACCGCGTCGTCATCAGCGACGAGTTCGACAACGTCATCGCCGAGCACTCGCTGCCGAGTGACCGCGAAGCCCTCGACGAGGAGGACCGTCCTCACATCGATCCGGAGAGCGACTCGCGCCCGACGTACAGCTGACGTCGGTCAACGCCTGACTGCGGAGCACCCACGCCGGGTGCTCCGCAGTCGCGCGTTCCGGTCGGTCGTTGCGCGAGCCGCGCGCAACGACGACGCGGCGGGGCGTTGTGCGCGGGTGTGGCCCGTCGGGCTAGGCTGGCCCACGCGCTGCGCGAACTCGCCGGCGCCAGGGCCTTTAGCTCAATTGGCAGAGCTGCGGACTTTTAATCCGTAGGTTGTGGGTTCGAGCCCCACAGGGCCCACCCCACGCACAAGGCTCGAACCCTTGCCAATGGAATCGTTGGCTCGGGTTCGGGCCTTGTCGTTGTCCTGAACCCAGTTGAGCGCGTTGGCGTTCACTTCGGGGTCGAGGAGCATCTCGAAGGGGCGGTTGTTCTCGACGCGAAGCTCGCCGTCTTCGTCGATGTAGACCTTGGTGAAGAAAGCTTGATTGCACAAGCGCCGGTTGGCGTCGTCGCACCGCTGGTAGATGTTGGCGCAGTCGGCCAGCAGGTTCAACGCGACGTCAAGATGGACACGAGCGTCGGCGTAGTCACCGTGGTGGGCGTCGATGCGCCGGTTGAGGTTGTCGAGTTCGCCGAGTATGCGGTCTTGTTCTCGTTTGAGCACCGGCAGCGGCACGGCGTCGGAGTAGTGGGCTTGCATGAGCCGATCTTGTTCGTGTTCGAGCCGGGCGCGGTGCTTGGTCAGGCGTTCGAGTTCATCGGTCTCTGCGGCCATGAGCCGGTCGAACTCGTGGTGGAGCATCCCGGACAAAGCATCGCGCTGTGCGGGGCTGATCTGCACCCGGGCGTAGTAGTCCTCGATGAGCTTCTCGACGTCCTCGATCAGAATCGCCCCTCGCGTGCAGTCGGTGCGCTTGGAGTGCCGTCCGGAGCACACGAAGTAGCAGTAGACGTTGCCGTGGCGGTTCTTGGCGTTGGACACGATCAGCCGGGACGCACACTGTCCGCAATAGACGGTGCCCTTGAGGTAGTGGTCATGGACCTGGGTCGCCTCGGCAGCACTCTTGTGGGCCGTGAGGACGGACTGGACCTGGTACCAGACCTCAGGCGGGACGAGCACGGGGTGGGTCCCCTTGTAGCGGGTGCCGCGGTAGACGACATCGCCCTTGTAGTAGGGGTTGTCAGCAGTCGATGGACCGAGGAGACCGCCAGCGGCTTCGGTGGCCGCTTCGGAGTGGGGACACTGACCAGGCCACGGGAAGTGAGTTCGTCATGAAGCTGGCTGACGGTCCAGTTCCCCAAAGCGTAGGCCTTGAACGCCCACTCGATCAGGGGGGGGCGCGTTCGGGGTCGAGTTCGACGGTCCGGACCTCGCGGCCCTGGTCGTCGCGGACGCGGACGTTGAGGTAGCCGATGGGGGCTTTGCCAAGGGTGCCACCGCCGATTGCCTTCTGTGTCATGCCTTTGGTGACCTCGGTAGCGAGGTTGCGGGAGTAGAACTCCGCAATGGTCGCCATGATGCCGTGCAGCAGCATGCCCGAAGGAGTCTCGTCGATGTTCTCGGTGGCCGAAACCAACATGACCCCGGCCTGTTGGAGGGCAAGGTGGATGGTCACGTCGTCGGCGCGGTTGCGGGCAAGCCGGTCGACCTTGTGGACGATGCAGTAGGCGACTTTGTTGGCCTTGACGTACTGGATCATTCGCATCAGGTCGGGCCGGTCGGCGGACTTCGCTGAGGCTCCGGCGTCGACGAACTCTTCGATGATGGTTGCACCGAGCTGGCCGGCCTTGCGGCGCACGGCCTCACGCTGGGCGGGTATGGAGAACCCTTCGTCGGTGCCACCCTTGGACGCCTGTTCACGGGTGGAGACCCGCAGATAGGAGATGGCGGCTGCCGTGCTGGTGGGCGGGTCGATCAGGCTGGCCGCCGGATCAGCAGCAGGAGTTGTTGCGGTGGTCATCGGGTCCTTACCTCTCACGCGATTCGTCCTCGCGCCCCCGGATGCCTGGGAGTGGATGTTGGTCGTGAGAGCAGCCATCGGTGTGGCTGTAGGACGAGACCCGACGGGGTCACGGTGCGTGTTGCCCGCCGTGGCGGGGTTTAGGACCACAACACCCCGCGTGCGCGAGGCTTTGCTGATTTCATTCTACCAACGGCCCTGCGCCACTCGCTGTTTCGCCGGTTGGTGCGGCCGGGTCACGGTAGGTCTCTGGTGCTTTGGCGGCGCGGCGGTCGGCGCGGCTGCGGCCGGTCTCCTGCAAGGTCAGCCGGATCAGCACCTCGGCGAGCTTGTGCAGGTCGGCTTGGTCGCGGTATCCCGCGCGCACCGAGAACGACCGCTCCTCGTACCGGCGCCGTTCGGTCTTCTTCACATAGCCGCCCATCAGTCCCGCACCTCCCCGGTCACCGGGTCGACATCGATATCGTGGTCGTCGTCCAGGATGGCGTAGGACTCATCCTCGGCCTCCTGACGCTTGCGAACCTGAGTTTGAACGAACTGCACGAACTCGGCGTCACGGTCGGCGATCACCAGGATCGATGACCGAGGACATGCGCCAAGCACTCGATGAACGACGCGAGTTGATCGAGCAGCGGGCCGACGTTGTGCTCGGTATCGCCCTCGACGAGAAAGCCACGTGGACGAAGGCACTCGGGACGCCACCTGGTGATCCGCGCAAGGCGCTGAGCTGGCGGCGCCATGCCCGCACTGTGGCTGCCTACCGCGACCGCTATGGCATCACCGATGACACACCCCTGGGCACGGCGGCCGTGACAACCGCACAGAAGATCGACGCTGCCCGAGCCCGCAGTGCACTTGAGCGAGCGGGCGAAATCGCCCGCGGGAGCAGTGCCCGCGCGGAGCGCAGGGTCGTGCGCAGAGAACAGGGACGAACGCTATAGCGTAACTCTAAGAGGGCAAGGCGCACCCGAAGGCGTCGATAGGCTCGAACTACGGTACTTGGGCCGTCCGGGTTGGGATATCTCGTCGCGGGCAGGGTGCGAGTTCGACTCGAACCGTGGCTCACCGCAGCTCGCTGCGCGAGCCGATCAGGGGTCTCCGCACTCTCGCGACGGTAGGGTGAGACCAGTGATGGACTGTGCCCCAGGAGGTGAACGCATTGACGCAGGAGTCGTCGCATAGCGCTGCTGGCCAAGCCCTCGGATACGTCCACCAATGCATGTGGGCACTCGTTGAACTAGGAAAGCGCGCCACCTCAGAGCCAGCGGCTCAGCTTCGGCTCGAAACCTTGGATGATATCGAGTTTGATAGTGCAGGTTCACCTACAGAACTTCTGCAGACGAAGCATCACACACGCGGCGGCGGTCCGCTCACAGCTCAATCAGTTGACCTCTGGCGAACTCTGAATGTCTGGATGGACTTGCCTTCGGCCGACACGCTCGTGCTACGCCTGGTCACCACCCGGACACTCAGTGAAGAGTCAGGCCTGATTCGCCTTCGTGACGGGGAGAACCGTGACACTTCGGTAGCGCTCAACGAGTTGTTAGATGCGGCAAGTACATCGACGAGCAGGACCACTGATAAATGGCGTCAGAAGTTCCTTGACCTCGACGAAACTGCCAGGGTTGAGTTGGTAGATCGAATAATCATTGACGATGGATCGCTGCCAGCAGCCCACATCGACAAGGAACTGGTCCGAACCTTCCGGTATGCATACCCAACCGGACGAGACGAAGTCTTCCTTCACCTCCTCAAAGGATGGTGGTCAGGTGTCTCGGTGCGACTCTTGAGCAGGACGCTGGAGGCTGTGACTGGTCAAGACTTGATCGTGCAAGTCACAGAGATTACAGACCAACTTAAGAGCGACACCTTGCCCGTCGATCCACTCGTCATGCAAGAGCATGACGAGTCGATCTCTGATCTATATAAGGATCGGCCGTTCGTGCAGCAACTCCTCTGGATCGCGCTAGAAGACAACCGTCTTTGGAAAGCGATCCGGGACTATCATCGATCATTCACTCAACGCTCTTTCTGGCTTCGCCACCAACTTCTGGCGGAGACTGAACTTGACCGGTTCGCCTTTCGCCTTCACGACGAGTGGGAGCAAACCTTCGACTCGCGAGTAGCAGCCATGAGACGGGAAGGGCGGACCGACCACGACGTAGTCGGCCAAGAAATCCTAGAGGAATTGGCGCGAGAGTCGCGGGCCCGTCTGCGGGACCGCTTTGACGAGCCCTGGTTCAACCGTGGAATGTTCCACGCACTCGCCGATGGTGAGCTGGGGTATCGGGTTGGCTGGCATCCCGAATTCGAGTCGAAGCTGGAGGAGATGCTTAGCTATGTCTCATCTACCTGAAGCGCCGGCTTCACCTCCAGCCCGCCCGCCAGAGGCCGTGGCACTCTTCAACACCGTCCTGACCTCGGAGCTGCTTGTGAACGCCTGCTGGGCGAAAGCCCAACAGGGCACTACCGGTCTCGCGTGGCCCGCTGCTTACCTCATCTTGCCGCTCACTCTTCACCCGGAGACACGAGATAGTCTGCCCCGTGATCGACGGATCACCCTCGCTCGTTGGGCTGTACGAAATCACGATTTGCTCGCGGACATGGAATATCGAGTGGCGAACATGGCACTGCCGACCAAACGAGCCATCCGCCACGGCCTCCGAGCCGGGCGACTCGGACTTGAGGGAACCAACCTTGTTGCGCTTGCTAGGCCGAAAAGTGCCACGTCGCAATGGCCCACAGAACTGAGTGCTTCTGTCAAAGCAGCTCGTTTTTGCGGACAATGGTTCAACGCCATTGAGACGCACATGGCGTTTGAACTACTCGGGATCGGAGGCTAATCGTGCACATCGTATCCCTGGGAGTGTTCAATGAGTCGGGGCGACGTCGTGATGTCGAGTTCCGTCTGGGTGCTCTGAATATCCTGACTGGGAAGTCGAAGACCGGTAAGTCTGCGATACTCGACATCGTCGAATACTGCCTCGGAAGAAACACGGTAACAATTCCGACTGGAGTCATTAGCGATCACGCTTCCTGGTACTACGTGATCGTCCAGTTCGCGGATGAACGCGTGCTGATCTGTCGGCCGAACCCGGAGGGTGCCAGCACTCATCGGGCGATGGTTCGTACAGGCGGTCTCGACCTCGCTGCGCCTATGTTCGACGAACTCGAAGTCAACGCTGACACCAAGGTCGTGAAAGACACACTCACCGAACGACTCGGAATTGACTCCTTTACCATCGATCCCGAGGGTGGCTCTCTCAGACAGTCCTACGACGTCTCAGTCCGACAAGCACTCTTCTACTGCTTCCAGAATCAAGGGGAGATTGCAAGTCGTGACGTGCTCTTTCACCGACAGGTGGAGAACGACATCAAGACAACGATCCGCGACACACTTCCGTACTTCCTCGGTGCAGCGACGCCTGAGCAAAGTGCCGTGCGGCGCCAACTTGTAGCAACACGTAGAACTTTGCAACGAACCCAAAACAGCATCCGCGCTGCGGAAGCAGACCTCGACCAGCAGGACAGCCGAGTCACTCACCTGATTGAGTCTGCGGTCAGCCTCAACGTGCTGCCTGATGATGCAGGGATCAGCGCCAGAGAAGGACTACGCGCGCTGTTGGAAAGCATCTTGGCCTATCGATCCGACAGTGTATCTGCCGAAGAGTTGGAGGACTCGCGCCGAAGGAGAGAGCTCACGGAAGAAGGGCGAACGATCCGGACTCGAATCCGTGAAGTTGACGATCAACTCGAACTGCTTGGCAAATTACAAGACGAACAGACTGACTCGCAGGCCGAAGGCCAGTACCAGGCTGACAGGCTTCGCGCGCTCGACCTGCTCGTCCCGAAGTCTGCGCTGACCGGCGGAGACGTGGGGGTTTGCCCGCTGTGCGATCAAGGTCTAGACCACCCAGATGAGACCGTTGATGAGTTGCGATCGCTCCTGAACGCTCTGGAAACTCGCCTCGAAGCGTCGAAGGGGATCTCCTCTCGACGCCAAGCGACAATCGAACGTCTGGCGGCGAGCCGCGAACCGCTCGTGGAAGCACTCCGAGAAAACGTCGTTGAACTCGATGCCGTTGCTCAACAAGAAGCTGCGATCGCAGCGGGCCGTGAGCGACGCGAACGAATCGCATTCCTTCAAGGCCGGGTCAGCCAAGAACTTGAACGAGGTGTCGACATCGCTGCTGACCTCGCTGAACTGCGAAACGCTGAACGCCGGTATCGCGGACAGCTCGCGCGGCTGGAAGACATGAGTGAGCGGGACGATCCCGCTGCTGCTCTTCGTACCGCCATCGACTCGGTGTCTGAACTGATGACGGACTATGCGCGCTACCTTCAGCTAGAGGGCTCCGAGCATCACGTCCACCTTGATCCAGTTGAGCTGACCGTAGCCGTTAAGCGACCCGGAGGCCGCGTCCCACTTGGCCGCATGGGAAGCGCTGAGAACTGGGTCGGCTACCACCTCGTCGCTCACCTCGCCCTCCACCACTGGTTTGCGACGAACGGTCGACCTGTTCCGCGGTTCCTCATGCTCGATCAGCCGACGCAGGCATTTTTCCCGGAAGAGGTCGTTGATGCTGCTGAAGATGAGAACGCCGACTGGGAAGCAGTCCGGAGACAGTTCACATTGATGCGAGATGTCGTAGCGGTGCTTGCCGGTGACCTCCAGGTCATCGTGTGTGACCACGCGAACCTCGCAGACGACTGGTTCCAAGAGGCAGTCGTCGAAAACTGGCGAAACGGTGTCGCTTTCATCCCCACCGACTGGCTGGAGGAAGAATCGGGATGAACGCCAGAGCGACAGGTGCTCCTGCTCTACGGAAGCGGCTGTGGTCGACCGGGCTGGCTCGCGGCGAAGGCAAACGGTAGACGGGTCTGCACCTTCTACCCTGTGTATGGCTATCGCCGTTCGCGATTCTCCTAGAATGCTCGCCCCGAAGCGGGGTTCCATCTGTCTTTGCGCGGGCGTACATTAGTACACGAGGCAGGTTCTTCTCATTTGCGGGTCCTTCGGGACGACCCATCACCGGCGCTCATACACGTACTGCCTCCTCGCCGGAGACACACGTGTGACGAGAGGCCTGCCATGATCCGCCTGATCTGGACGCTCAGCGCCAACACCGGCTACTACCTGCGCCGCTATATGCCCACCAACCGGCTGCTCGACGCGATCCGACGCCGCCACAATCTGAAGTGGGGCATCCCCGTGATGCTTCTCGCTGCGCCCTACCTGCTAATCGCTAGCATCTGCACCAACGCCCTCGACCAGGGCGCCCCAAACTGGCTGAATCTAGTGGTGTTGTGGTCGGTGTGGATCTCGATGAAGTTCACCATCATGGGACCAGTCAGCTTCATCCTCCTGATCCACGCCCGGGTTCAGGAAGCCCTCGCCCAGCGCCGCGTTCCGGCCCGCCCAGCGCACAAGCCGTTTCAGCGAGCCGTCGCGAACTGACCATGGAGGTCGCGCCATAGCACACGATGAGTTAGCCCTGGCAGTTGCCTCCTGCGCCTGATGCTTGCGCGGCGTGGCTCTCGTCGCCACCTGCTCTCGGCATGACACGATGAACTTGTGTCGAAAGTTGAACGAGAGGAGCGACACCTATGCGGCTGTCGACCATCGAGTTCAACGGCTACAAGCGCCTCGATCGGGCCTCGTGCAACGTTGACGGCCACACGATCGCTTTCATCGGTCCCAACGAGTCCGGCAAGAGCAGCGTCCTCCAGGGCTTGGCGTGGCTGACAGACAACGATCGCGATGATCCTGCTCTGTCTCTACGCGAGCAGAACCGCCGGACGCGGCCAGACTCAGACACCCTCGTCGTGCGCGCACGCTACCGGCTCGATCCTGACGACCTCGAAGCCCTACGCGACCTCAACATCGACCCCAGCGCACCGATAGATGCCAAGACGGTAACCGACTTCCGGTTCTCCCGACGCAAGGACGGCGGGCACGTCACCGGAGTCTTCACGACCGTCACCCGGAACCGCGTCCCGTTCGCGAAGGCATTCGACGCTTTGTCAAAGGTCGAACTCGCTCGCACTGACGCCCGTGACCTGCTCGACGAACACGATGTGGAGGACCTCGAAGCTGTTATCCGTGAGGCGCAAGTGGCTATCGATCCGGATGACCTGGAATGGAATACGGAACGGGTCGCTGGCTGCCAAGATGCGCTCACCCGCTTTCAATCGGCGATCGAACAGATCAGCCAGATCGATGTGCGTTCGGCAAAGCTTACAAAAATTCGGAGCAATGCCGAGAAGGCCCTCGGGCTCTTCCGAGCGGCCGCTGAGGCAGGTGAACTCGCCGATCCGACTGACAGCATGCGGGGTCTACTCGCCAGGAGGGTTCCGAAGTTCGTTCTGTTCAGTGACGACGATCGCGATCTGGCTGAGTCATACAACCTGAGTGACGAAGCAGTGCGTTCACAACCACCAGCACCGCTTCGGAACCTTCTGACCGTCGCAGGCACTACCGCCGAGGAAGTATGGAGCGCCATAGTCAGCGGCGATCCTGCGACGATGCGAACCCTGGGACGCCGCATGAACGAGACACTGAGTTCACGTCTCGAACCAATGTGGACTCAGTCGAAACTCACGATCGAACTCGCACTGAACCAAGGTGGGATTCTCGAAGTCAACATCCACGAGCTGGACAGCCCAGACTTCACAGTCACTCCGATCGCCGAACGAAGTGACGGCTTGCGCACGTTCCTTGGCCTGGTGTGCTTCCTGATCGCCGCGGACCTGGAAATCCCTCCCGTCCTCATGATCGATGAGGCCGAACGCAACCTCCACTACGACGCCCAGGCCGACCTCGTGCGGGTGCTGACGCGAGAACTACAGGTCCACAAGGTCATCTACACCACGCACTCTCCCGGCTGTCTGCCGCTCGACCTCGGAACAGGTATCAGAGTGGTGGCGCGGAGGCCCGACGACCTAGCCATCAGCACTCTTGAGAACAACTTCTGGACCAAGGCGGAGCCAGGCTTCTCGCACCTGCTGTTCGCGATGGGCGCCGAAGTTGCTGCGTTCTCGGCGTTCCGGCGAGCCGTCCTGGCGGAGGGAGTGAGCGAGATGATCCTGCTCCCGACGCTGCTCAGGAACGCCACAGACGGATCGCAACTCGACTTCCAGGTGGCATTCGGGCTCTCGAATCTCTCAGCCCCACGGGCAATCAGCTCCGTGGCGCTCATCACCACGTTCCTCGTGGACGGAGACCAGTCGGGCAACGACAAGAGGAAGCAACTCGTCGCAGCCGGAGTGCCCAAGGGTCACGTCTTCCAATTGCCGAAAGGAAAAGCGATCGAAGACCTCGTGGATCGTGCGACGTATCTAGACACAGTCAACGAGTTCCTGGCCGAACAGGACAAGAGCATCCCCTCGGGCGCACTGGCGAAGAACACGACAATCGCCAAGGCCGTGGATGACTACGCGAAGACTTACCTCTCCATGCCGGGCGGCGTCAGCCACAAGATCATCGCTACCCGGCTCGCGCTTCTCGGTGAAGACCTACCTCTCAACGCGGTCGGGCGGCGATTCCTCTCCGACCTGAGACCGAAACTCGAAGACGCCTTCCAGCACGCGTACGTGCTCACGCAGGAGGACGACTGACGAGGCGAATCACATCGTCGCTCGTACCCGACGTCCGCTCGGACGGATCGCGACACCGTGGGTCGCAAGCGCACGACGCACCACCTGCTGGCTGACCCCGAACCGCAATCCCACCTCCAGCAGCGTCAGGCCTCCGGCGTACAGCTCGACCGCTTCGGCGAGGTGGCACTCATCGAGCCCCCGCCGGCGTATCGGGACCGACCGGCGGACGAGGTGCGCCGCCGCTGTGCGGCGATGAATGCTGAACCGCTCACCGAGTTCCACCAGCGTCGCACCCGCCTCGTACAGGGCCACCAGTTCATCTACCTGCGCCGGGCTCAGAAAGGTTTGAGCCATCCCAACCGCACGGACCATCCGCCCCCGCGAGTCCACCACAGACGGCTCCAACGGTCTCCGACTCTGCTGGTAAACACCCCGCGACCTGCGCGAAGCCACAGTTTTCAAGGCCGGAAGGGGTTCTCGAACTCTCTACGGAGGTCCACCGACCTGACAGAGTCGATGGATCAGATTCATCGACACCGACGAGACCGCGAGCCTCGGCAGCGGTGGGGTCGTGGGTGCCGAACACATTGGGGGCACGATGACTCATCTCGAGTGCTGTGGGCACATTTCACGCCGTACCCTGCTCGCGGCAGGCGCGGGGGCGGGGCTGCTGGGGGTGGCAGGATGGTCACCTGTCTCGGCGGCAACCGGTGACTCCAAGTTGCCGAACAAGGGCGACTCCCGGTACTCGGTGAGTCACTACTCCATCGGTGACACCGTTCGCACCGGCGCCAGCGGCACACATGCCCGGGTCTACGGAGCGACGACGATGACGTGTCGCGCCGAGGTCGCGACGACATCACTTCTCATCGACTTCGCGCTCGTACCGAAGAGCGTCACCGTGAACGGTGTGAGCAAGCCGTTCAAGGCGGCCGGAACGCGGTATCAGTGGTCGATCACGGGCGTTTCTCTGGCGAAGGGGCAGTCGTTCACGCTCCAGGTCAGGTACGACGACATCCCCTGGAACCGGGTTCTCCTCAACCGAGGTACCCGTGGCGTCATCGAGAACGGCACCGTGACGACGTTCTCCGGTGAGCCCGAGGTGGCCGTGTTCTGGTACCCGAGCAACGACCGCATCGACAACAAGGCCACGTACGCGATCAGCATCTCGACGCAGAAGGGCAACCAGATCATCGCCTACGGTGCGCCTGCCCCGCACACCTTCGGCGACGGCAGCATGGTCAACACGCGCATCGTCATTCCGGAGCGGGTCTCGTCCTACAACCCCGGGCTCACCGTCGGGCCTGGTCTCGCCGTGAAGCGCGGCAAGCTCACCGCGGCAGGCGTGAGCGTCCCGTACCTGTACGCGGGCATGGCGAGCGTCCCGGCCAACCTCGTCACCCACACCGCGAAGTCCCTCGACTACTTCGCCCGGTTGTACGGCCCGTACCCGTTCTCGCAGTCCGGTGGGCTGACGCTGACGAACTTCCCCGTCGGTGGCCAGGAGCAGGTCGGTCTCGTCCAGTACAAGCGTTCGCTCGTCGACGGTTCTCCGAGTTTCATCGCGCACGAGAACGCGCACATGTGGTTCGGCAACTCCGTGACGGCCAAGGACTGGCGTGACGTCATGTTCATCCACGAAGGTCTCGCCGTCCTGCTGCAGAACGACTACGCACGTCACGCGGGCATCGCGGGGGCCTACACGCCCGTGAAGTCGACACTTGCGGGAAGCAGCGGGCCGGAGTACCTCGCGACGAGCCGCTACAACTACGTCTACGGCGCGCAACGCGCCATCCGCTACGCCATGGACCGCTCGTACCTGCGCGAGAACGCGCCGCGTCACACAGCGTTCCTCAAGGAGCTCGCCACGACGTATCGCCACGCGAACATCACCCGTGGGCAGTTCAAGGCGCTGGCGCAGAAGCACTCGCCCGTCAGCCTCGCGCCGGTGTGGGCGGACTACGGAATCAGCGGTTAGCTCGGGTCGGGGGCGCGCTCGTTCAACCCGCAGGCACGATCAGTCGTCCGCGGGGGAGCGCTCTGCCCACGTTTGCGGTCGCAGGTCGAGTCGGCGAAGCAGCTGTGCGTTGAGCGCCACGACGACCGTCGAGGCAGACATGAGGACGGCACCGACGCTCATCGGCAGCACGAACCCGACGGGTGCGAGCACGCCCGCAGCCAGTGGCACCGACACGAGGTTGTAGCCGGCGGCCCACCACAGGTTCTGCTTCATCTTGCGGTACGTCGCGCGCGACAACTCGATGACCGAGAGCACCGAACGCGGGTCGGAACTCGCGAGCACGACGCCCGCCGACCCGATCGCCACGTCCGTTCCCGCGCCGATCGCGATGCCCACGTCGGCCTGCGCGAGAGCCGGTGCGTCGTTGACGCCGTCGCCGACCATGGCCACCTTCCGCCCCTCGCCCTGGAGTTCGCTGACCTTCGCAGCCTTGTCCTCGGGGCGTACGCCGGCAAAGACACGGTCAATACCGAGCTCGTCCGCCACGTGGTGCGCGACGGCCTCGGCGTCACCGGTGATCATGACGACCTGCGCGCCTCGAGCGTGAAGGGCATCGATCGCGTCGCGGGATTCCGTACGCACGGCGTCGGCCAACTTCAGGGCGCCGATGATCTCGCCGTCTGCGAGGACGTGGAGGATGATCGCGCCCTCGGTACGCCACTCGTCGGCGACGGGCAGCTCGCGGGCGCCCTTCTGTTCGAGGAGGTGCGGCCCACCCACCTCGACGACGGCGCCGTCGATGTCCGCGCGCACTCCGACGGCCGGTGACGAGGTGAAGTCGCCGCCGCGCGGAACGTCGAGCCCGCGTTCGTCGGCCGCTGCGACGATGGCCCGCGCGAGGGGGTGCTCGCTGTCCGCCTCGGCCGCGGCGGCCAGCCGCAGGACGTCGTCCTCGCTGCGGCCCTCGACCGCTTCCACGCCCGTGACGGTCGGTTCACCCTTCGTCAGCGTGCCGGTCTTGTCGAACAGCACGGTGTCGACGGTGCGCATCGACTCGAGCGCCCGGCGATCGGTGACGAGCACGCCGGCACGCGCCGCGCGCTCCGTCGCGATCGAGATGACGAGCGGGATGGCAAGGCCCAGGGCGTGCGGGCAGGCGATGACGAGCACCGTGATGGTGCGGATGACGGCCTCGTTGGGGCGGTCGGCGACGAACCACACGATCGCCGTGAGAACGGCCGCGCCGAGGGCGTACCAGAACAGCCATGCGGCGGCCTTGTCCGCGAGCAACTGCGCACGCGACGAGGAGTTCTGCGCCTCGCTCACGAGCTTGCTGATGCCCGCAAGTGTGGTGTCGTCGCCCGTTGCCGTGATCTCCACGCGCAGACCGGAATCGGTGGCCACGGTGCCCGCGACGACGGCGTCGCCCTTCTCCCGACGCACCGCGCGCGACTCGCCGGTGACCATCGACTCGTCCATCGACGCGCTGCCGTCGACGATGCGCCCGTCCGCAGGCACCGAGGCGCCGGGGCGGACGATGACGACGTCGCCGACGACGAGGTCGTCCGGGGCAACCGTGACGACGCGGTCGCCGTCGACCTTCTCGGCCTCATCGGGCAGCAGTGCGGCGAGGGAGTCGAGTGCCGAGGACGTCTGCGCCAGCGAACGCATCTCCACCCAGTGGCCGAGCAGCATGATGACGACGAGGAGCGCGAGTTCCCACCAGAACGACAGCTCGTCGTCGAGAACGCCGAGGCTGGCACCCCAGGACGAGACGAACGCGACAGTGATCGCGAGAGCGATGAGCAGCATCATGCCGGGCTTGCGCGAACGCACCTCGCTCACGGCGCCGGACAGGAACGGCTTGCCGCCCCAGACGTACATGACGGTGCCGAGTGCCGGCGCGATCGCGCGCGTCCAGCCCGAATCGGGCAGCGAGTAACCCACGAGGTGGGCGAACATCGGGTCGAACGCGATGACGGGGATCGCGACGACGCTCATGATCGCGAACAGGCGCCGGAACATCGCGACGTGGTCGCCGTGGCCCGCGTGGCCTCCGTGCCCTGAGTGGTCGCCGTGTCCTGCGTGATCGTTGTGGCCAGATGTCTCGGGTTCCATTCACTCCTCCTCACGAGCTACACCGCCCCGCACCCCTGCGCCGGGCGGAGCTGCATTCCTCACTCGCGTCAACTTATACCCCATGGGGGTATATTCCGAGAAGGTGAAGCCACGACGCATCAACGAAAGATCCCCCGGCCGAATCGGAGCCGGGGGATCTCACGCAATGCACATCACTCGATGACGCGGATGAGCTTCTTGTTGAGGAACTCCTCGATGGCGTAGCGGCCGAGTTCACGGCCGAAGCCGGAGCGCTTCACGCCGCCGAAGGGCAGTTCTACGCCGTCGGCACCGACGCCGTTGACGAAGACCATGCCGACCTCGAGCTGATTGGCGATGCGCTCGGCCTGCTCGGAGTCCGTGGTGAAGACGTACGAGCCGAGGCCGAACGGGGTGTCGTTCGCGAGTTCGACGGCCTCCTCCTCGGAGCCGACCTTGAAGACCATGGCGACCGGGCCGAACAGCTCCTGGTAGTAGGCCGGGTTGTCCTTCGTGACGCCCGTGAGGACACCTGCGGGGTAGTAGGCGCCGTTCGCGTCGACGTCGTCGTTCTCGGAACCGACGAAGGTCGCGCCGCCGCTCACGGCCTCGTCGACCTGGGAGGCGAGGTTGTCGCGCGCCGCGACGGACGACAGCGGGGAGGCGCCCGAGGTCTCCTTCATCTTCTCGGTGAAGGCGGTGACGAACTCGTCGTAGAGGCCGTCGGCGACGATGAAGCGCTTACCGGCGTTGCACGCCTGGCCGGTGTTGTAGGCGCGCGCCTCGACGGCGGCCTGGACCGTGGCGTCCATGTCGTCGGTGCTGAGGAGGATGAACGGGTCGGAGCCGCCGAGCTCGAGCACGACCTTCTTGAGGTTGCGTCCGGCAATCTCGGCGACGGCGGAGCCGGCGCGCTCGGAACCGGTGAGCGAGACGCCCTGGATGCGCGGGTCGGCGATGATGTCGGCGCACTGCTCGTTCGTGGCGTTGAGGTTGACGTAGGCGCCCGTGGGGAAGCCGGCCTCGGAGAAGATCTGCGCGATCGCGGCTGCCGACTCGGGGCACTGCGGAGCGTGCTTGAGGATGATCGTGTTGCCCGCCACGAGGTTCGGGCCCGCGAAACGGGCCACCTGGTAGTAGGGGAAGTTCCACGGCATGATGCCCAGCAGCGGGCCGATGGGGAAGCGGCGGATGAGGGCGCTGCCCTCGCCGTCGAGAAGGTCGATCGGCTCGTCCTTGAGGAACTCGGTGCCGTTGTCCGCGTAGTAGCCGAGGATGGCGGCCGAGAACTCGACCTCCTCGACGCACTCCGCCGTCGGCTTGCCCATCTCGCGCTCGATGATGGCGGCAAGCTCGTCGGTGCGCTCGGCGAACAGCTCGGAGGCGCGCTTCATGAGCGCAGCGCGGTCGGCGACGCTCGTGGTGCGCGACCAGCTCTTATAGGCGGACGACACGGCGTCCAGGGCGCGCGAGACGTCGGATGCATCGGCGGTGGGGTAGGTCTCGACGACGTTGCCGTCATGCGGGTCGGTGACGGCGTACTGCGAGGTGCTCATGATTCTCCTCGGTTGGGGATGTGATCAGCCTCAGTCTGGTGGGTGAGGCGGCCTCGATCGGCTCTCGCGCTCACCCCATTTCTACCGGGTTGCCCCGCCGCCGGTGGATGAAACGACGGCGGGGCAGGTGCAGATCGGCCGGGGCGGCGTGCGTCAGCGGAAGGCGGGCAGGCCGGTGAGCGCCTGGCCGACGACGAGCGTGTGCATCTCGACGGTGCCCTCGTAGGTGAGAACCGACTCGAGGTTGTTCGCGTGCCGGATGACCGGGTACTCGAGCGAGATTCCGTTCGCGCCGAGGATGGTGCGCGCGGTGCGGCAGATCTCCATGGCCTCGCGCACGTTGTTGAGCTTGCCGAGGCTGATCTGCTCGGGACGCACGGTGCCCGCGTCCTTGCGACGCCCGAGGTGCAGGGCGAGCAGCACGCCCTTGACGTACTCGAGCTCCATGTCGGCCAGCTTGGCCTGCGTCAGCTGGAAGCCGCCGATCGGCTTGCCGAACTGCTCGCGCTCCTTCGAGTAGTCGATCGCCGCTTCGAGCGACGAACGAGCCGCGCCCATGGCGCCCCAGACGATGCCGTAGCGGGCCTCGTTGAGGCAGGAGAGCGGACCCTTGAGGCCGATGACCTCGGGGAAGACCGCGTCCGCGGGCAGGCGCACACCGTCGAGGACGAGCTCGCTCGTCACGGACGCGCGCAGCGACATCTTGTGCTTGATCGTGTTCGCGGAGAAGCCGGGGGTGTCGGTCGGCACCACGAAGCCGCGGATGCCCTCGTCGGTCTGCGCCCACACGACGGCGACATCGGCGACAGAGCCGTTCGTGATCCACATCTTGCGGCCGTCGAGCACCCAGTCGTCGCCGTCACGACGCGCGCGTGTGCGCATCGACGCGGGGTCGGAGCCGTGGTCGGGCTCGGTCAGGCCGAAGCAGCCTATGGCCTCGCCGGCGGCCATGTTCGGCAGCCACTGCTGCTTCTGCTCCTCGCTGCCCCAGCGGTGGATCGCGAACATCGCGAGGGAGCCCTGGACGGAGACGAGCGAACGGATGCCGGAGTCCGACGCCTCGAGTTCGAGGCAGGCCAAGCCGTACGCGGTGGCGCTCATGCCGGGGCAGTCGTAGCCCTCGAGGTGCATGCCGAGGAAGCCGTTGCGGCCGAACTCGCGTGCGAGCTCGCGCACGTCCGTGAGTTCACCCGCTTCGAACCACTCCGCGACGTACGGGTCGACCGTCTTCTCGCAGACGGTGCGAACCGTCGCGCGGATCGCCTTCTCCTCGTCGCTCAGCAGGTCGTCGATGCCTGCCAGATCGCGCGGGTTGAGCGGGGGCATCTTCTTCGCAGTGGACATCAGGCTTCCTTTTCGTCGTGGTCGTCGTTCGTGCGCTGGGGCAGGTCGGGTGGTGGCGTCGCAGGTTGGGTCCTGCTGCGCGAGTAAGTGATCGGGTGTCGAACCTGACGCGGGTGCTCCGGGCCGAGGTCGAGCGTCGGCTGGAGGCCGAGACGCTCGGCCAGGTCGATCGCCGACGCGATGTCGCCGACGACGCCGGCCGGAACCCCGACCTCGCCGAGGCGGGCCGCCCACTCGTCGGCCGACGCGGCGGCCAGCGCGGCCTCCAACTCGTCGACGAGGTCATCACGGTGGGCAACGCGCTCGGGATTCGTCGCGAACCGCTCGTCGGTTGCCAGCTGCGGCACGCCGAGCACCTCGGTGAGCCGGGCGAACTGACCGTCGTTGCCGCAGGCGACAGCGAGCGGGCCGTCGCCGGTTTGCAGGAGCTCGTATGGCGCGATGGAGGGGTGCGCGTTGCCCATGCGCGCCGGGCTGCGGCCCGTCGCGAGGTAGGACGACGACTGGTTGACGAGCGAGCCGAGCAGGCTCGTGAGCAGCGTCACCTCGAGGTGCTGGCCGCGACCGCTGCGGCTGCGCTCGGTGAGCGCCGCGAGGATGCCGATGACGGCGTCCTTGCCGGTGAGCACGTCGACGAGGGCCACGCCGACCTTCATGGGCTCGCCCTCGGCGTCGCCCGTGATGCTCATGAGGCCGCCGACGGCCTGGACGAGGAAGTCGTACCCGGCCATCGAGGCGCCCTCGCCCGAGCCGAAGCCGGTGATGGAGCAGTAGACGAGCCCCGGGTTGGCTTCGGCAAGATCCTCGTAGCCGAGGCCGAGGCGTGCCATCGTGCCGGACTTGAGGTTCTCGACGACGACGTCCGCCTCCGCGGCGATCTCGCGAGCGACGGCGAGGTCCTCGGGGTCCTTGAGATCCAGGCCGATGGAGCGCTTGGTGCGATTGACGCTCTCGAAGTAGGAGGAGCCGTGCGTCGTCCACGGCGGACCCCAGTGGCGGGTGTCGTCGCCGACACCGGGGCGTTCGATCTTGAGCACCTGGGCGCCGAGGTCGGCCAGCGTCATGGTCGTCAAGGGGCCGGCGAGAACGCGGCTGAAGTCGGCGACCTTGATGCCGTCGAGCGGCGTTCCGCTCGAGCTCGGGGTGGCGGGGAAGTGTTCGTTCATCAGTTCATCCGTCCGTTGATCCGTCGCGGCAGGCCCCAGGGGTTGTCGTGGCGCAGGGCCGGAGGAAGCGCGCTGTCGGGCAGGTTCTGGAAGGTGACCGGCCGCGTGAAGCGGTCGAGAGCAGCGGCGCCCACGGACGTCGACGCCGGGGCGCTCGTCGCGGGCCAAGGTCCGCCGTGCTGCTGTGCCCACGTCCACGCGACGCCGGTGGGCCAGTCGTCGACCGTCACGCGGCCCACGGATCGGGCGAGGAGCGCTACGAGGTCCGCCGTCTCCGGGTCGTGCGGGCCGCTGCTCGCCACGGTGGCGACGAGGCTGCCCTGCAGCTGCGCGAGCAGGCTTTCGAGGTGGGCGCGGTCGGTGTACTCGACGACGAGGCCAACGGGGCCGAAGCACTCCTCGGCGAAGACGCTCTCGCGGGTGAACAGCTCGGCGGGAACGTGCACCACGGTGGGGGCGGCGGACCACCCGGCGCTTGCGCCGGAGCCCGTCCCGATGACCTGGCCGCCGGCGGCCTCGTAGGCCTCGACACCACGCGAGACCCCAGCGGCCATCGCTGCCGTGAGCATGGGGTGAACCTGCGTGGCGGACACCGCAGCGCCGAGCGCGTCCGCCAGGCCGGCGCCCTCCGGCGCGAGGAGGAGGCCAGGCTTGGTGCAGAACTGGCCGGCCCCGAGCGTCATCGACGAGACGAAGCCGGTGGCCACACGCCCGGGTTCCGCTGCGGCATCCGTCGTCACGACGACGGGGTTGACGGTGCCCATCTCGGCGAAGACGGGAATGACCTCGCGACGCTCGTTGGCCAGTCGCCACAGCGCGAGGCCGCCGTTCTGCGAACCGGTGAACCCGACGGCACGAACGTGGGGATCGAGCACGAGCTGCTTGCCGGCCTCGAAGCCGACGACGACGTCGAACACGCCTGCGGCCGCGCCGGCTGACGCAAGGGCGGACGTGGCGATCTCACCGAGTCGCACACTGAGCATGGGGTGGGCGGGGTGCGCCTTCGCGACGACAGGGCAACCTGCTGCGAGGGCCGACGCGGTGTCGTTGCCCAGGACGCCGAAGGCGAACGGGAAGTTGCTCGCGCCGAAGACCGCGACGGGCCCGAGGGACACCTGAACGCGGGCGAGGCTGGACGAGGCGTCGCCGGCCTCGTCGAGGGTGGCGCGCAGCCACGAACCTTCGGCGCACACGTCGGCGTAGAAGCGCAGCTGCGACGCGAGGCGCGCGACCTCGCCCCTGAGGCGGGTCTCGCCGAGCCCGGTCTCGCGGTCGGCGAGCCACACGAGCTCGGCTGCGGAGGCGTCGACGGCGTCGGCCACGGCCCGCAACATCTCGCGCCGCTCGGCGGGCGAGGTCTGCGCGAAGCGCTCCACGACAGCCCCGGCAGCGGCGACGACCTGCTCCACCTGCGCGGCCGACGTGTGTGCGATCGCGCCGTTGGAAGCCCCGGTGCGCGGGTCGAAGCTCGTGTCGCTCGCGGCGGATGCTCCTGCTTCGAGACGGGCGGTGTGACGCGCCCCGCCCGGCGATCCGGGAAGGTCGAACTGAGTCATGCTGACGTCCTTCGTTGCCTGAGTGAGCCGCAACGGCCTTGCGTGCCACGGTATGCAGTCCGGCTGCGCATGTAACTGGACGAATTGGCATGCCGGGACGTATTCATTCGACACAATGGATACTCGCGATGGCGCCCGAGGGGAGGAGCCCGATGAAACTCACGCTGCGCGCCCTGCTCGGGCGGGACGACCTGCGTCTGCGGCTGGTGAACGGCGATGCCCACACACCGTTGACGTGGGTGCACGGCATCGAGCTCTTGGACCCCACGCCGTACCTCAGCGGCGGTGAACTCGTCCTCACCACGGGGCAACGGCTTCCTGCGGAGCACGACGAGTGCCGCGCGTACGTCCAGCGCCTTGCAGCCCACGACGTCGGTGCGCTCGGCTTCGGCGTGGGTGTCGGGCACGACACCGTGCCGGACGCGGTGGCCCTAGCCTGTGTCGAGTTCGGACTTCCGCTGCTCGTCGTGCCCGAGCCCACCCCCTTCGTCAGCATCGTGCGCGTCGGCGCGGATTACGTGGCCGAAGCGGAACGGCGCGCGCTGCGTCACACGGTGGAGTTCCAGCGTCGTCTGACACGCGTCGCACTGCGTGATGGCACCGAGGCGGTGGTCAGTGCGGCCCGAACGTTCCTCGAGCGCCCCGTCGTGGTGCTCACCGCGGACGGCGCGGCCGTCGGCGAGGGGCCAGTCGTCGACGAACTATTCCACCTGCAGGCTGCGGGGCGCCTCCCGCGTGGTCGTCGTGTGCTCAGCACCGACGACGTGGAGGTGCACCCCCTCATCGGCCAGGCCCACGAGCACGGATGGTTGGCCACAGCGTCGACGCCGCCGCTCGGGCCCTCGGAGCGGTTCGCGCTCCAACACGTCGTCTCGTGCCTGTCGCTGCTCATGGAAACGCCGCAACGGCTGACGCAGCTCCGTGACGACCTGGGCAGGGCGTTGCTCCACCAGCTCGAGGAGGGCCGCGACTCCCCCGGGGAGTTGACCCACTTCGGCCTGTCTCCGGACACGGCTGTCGCCCTCGTCGCGTACCCCACCGCGACGGCGCGGCCCGACGTGTGGCGAGCACAGGCCGAACAGGCGTCGGCCGAGGCCAACGCCATCTTCCGCATTGACGGCGACGAACTCGTTGCCGTCGCTCCGAAGCCGATCACAGTGCCCGGGAGTCACCTCGGGCATGCGGGGTTGGGCGGTGACGCCGCGGGGGCGCTCGAGCGCGCGCGTTCTGCTGCGCGAGCCGCGCGGCGCCGCGGAGTGCCTGTTGTCGACGGCGAGGCAGCCCTTGACGTCGTTCTGGCCCAACCCGCGATAGAGCGCGCCGTCGACGCGTGGGCGGGGCCGGTGCTCCAGCGGCTCAGCGACGACGGATCGGAGTCTCTACGCGTCACGGTGACGGCCTTCCTGCGTCACGGTGGGTCGTTCGATGCGACGGCGCGGGAGCTGAAGGTCCACCGGCACACGGTGTCCTCGCGGGTGCGGCGGGCTCAGGAGGCGATGGGACTCGACCTCGCAGATCCCGACGTGCGCGCCCTGCTCTGGCTCGCCCTGGCGAGGTGAGCGCAGCGACATCCGTCGGTCCTCAGGAACCCTCGCGCCGAACGGGCAACGCCTGAGCGCTTTCGGAGGACGTTCCGGCGGACGACCCACCCGACGGCATTGCCAGCCGTTGCGCGTAGTGCGCGGTGCGATCCCGGATTTTGACGACGTAGTCCTCCGTCTCCGGGTACGGAGGGATGTCCTTGAACTTCTGCACGGCTCCGAAGCCGGCGTTGTAACCGGCGAGCGCGAGCTCGTACGGATGGCGGTCGTAACCGGAGTTTCGCGACTGCTCGAGCAGATGTTTCATGAACCGCCCCTGCGCGGCGATGGCGTCCTTCGGGTCGTAGACGTCACCGCCACGGCCGTAGGTCTCCCACGTGTCGGGCATGAACTGCGCCAGACCCTGCGCGCCGACGGAGGAGCGAGCCTGCGGGTCCCACTTGGACTCCGCCTCCAACTGAGCCGCGAGAACCGGTGCGGGAACGCCGGATTCACGAGACGCCGCCTCGATGTAGGGCGCCCAGCCGTTCGGCACCATGCGGGCGTCGAGCGGGCCGATCGGGTTGTCGAAGGACGACGGAGGACGCGGCTCCGGCTTGAGCGCGACGTACGCCTTCGCTGCGATGAACGGCAGCGAGAGCACGAGAAGCGTGATGGCGACGACCGTCACCCAGCGGGTCCGTGATGCGCGAGTCGCCGGCACATTTCCTCCTCGGCTCGGTGCGCGGGACGGGCCCGCTCGCCCCCATGGTGGCGGATCGACCTGACGTTTCACTGCACGTCAGAAAGCGGGCTCAGCGCGTGGCGCGCTCCAGAACGACCTGGGCGACCGCGAGATCCTCCCACGGCATCCCAACCGTCTTGAAGACGAGCGGACGGCCCGGGTCGAGTTCCGCGTCGCCGCGCACGACGTCCTTCATGAGGAGCAGGTCGTCGCGCGAGAGATCGCCGTCGGCGATGGCGAGCACGACGTCGCCTGCCTCGCGCAGGGCGGTCTCCACGTCCTCGACGACGACCTGCGCGCGGTCCATGAGAGCGCCGGGCACCTCGCGAGCGTCGGGGGAGTGCGAGCCCATGGCGATCACGACGACGTCGCGGCACACGGCGTCGGCGGAGAAGAGCGGTTCCTCGGCAGGGGTGGCGCACACGACGACGTCGGCTCGGGAGAGAACGGCGTCCAACTCGGGGCTACCGGCGGCGACGACCGAGCCACGTGAGATGACGTCGTCGCCCACGTTCTCGGGGGTGCGGCTGACGAAGGTGACGTCGGCGAACGGCTCCGAGACGACATCGGCGAGGGTGTCGACGTGCGACGTGCCCTGCGGGCCGGTGCCGAACACGACGAGACGCAGCGGGCCGTCGAAGCGCTCGAGCGCCGGGCGGATGCCGGCAACGGAGACGGCCGGGGTGCGCAGCGTCGTGAGGGCGGCGCCGTCGAGGACGGCGGTCGGCGCGAGGGTGTCGCCATCGAACATGAGGTAGCTGCCCTGGATGACGGGCAGGCCGCGTTCGGGGTTGTCGCGCCCGAGCGTCATCACCTTGATGCCGATGCCGGTGCCCACCTCCGACGGCATGAGGAGCAGCTGCCCCTTGTCGATCGGGTTGACGACGCGCGAGAGGTCGTCGGCCGGGTCGAAGCCCGCGACGAGCGCCGCGCTGAGCGCGTTCACGGCGTCGGCCGGCGACATGACGGAGAAGATGCGGTCTGCGTCGAGGAAGAGCATGGGCGCTATTCCACCACGACCCGCTGAGGTCGCGCCGAACGCGAGATCAGCGCGGATTCGGCCTTGTCGGTGCCTTGTGATTGGCTGGAAACATGACGACGACATGGCGTGACGAGGCCTCTCCGCAGGCTCAGGCCGACCTCGACGAGCTGCTCTCCGCAGCCCTCGGCGCGGCGATGGAACACCTCGAGAAGAACGGCGAGTTCTACCCCTTCGCCATGTCGGTCGACGGCGAACCCACGGTCGACGCCGACGGCGAGCCCACCGCCGCGAGCAGCGGTGTGAAGGCGCCCGACGTCGACATCGTCTTCGCCGACCCGGCTGCGCTCGGCGAGCAGCCAGAGCCAGAGGCGGTGCTCGCCGAACTGCGCCGCCTGCTCAAGGTGCGCGCGGAGAACGAGAACCGCACGGTTGCGCAGCGCGCCACGGCCATCGTCCTGCAGGTCGTCGTGCCGCAGTTCGGTGACGCGGTGCGCGTCGACCTCGAGCACGCCGAGCAGATCCAGCTCATGGTGCTCGCGCCCGTGCTCTCGAAGGGCAAGGCCCGCAAGCGCACCTTCGACTTCGGCGAGCTGCGCCTGTTGCCCGGCCAGCGTCACATCTGGTGATCCGGTGAACGATTCTTCCGATGCCTCCGGCACCGCCGGCGAGGCGGTCACACCCGGCCACGAGGATTTCGCCGGAGACTTCGCGGCCCAGGCCGACGCGGCCGCCCGCGAAGCGAACCCGAAGGTCAAGACCCTCACCCAGCGTCTACCCAAGACACCGGACGCCGACCGCGTCTACGAGGCGTTCGGCGCCTGGGTGGGCGATCGCGGCCTGAGCCTCTACCCCCACCAGGAAGAGGCCATCATCGAGGTGCTCGACGGCAAGAACGTCATCCTCGCCACCCCCACAGGCTCAGGTAAGTCGATGGTCGCCACGGCTGCGCACTTCGCGGCGCTCGCCGACGACCGCGTCAGCTTCTACACCGCGCCCATCAAGGCGCTCGTGAGTGAGAAGTTCTTCGCGCTGTGTGAGATCTTCGGCGCCGAGCACGTCGGCATGCTCACCGGTGATGCGTCCGTGAACCCGGACGCTCCGATCATCTGCTGCACCGCCGAGATCCTCGCCAACATCGCGCTGCGCGAGGGCAAGACCGCCGACGTCGGGCTCGTCATCATGGACGAGTTCCACTTCTACTCCGAGGGCGACCGCGGCTGGGCGTGGCAGGTGCCGCTGCTCGAGTTGCCGCAGGCGCAGTTCCTTCTCATGTCGGCAACCCTCGGCGACGTCACGCGGTTCGAGACGGACATGACGCGTCGCACGGGCCGCGAGTCGGTCACCGTCGCGGGCGCCGAACGTCCCGTTCCGCTCAGCTACTCCTGGTCGACGACGCCGCTCAACGAGACCATCGAGGAACTGCTCGAAACGCGTCAGGCGCCCGTCTACGTTGTGTTCTTCACGCAGGCCCAGGCTCTGGAGAACGCGCAGGCGCTCATGTCGCTCAAGGTCGCGAGCCGCGAGGATCGCGACAAGATCGCCGAGATGATCGGCGACTTCCGTTTCTCCTCGGGGTTCGGCAAGACCCTCAGCCGTCTCGTGCGCCACGGCATCGGCGTGCACCACGCCGGCATGCTGCCCAAGTACCGCCGCCTCGTCGAGACGCTCGCCCAGGCGGGCCTCCTCAAGGTGATCTGCGGCACCGACACGCTCGGTGTCGGCATCAACGTGCCCATCCGCACTGTCGTCCTTTCGGGCCTGACGAAGTTCGACGGCACCCGTCAGCGTGTGCTCAAGTCGCGCGAGTTCCACCAGATCGCAGGACGCGCCGGGCGCGCGGGCTTCGACACGAGCGGCTCGGTCGTCGTCCAGGCACCCGAGCACGTCATCGAGAACACGCGCAACCTCGCGAAGGCCGGCGACGACCCGAAGAAGCTCAAGAAGGTGCAGCGCAAGAAGCCGCCCGAGGGCTTCGTCAACTGGAGCGAGGAGACGTTCGACAAGATCGTCGCCAGCGAGCCCGAGCCGCTCGTGTCGCGCATGCGCGTCACGCACTCGATCCTGCTCAATCTCATTGCGCGCGAAGGCGACCCGTTCGTTGCCGTGCGCGACCTCGTGCGCGACAACCACGAGGACGCGAAGAAGCAGACCCGCCTGGCCAAGCAGGCCATCGGCCTCTACCGGGAGATGCTCGCTGCGGGCGTCGTGCGTCGCCTCGACGAGCCGCAGGCCGACGGACGCCAGGTCGATCTCACGGTGGACCTGCAGGACAACTTCGCGCTCAACCAGCCCCTCGCGCCGTTCGCGCTCGCGGTGCTCGACATGCTCGACCCCGACGAGGCAGCGCCTGCTCGCGGTGACGCCGAGCCGTCCGACGCTCCGGCGCGCACGACGCTCGCGCAGGACTACGCCGTCGACGTCGTGAGTGTCATCGAGTCGATCCTCGACGACCCGCGCCCGGTGCTCATGCAGCAGCAGTTCAAGGCGCGCGGCGCTGCCGTGGCCGAGATGAAGGCCGAAGGCATCGAGTACGAGGAACGCATGGAGCGCCTCGAGGACGTCACGTGGCCGAAGCCGCTGGCCGACTTCCTCGACGCCGCGTTCGAGACGTACGCGCAGACGCAGCCGATGGTCTCGATGTACGAGCTGTCGCCCAAGTCCGTCGTGCGTGAGATGTACGAGAACGCGTGGAGCTTCGGCGATCTCATCCGCTACTACGACCTCGCGCGCAGCGAGGGCGTCGTGCTGCGCTACCTCACCGACGCCTACCGCACGCTGCGTCAGACCGTGCCGGAGTCGAAGAAAACCGAGGAACTGGCCGACCTCATCGAGTGGCTCGGCGAAGTCATCCGCCAGACCGACTCGAGCCTGCTCGACGAGTGGGAGGCGCTCACGCACCCGAGCGACGGGCCCGTCACGGCGGAGAAGGCGCTCAAGCCGCGCCCGCTCACGGCGAACCCGCGCGCCATGAAGGTGGCCATCCGCAAGGCGATGTTCCGGCGCGTCGAGCTCGCCGCCAAGGACGACGTCGACGGACTTGCCGCCCTCGACAAGGCGGTCGCGGCGAGCACCGATCCCGCCACGGACATCGTCATGGACGCCGACGCGTGGGACGCCGACCTCGGCGCCTACTACGACGAGCACGACGAGATCGTTCTCGATGCCGACGCCCGCGGGCCGAAGATGCTGCGCATCACCGAGCACCCCGACAAGTGGGAGGTGCGCCAGGTCATCGTCGACCCCGACGGCGACCACGACTGGGGCATCGACGCGGAGGTCGATCTGGAGGCCTCGAACGAGGCCGGCGTGCCCCTCGTCGTCGTGGTGGGCCTCAACCGCCTCGACGGCTGAGGTCTCGACCCGCGCCGGCTCTCACCGGGGGTGACGCGGCACACCCGGACACGTGACCAGCTGCCTCGAAACCCGGGCGTATCCTCGAACTTTGGCGACGAGCGGCTGCCATCGGCCCGCTCGCGCCCAGACGCGACGAGGAGGATTCGATGACGCAGCCCGGCGGCTTGGCCCGCACGTTGAGCCACCGCACGATGCTCATGATCGGCCTCGGGTCGGCGTTGGGCACGGGGTTGTTCTTCGGATCCGGCGCGGCCATCGGTGTCGCGGGTCCCGCGGCCGTCGTCAGTTACGCCCTCGGCGCCCTGCTCATCGCCGTCATCGGCCTCGCCATGGCCGAAATGGCGACGGCGCGGCCCGAACCGGGCAGCTTCGGCGCGGCCGCCGGGCGCTACCTCGGCGAATGGGCCGGCTTCGTCTCACGCTGGTGCTACTGGGCGGCCAGCGTCATCGCCCTCGGCGGTGAGGTGGTCGCCGCGGGCGCCTACCTCACGTACTGGTGGCCAGACGTGCCGCTCGTCGTCTTCGTCGCGCTCGTCGGCCTGACAATCGTCGTCACCAACCTCCTGTCGGTCGGCTCCTTCGGCCGCGCCGAAGCAGCGTTCTCCACGCTCAAGGTGACGGCGCTCATCGCCTTCATCCTCATCGGTCTCGTGCTCGTCCTCTTCGGCGCACCGGGGCGCGCGGCCACGGGTTGGGGCAACCTCACCGAGCACGGCGGCTTCCTGCCCAACGGGCTCGAGTCGATCTGGCTGTCGATCGCCATCGTGATGTTCGCCTTCGTCGGCGTCGAGGTCATCCCGATCGCCGCCGCCGAGGCCGAGAACCCGCGCCGCAGCGTCCGCACCGCGATGCGTGCCCTCGTCGCGCGCCTCGGCCTGTTCTACGTCGTCGCCGTGCTGCTCATCGTCACGCTCAACGCCTGGACGGTGACCGCCTCGGCCAAGGGTCTCGAGGCCAGCCCGTTCGTGCGCGCCTTCGACGCCGTCGGCATCCCGGCGGCCGCGGGCGTGATGAACTTCGTCATCCTCGTCGCAGCTCTGTCGACCGGCAACGCGCAGCTCTACGGCGCGGGCCGCCTCGTCCACTCGCTCGCCGTCGACCGCCTCGCGCCGGCCTTCCTCGCTCGCACAAACATCAAGGGCGCACCCATCGTGGCGACGCTCGTCTCGGCGCTGGGGCTGCTCCTCGCCGTGTGGCTCGCCGAGACGGGTGTGGCCGACGCGTTCACGAAGCTCGTCTCCATCGCCACGTTCTCCGTGCTCATCACGTGGCTGCTCGCCCTCGCGAGCTACATCGTGTTCCGTCGGACGGGCGACGTGCACGGCAGCGTCCACCTGCCTGGCGGCGCGGCTGTCGCGGGGGCCGGCATCGCCGGGATCCTGGCGGTCATGGCCACTGCGTTCAAGGTGCCCGACATGCGTGACGCCGCCCTCGTCGGAGGCCTCTGGTTGCTCGCCCTGCTCGTGGGTTACGCCCTGACGCGCGGGGTGCGGCGCACCAAGGTCACGATCAGCTGACGCCGGAGGGTGGGCGAACTCGATTTTCGCCCCGTTTGGTGGTGGGCTAAGGGCATGAGTGTGCCTGTGACGTCCACCTACCGGTTCCAACTGCACGCCGACTTCACCCTCGACGACGCTCGGGCCCAGCTGCCCTACCTCAAGAAGCTGGGCATCTCGCACGCCTACTGTTCGCCGATCCTCGCGGCGGTGCCCGGCTCGGTGCACGGCTACGACGTCCTCGACCACACGCGGGTCAACCCCGAGATCGGTGGGCGGGAGGCCTTCGTCGCCTTCGCTGACGCCGCACACGAGATGGGCCTGGGCGTCATCGTCGACGTCGTGCCCAACCACATGGCCTTCGTCGCGCCCGAGTCGGGCAACCGCCCGCTGTGGGCGCTGCTCAAGGGCGGCCAGGACGCCCCGACGGCGCACTGGTTCGATGTCGACTGGGCGGCCGGTGACGGCAAGCTCGGCGTGCCGATCCTCGGCAACTCGCTCGAGCAGGAGATCGCCGACGGCGCCATCACGCTCGACCGCAGCGGCGACGAGCCCGTCATTCGCTACTACGAGCACGACTTCCCCGTCGCGGACGGCACCCTCAACGGCGTCTCTGAGGAACCGACGGGCGACGAACTGCGCTCCCTCCTCGAGGCCCAGCACTACCGCCTGGCCTTCTGGCGCGAGCGCGACACGGTGCTCAACTACCGCCGCTTTTTCGAGGTGAACGAGCTCATCGCCGTGCGTGTCGAGGAGACCGAGGTCTTCGACGCCACCCACGCGTTGCTGCTCGAGCTCCACCACGCCGGTCACATCGACGGTTTCCGCATCGACCACCCCGACGGCCTCGCCGACCCGCGCGGTTACCTCGCGCGCCTCGCGAAGGAGTGCCGCAAGGACACCCCGATCTGGGTCGAGAAGATTCTCGAGCCGGGGGAGGACCTGCCGAAGGACTGGGCGTGCGCGGGCACGACCGGTTATGACGCGATGGCGGCGATCACGGCAGCGCTCGTCGACGATGCGGCGGCACCCGTTCTCGACGAAGTGTGGCAGCGAGCCCTCGCCGAGGGCGACGCCCACGACGTCGACGAGGCAGCGGCCGACGCGAAGCGCTTCGTCGTCGAGAACGGCCTGGTGGCGGAGGTCGAGCGGCTCACCCGCCGCGCGAGCGAGGTGCGCCCCGACCTCGAGCGTGCCCGCCTGCGCGCCGCCATCGTCGAGCTGCTCGTCGCCGCGCCGGTGTACCGCGCCTACCTCGTCCCGGGTGAGCGTATGGACGCACGGGCGAAGGCCCACCTCGACGACGCCCTCGCGGCAGCGCGCGAGAGCCGGCCCGATCTCGTGACGGAGATCGACGCCCTCAAGCCCATCGCGCTCGTGCGCCCGACGGCCGGAGCCGACGAGTTCGTCGACACCGAGAGTTCGTCGGCCGACTTCGCCGTCCGTCTCCAGCAGACGTGGGGCCCGGTCATGGCGAAGTCGATCGAGGACACCCTCTTCTACCGCTGGCACACGCTCACCGCGCTCAACGAGGTGGGTGGCGACCCGTCGGTGCTCACCGACGCGGGCCCGCACCGCCTCCACGCGTGGGCGCAGCACAATGCCAAGCAGTGGCCGCGCACTATGACGACGCTCTCGACGCACGACACGAAGCGCAGCGAGGACGTCCGAGCCGCACTGCTCGCCCTCGCCGGCGACACCGACGCGTGGCGCGAGTGCTCCGAGGCCGCCTTCGCGCTCGCCGACGCCGCGAGCGTCGACAGGGGAGCGGCCCACCTCGTGTGGCAGACGATCGCCGGGTTCTCCACGGCCTTCGGTGTCGACGACGACGGCTCGCACGACCTCGGCATCGACGCCCAGCGCCTCGACGACTACCTGACGAAGGCGCTGCGCGAGGCCAAGGTGTTCACCGCCTGGATCGACGGTGACGAGACGTACGAGGAGCAGGTGCTCGGCCTCGCCCGCCTCGTGCTCGACGCGCCGGCGAACGACAAGCAGGGCGAAGCTGCGGCGTCAGCGGATGCGAAGTCGACCCTCGCCGCCGATCTGCGCGAGCGCATCCTCGCCGCGCGTCGCGACAACGCCGAGGCCATCCGCCTCACCGGTGACTCGCAGAAGGTGCTCGAACTGTTCCTGCCGGGCGTGCCCGACACCTATCAGGGCAGCGAACGCCCGACGCTCAGCCTCGTCGACCCCGACAACCGTCGCAGCGTCGACTACGCCGAGCTCGAGCGCCGCCTCGACGTGCCGGGTTCGCGTCCGCGCCTCGTGGCGCAGTGTCTCGCGGCCGATGTGCACGACCCGGCGAACCCCGGCTCGACCTACAGGCCGCTCGAATCCGACAACGAGTTCGTCGTTGCCTTCGAGCGTGCGCTGACGGCCGGCTCGGTCGCGCGTCGTCACCTCGCGGACGCGGGTCGACGCGTGTCCGACGCCGGACGCAGCGTCCAGCGTCTGGTGAACCGCGACAAGGGAGCCAAGGCGGACGCGACGGACCACGCCTTCGAACATGCCGAGCACGGCGCCCCGTTCGCCGTTGCGGTGGTCGGGGTGCGCGCGGCCTCGCGCGCCTTGCGCGACAACACGCTCGCCGACGCGGACGTGCCCCTCTCGGCGGGCACGTGGCGTCACGCCTTCAGCGGTCAGCGCGTCGTCGTCACGGACGGCGAAGCGCTGCGTCTGGGCGACCTCGAACCCCACGAGTTCGGGCACGTGCACGTGCTCGTGCAGGAGAAGTGATGACGATGACCACCTACGAATCGCCCGATTTCAACGGGTCGGCGCAGACCATCTCGGTCTGGGCGCCCAACGCCGAGCGCAGCGTCCACCTCGTCGCCGACGGCGTACGTTCCCTCATGCGCTCCGGCGACGACGGCTGGTGGCACTCGCGCGAGCCGCTCGCCGTCGGCAGTGAGTACGCGTTCAGCGTGGACGGCGGCGATCTGCGTCCCGATCCGCGCAGCCTGTTGCAGCCCGAGGGCGTGCACGGCCCGAGCCAGGTCGTCGACCTCGGTGAGTACGAGTGGGGCGACGCCGAGTGGCAGGGCCACCACACGCGCACCGGCGGCAACGGCCTCGAGGGAGCTGTCTTCTACGAACTGCACATCGGCACGTTCACCGAGGAGGGCACGTTCGAGGCGGCGGCTGCTCGCCTCGACCACCTCGTCGACCTCGGCGTGACGCACGTCGAGATCCTGCCGGTGAATGCCGTTCCGGGCCGCTGGAACTGGGGTTACGACGGCGTCAACTGGTACGCCACGAGCAGCGCCTACGGCGGCCCGCAGGCGTTCCAGGCGTTCGTTGACGCGTGCCACGCCAAGGGCCTCGCCGTGTGCCTCGACGTCGTCTACAACCACCTCGGGCCGAACGGCAACTACCTGCCGGTCTTCATGCCGATCTACAACGAGGCCCGCCAGTCCCCGTGGGGCACGGCCATCAACCTCGACGGCCCGAACAGCGACGAGGTGCGTCGCATCATCATCGAGAACGCGCTCATGTGGTTCGAGCGCTTCCACGTCGACGCCTTCCGCCTCGACGCCGTGCACGCGCTCGTCGACGAGTCGGCCGTGCACATCCTCGAGGAGATCGTCGCCAACCTCGAAGCCGCAGCCGAGCGCCTCGGACGCCGCGTCGTCGTCGTGGCCGAGTCCGACCGCAACGACCCCGCCACTGTGACGCCGCGCCGGCGCGAGCCGGTGACCGGCGAAATCGCCGTGGCCGACGGTGGCTCCTCCGGCCTGGGCCTCACGGGCCAGTGGGCCGACGACATCCACCACGCCCTGCACGTGCTGCTCACGGGCGAGACCCAGGGCTACTACGAGGACTTCGCCGATCCGGAGGCGCTCGCAAAGGTCTTCACGACGCCGTTCTTCCACGACGGCACGTACTCGAGCTTCCGCGGACGCCGTCACGGGCGCCCCGTGGACCCCGCGCAGACGCCGGGCTGGCGCTACGTCGCATCGCTGCAGACGCACGACCAGGTCGGTAACCGCGCCTCCGGCGATCGTTTGTCGCACCTGCTCTCGGTCGGCCGGTTGGCCTGTGGCTCAGCGCTTCTGCTCTCCTCGCCGTACACGCCGATGCTCTTCATGGGGGAGGAGTACGGCGCCCGCACGCCGTGGCAGTTCTTCACCGACCACGACGACCCCGAGATCGCTGCGGCGACGTCGCGCGGTCGCGCCGAGGAGTTCGCCGCGCACGGATGGGGCGACGAGGTGCCCGACCCGCAGGAGGAGTCGACGTTCACCAACTCGACCCTCGACTGGAGCGAACTCGACGACACCGAGGGAGAGTCTGCGCTCCTACTCGACTGGTACCGCACCCTCATCCGCCTGCGCCGCGACGAGCCGTCGCTCGCCGCCGACGATCTCGGCACGACGCGGGTGGAGCGCCGCGGGAAGGGTTCGAGCAGCGTCGTCGTTGTCCACCGAGGCGACCTTCGTGTGGTCGTCAACCTCAGCGACGAGCCCGTCACCGAAACGGGCGAGGTCGTCGCGGCCTGGCACACGGTCGACGTGCGCGAAGGCCGCGACGGCAGCGGCTCGAGCGTCGTCATCCCGACGGACTCGGTCGCGCTCCTGCGCTGAGACGCCGACCTGACGAAGGGAAACCCGCTCTTGGCTCGCGCCCACCACAAGCCGCTGTTCTTCACCGATCGTGACTTCCAGTCGTTCGCCGGCGCACCCGACCCGGCGGACGTGACGGCGGTGGCGCACGAGAGCGCGGCCGTGCTCGTGGGCGCGGGGCGCACCAACTCCGACCCCGAGGTGACGCGTCGACTCATCGCGCTCACCGACGAGATCGGCCTGTCGACGCTCGCGCAGCTGTGGTCGGGGCGTCCCGCAGTTTCCCTCCCGGGCGCGATGTGGCGCCTCTACACGCTGCGCGAGTGGGTGCGGCGGGCGTCGGTCGAGGCGTCGGCGGACTACACGGCCGGAATCCGGCACGCGCAGGTTGCGCACGCGGTCGCCGGTTCGGCCGACCCGTACGGCCCGAAGGAGATCGAGCACCTCGTCGACCGCATCCTCGAGGGCGCGTTCACGGGTGACTTCGCCGTCGCGCTCGAGCGGGCTGCCGCGTTCTGCCGCGTCGTCGCGAGCGGACGGGCCGAGCGCGCGGAGCGTCACGACGGACACGACGATGCTCGAGCCGACGGTGAGGCGCGTAGCGCTGCGCTCCTCGGTGACACGGCTCGTGACCTGACGAAGTGCGCCGCCGCCTGGCGCATCGGATCGCTCGACTGATGTGGAGCGCCTGCTCGACGACGTTGGGCAGACTTTCCTGCGCCCGGGCAGTGTCTCCCTCGGCCCGACTGCAGGAAACCCTGCCCAACGATGACGCCGGCGGTAGGGGCGGTCCCAAGGTCGTGGCACATGCCACCCGTTCGGGGAATGAAATCGCCGCACTCAGTCGTTAGGCTTTAACGTGCGCTGGGCCGCGGTAGCCCCGGGTCCCAAATTCAGCCGCCACGAGCGGCCACGTGCCGAGAGGCGCTCCCGGCCCAGCGCGCTTCACGTCGAAACGCTCACCTCGCTGCTGCGGGGTGAGCGTTTTTTCATAGGACGGAACTATGGGCCTCAGTGCTCGAGCAGGTAGTGCTCGGCGGCGTCCCGACGCGCCTTCTCGCGGGCCCGTCGTCCCTTGCCGCGCCACTCGCAGACGTGACACACGCCGAAGCTGAAGTTGCCGTCGTCGATGATGCCGGGGGTGTCGGAGAACACGATCTCGTCGGGGGTCGGCTCGGCCCCTCGCTCGATGACCTGCTTCTTGCGTCGCTTGAGGATCTTCTTGCGCGACGTTCCCCCGAGCGCGATTGCTTCATTCGCCACGCCCCAAGTGTGCATGACGTCGTGGTGAACGACAGGCGAAGGGGCCCCGGATATCCGTGTAATGATCATCACGCTTGTGGACGTTTGTCTAACTAGGGTGCTTCACCGGTTGGGGTGACGCGGGTACGGCTGCAGGCGGACGCTGTTCGAGAAGGACGAAGGCCCTCCGACACGCGCAGTGTCGGAGGGCCTTGCCGAAGCCAGAGGTAGTGAACCTCGCTCAGCCATTCTTTCTTGGCTGAGCTCGGTGCGGCGCCCCGGTCCGGTGCTCGCTACGCTGCGCTCCGATCCTCACGCCGTTTCGATGCGCGTCTCCGTACGCCCGGAGCCCGGGGCACCATCCTCGCTTCGCTGCGGTGGTACCCCGGGCGCCGTTCTTCGTCGACACGACCTTCGCTCAGCCGATTCCTTCTTGGCTGAGCTCGGTGCGGCGCTCCGGTCCGGTGCTCGCTACGCTGCGCTCCGATCCTCACGCCGCTTCGATGTGCGTCTCCGTACGCCCGGAGCCCGGGGCACCATCCTCGCTTCGCTGCGGTGGTACCCCGGGCTCCGTTCTTCGTCGACACGACCTTCGCTCAGCCGATTCCTTCTTGGCTGAGCTCTGTGCGGCGCTCCGGTCCGGTGCTCGCTACGCTGCGCTCCGATCCTCACGCCGCATTCGCTCAGCCGAAGCGGCCCGAGATGTAGTCCTCCGTCGCCCGCTGATCCGGGTTCGAGAACATCTTCTGCGTGTCGTTCATCTCGACGAGCATGCCCGGCTTGCCGGTGGCCTCGAGGTTGAAGAACGCCGTGCGGTCGGCCACGCGGGCGGCCTGCTGCATGTTGTGCGTGACGATGACGATGGTGTACTCGCTCTTGAGCTCGTTCATCAGGTCCTCGATGGCGAGGGTCGAAATGGGGTCGAGCGCCGAGCACGGCTCGTCCATGAGGAGAACGTCGGGGGAGACGGCGATTGCGCGGGCGATGCACAGGCGCTGCTGCTGACCACCCGAAAGACCTGCGCCCGGCTTGTCGAGACGGTCCTTCACCTCGTTCCAGAGGTTGGCGCCGCGCAGCGACTCCTCCATCTTCTCCTGCAGCACCTTCTTGTCCTTGACGCCGTTGAGGCGAAGGCCCGCAACGACGTTGTCGCCGATGGACATCGTCGGGAACGGGTTGGGGCGCTGGAACACCATGCCGACCGTGCGGCGCACGGCCACCGGGTCGACGCCGGGGCCGTAGAGGTCCTCGTTGTCGAGAAGCACCTTGCCCTCGACGCGCCCGCCCGGGATGACCTCGTGCATGCGGTTGAGGGTGCGCAGGAACGTCGACTTACCGCAGCCCGACGGGCCGATGAAGGCCGTGACCGAGCGAGGCTCGATGGTCATCGACGCGTCCTTGACGGCGAGGAAGTCGCCGTAGAAGACGTTGAGGTTCTGAACGTCGATCCGCTTGCTCATGTGACTGTCGTTTCCTTCGAGTCGTATCCGCCGACGCGGATGTCAGTTCTTGACCTTGCTGAAACGGCCCACGAGGCGGCCCAGCAGGTTGAGGACGAGGATGAGGAGGATGAGCGTGCAGGCGGCGGCCCACACTCGTTCGGCCGACTCCGGCACGCTCATGTTGTCGCGGCCGTTGTAGATCATCGTGGGCAGGGTGCCCATGAGGCCGTCGAACAGGTTCGTCGTGAGCGACTTGAAGTATGGGGCCAGGATGATGAGCGGTGCCGTCTCACCCATGACACGGGCCAGGCCGAGCAGCACACCGGTGACGATGCCCGAGAAGGCCGTGGGCAGGACGATCTTCATGATCGTCTTCCACTTCGGGACACCGAGCGCGTAGGAAGCCTCGCGCAGTTCGTTCGGCACGAGCTTGAGCATCTCCTCCGTCGAGCGCACGACCACGGGGATCATGAGCAGGACGAGGGCGAGGCACACCGCGAAGGGAATGCGGTCGAGACCGAACGTCGTCACCCAGATCGCGTAGATGAAGAGGGCCGCGACGATCGAGGGCACACCGGTGAGGATGTCGACCATGAAGCTGACGACCTTGGCGGCCTTGCCCCGGCCGTACTCGACGAGGTAGACGGCCGTCATCACGCCGATCGGCACAGCGATGAGGGCCGTGACGAGAGCCTGCAGGAGCGTTCCCTGGATGGCGTGGGCGGCGCCGCCGCCGACCTCCTTGCGGCCGACGCCACGCTGGGACTCGGTCCACCAGCCGATGTCGAGCAGGAGCGAGCCACCCTTGACGAGAACCGTGGCGAGGATCCAGCCGAGCGGGATGAGCGCGATGATGAACGCACCCCACATGACGCCGGTGGCGATGTTGTTCTTCAGGGCACGGCTACCCGACTGGCCGAGCTGGGAAAGCTGCGGGCTCTTGTCGCCGCCGCGCGCACCCTTCGATGCCGTCGTTGCTGCGGTGCTCATTCGGTGAAGGCCTTCCTACGCTCGATCACGATGCGCGCGATCGCGTTGACGATGAACGTCAGGATGAACAGGACCAGGCCGGCGGCGATGAAGGCGCCCGTCTTGCCCGGGTCGTCGAACTCACCGGCGTTGTTGGCGATCTTCGAGGCGAAGGTCTCACCGCCGGTGAACATCGACCAACTCCACGGAGCGCCGTCGGCCAGCGAGGAGACGATCATCATGACGGCGACGGTCTCACCGAGCGCGCGGCCGAGGCCGAGCATCGAGGCGGAGATGACGCCGGGCTTGCCGAACGGGAGAACGGCGGTGCGGATGACTTCCCAGTTCGTGGCACCGAGAGCCGTCGCGGCGTCCTTGTGGGCCTGCGGCGTCTGGGCGAAGACCTCACGCGACAGGGCCGTGATGATCGGCAGAATCATGATGGCGAGGATCACGGAGACGAACGCGATGGTGCGTGCAGCGCTCGCGCCTTCGTCGCTGAAGAGCGGGAACCAACCGAGAACGCTCGTCAGCGCGTCCTGAACCGGCTGGAAGTGCGGACCGACCGTGAACACGCCCCAGAGGCCGTACACGATCGAGGGAACCGCGGCGAGCAGGTCGATGAGTGCAGCACCCGGCTTCGCGAGCCACTTGGGCGCGTACTGCGTGAGGAACAGGGCGATGCAGACCGACAGCGGAACCGCGATGCACATGGCGAGAACCGAACTCAGGACAGTCACCCACAGCAGCCGCGCGATACCGAAGTGCAGCGGTGAGGAGTCGACGTCCCAGTCCTGGGAGAAGAGGAAGTTCGATTCGTTGTCGAGCAACGACGGCACGGCCTGGATGACGAGGAACGCGCCGACGAGCGTGACGAGGAGGACGACGATGAGGCCTGCGCCCCCTGCGAGGCCGCCGAAGATCTTGTCGCCCAGGCGGCCGGTCGAGGCGCCGTCGCCGGCGGGGGTGCGCCCCTCGGGACCACCCTCGTGCAGGTCGTCGTCAGGGCCGGGCGTGTCGGCCGCTGAGACGCCGGTGATTGAACTCATGAGGTTTCCTGCCTCTTTGCTCGTGCTGGTCGATCGGTCGAAGGAGACGCCTGCATCGGCAGTCGATCCGTTTCGGTGGACGTGCCGAGGGGTGCTCGGGGCGAAATCGCCCCGAGCACCCCGTCAGGCGTCGAGCGTCACTTGATGGCGTTGGTGGCCGTCTTGACCTTCTCCTGGACGGACGTCGGCAGCGGGGCGTAGCCCTGCTCCTCCAGGCCCTTCTGGACGTCCTCGCTCGCGAAGTGGTTGAGGAACGCCTTGACGGACTTGCCGGCCTCTGCGTCCTTGTACTTCGAGCAGACGATTTCGTACGTGACGAGGACGATCGGGTAAGCGCCCTTCTCCTTCGTCGCGTAGTCGAGCTTGAGGCGAAGGTCGTTGCCCTTGCCCTCGATCTTGGCGGCCTCGACGGCCTTGGCGGCCGACTCGCCCGTCAGCTCAACGGCGCCGGCGCCGTTGTCGATCTTGGCGACCTGGAGGTCGCTGTCCTGCGCGGCTGACCACTCGGCGTACGTGATGGCGCCGTCGGTGGACTTCACGGCGGAGGTGACACCGGCCGTCTTGGCGGCGCCTTCACCCTTGCCGGTCCACTTCTTGCCCGGCTCGGCCGTCCACTTGTCCTTGGCGGAGGCGTTCAGGTACTTGGTGAAGTTCTCGGTCGTGCCCGACTCGTCGGAGCGGAAGAAGACCTTGATGTCCTTGGCCGGGAGCGTGACGCCGGAGTTGATCTTGGCGATCGCCGGGTCGTTCCACTTCGTGATCTTGCCGTTGAAGATGTCGGCGAGGACGGCCGGCGTCAGGGTGATCGGGTCCTTGACGTCCTTGAGGTTGTAGGAGACGGCGATCGGGCCGGTCACCATCGGGAGGTTCCAGGCGTCGGAGCCGCAGGCCTTCTTGGCCTCGTCGGTCTCGATCTTGCCGTCCTTCGGCTTCGTCTTGAGAGCCGAGTCGGAGCCGGCGAAGTCGACCTGGCCGGCGATGAACTGCTTGATGCCGTTACCGGAACCGGTGCCGTTGTAGGTGACGGTCGCGTCCTCGCAGTTGTCCTGGTACTTCTCGATCGCGTCCTGGATGGCGTTGTCCTGGGCGGTCGAACCCTCGGCCTTGAGGGCCTTCGTGCCGCACTCGGCGGAGGCGGCCGAGTCGCCGCCCGACTTGGACGAGGACGAGTTGTCGGAACCGGACGTCTCGCTGCCACAGGCGCTCAGGGCGAGGGCGCTCGCGAGGGCGACGCTGGAGATGCGGGCAATGCTCGTGATCTTCACGGTAGGAGTACCTCTCGAAAACTGGATTCCGGGCATTCGCCTGGACGTGATGGAACGTAGGCGTCGAGAGTGACCGGATGGCCCTGCTTCGGTGAACAGAGCGTGAACGTGACGCCCGCCCGAATGAGATGTGCATCACATCAGTTTCGGACCGGCGGTTGGCCGCGTCGGTGAGGGCGCGTCAGCGTTCGAGCACAGGCGTGCGCAACCGCTCGACCGAGATCACCTGAGCGTTCGCTCCCGAGCCCAGCATCTGACAGACGAGAACCTCGCCCTTGTCCATGCCGTTGGCCTTGATGCGACCGAGCAGGCGACGGGCCGGAGATCCCTTCGGAGCGTGCTCGGACAGCGTTGCGACGAGCGCCGGCAGGAGTGGGCGGTGGGTGCACAACGCGACCGGTAGACCGCGTTCGAACGCCTTGACGAGCTGTCGCCCGGCCTTGGCGGGGGAGACCTCGAAGGTCTCCTCGGACAACGCGGCCTTCGTGCGAAGCGGCGTGCCCGTGGCGTTCGTGAACGGCTTGACCGTCTGGACGCAGCGGGCCGACGACGACGAGACGACGCGCTCGGGCGTCCACGCACCGAGCACCGGCACGAGGGCCTTCGCGCGCTGCTTGCCGCGGTCGCTCAGGGGACGTCGAGCGTCGTCGGAACCGCGGTAGGCAGAGCGGGCTTGAGCGTGAGAATGACGTACGAGCAGCAACGACCACGTCTCGAGGCGCCCGGTGAGCTCCGCTTCGACGAGCGCGTCGAGTGGCAAGTGATCCCGCGAGTAGCTCAGCTTGCGCCGGGCATTCTCAACGGTGAGCCAGCGGACCTCGTCGACCTCGTGGTCGAGCGCGCCACTGCCGCCGACGACCTCGGCCGCCCAGTAGCGCACCACCTTGGTGCTGCCGTTGGCGAGGCCGTGGACGAGTTCGGGCAGCGGAATGCCGAGACGGACGGCCAGACCCGTCTCCTCGAGCACCTCGCGCACAGCCGCCTCGGCGAACGTCTCGCCGGGGTCGAGTTTGCCCTTGGGCCAGGACCAGTCGTCGTAGCGGGCGCGGTGAACGAGCGCCACCTCGAGGCGTCCCTGACGGCGGCGCCACACGAGCGCGCCGGCGGCAGGAACGACCTGGGGGCTGCCGCGCCGGGCGTGGTTCACCCGGTTCGCCGGGCTCACCGGCGGCGGCCCTTGCGGCGACGCTTGGAGTAGGCCTCGATGAGGTCGGCTTGGTAGTCGTGCTTCGGCTCGCCGTCGGCGAGGAGATTCTCACGGTGCCAGCGGCCCTCGGCGTCGAGACGCCACGACGATGTCTCGTCACTCATACCCGCGGCGACGAGGTCCACGAGCGTTGAGACCTGGCGCTCGTCCGTGAGCCCGACGAGAGCCTCCACGCGCCGGTCGAGGTTGCGGTGCATCATGTCGGCGCTGCCGATGTAGACCGTCGGCTCCCTGCCCTCGATCTCGAAGATGAAGACGCGGCTGTGCTCGAGGAAACGACCGAGAATCGAGCGGACCTCGATGTTCTCGCTGAGACCCGGCACACCGGGGCGCAGGGCGCAGATGCCGCGTACGAGCACGTTCACCTTCACGCCGGCCTGCGAGGCGCGGTAACAGGCGTCGATGATCTGCTCGTCCACGATCGAGTTCACCTTGATCGAGACGGTGGCCTTCTTGCCGGACTTGGCGGCCTCGATGCAGGCGTCGAGGCGTTCGAGCAGCCCGCTGCGAACCGAGCGCGGGGCGACGAGCAGGCGCTTGAACTTGGCGCGCGGTGCCATGCCCGAGAGCTGGTTGAACAGGCGCCCGATGTCCTCGCCCACGTCCGGGTCGGTGGTGAGTAGGCCCAGGTCTTCGTACAGGCGCGCCGTCTTCGGGTTGTAGTTGCCGGTGCCGACGTGGCAGTAGCGGCGAATACCGTCGCCCTCGTGACGCACGACGAGGCACAGCTTGGCGTGCGTCTTGAGCCCCACCATGCCGTAGACGACGTGGACGCCCGCGCGCTCGAGCTTGCGGGCCCAGGAGATGTTGTTCTCCTCGTCGAAGCGGGCCTTGATCTCGACGACGGCGAGCACCTGCTTGCCGGCCTGCGCGGCGTCGATGAGCGCCGTGATGATGGGGGAGTTTCCGCTCGTGCGGTAGAGCGTCTGCTTGATCGCGAGGACGTCCGGGTCGGCGGCGGCCTGCTCGACGAACGCCTGCACCGACGTCGAGAACGAGTCGTACGGGTGGTGCAGCAGGATGTCGCTACTGCGCATGGCGCCGAGGATGTCGGGGGCTTCGGAGCGCTCGACGGGCGCGAGCAATGGGTGCGTCTTGGGCAGGAAGCGCGGCCACTGCAGTTCGCTGCGGTCGAGATCGGCGATGTCGCCGAGGCCACGCAGGTCGAGCGGTTCGGGCAGGCGGAAGACCTCGTCGTCGCTCACACCGAGTTCGCGGGTGAGCAGTTCGAGGACGTGGGCGTCCATGTCGTCGGCCACCTCGAGGCGCACGGCGGCACCGAAACGACGACGCGTGAGCTCCTTCTCGAGAGCCGTGAGGAGGTTCTCCGCGTCGTCCTCCTCCACCTCGAGGTCCTCGTTGCGCGTGACGCGGAACGTGAAGTGCTCGTGCACCTCCATGCCGGGGAAGAGCACGTCGAGGTGCTCGGCGATGACGTCCTCGAGTGTGACGAAGCGGGCGTGGTAGAGCGCGTCCTCGTCCGGTCCGGCGGGCAGCTTCACCATGCGGGGCAGCAGCGGCGGCACCTTGACGCGGGCGAAGTGCTCGCGCTCCGTCTTCGGATCGATGAGCAGGACGGCCAGGTTGACCGACAGGCCCGAGATGTAGGGGAAAGGGTGCGCCGGGTCGACGGCGAGCGGCGTGAGGACGGGGAAGACCTGCGACTCGAAGTAGCGGCGCAGGTACTGGCGGTCGGCTTCCGTCAGCTGTGTCGGCTTGAGCAGCTGGATGCCCTCGTCCTCGAGCGCCGGGCGCACCTGGCGCTGAAAGACGCCCGCGTGGAGATCCATGAGGTCGTGCGAGGCGCGGGTGAGGTCGTCGAGGAGCTCGCGCGGTTCGAGGCCGGAGGCCGAACGCACAGCGAGACCAGCAGCGATGCGGCGCTTGAGGCCGGCGACTCGCACCATGAAGAACTCGTCGAGGTTGCTCGAGAAGATCGACAGGAAGCGGGCGCGCTCGAGCAGCGGCACGTTCGGGTCGGTGGAGAGCTGCAGGACGCGCTCGTTGAACTGCAGCCACGACATCTCACGGTCGAGGAAGCGATCGCCCGGCAGGTCGTTCGGAGCCTTGTCGCGTTCGGCGTCGGGGCGGGGAGCGTTCTCGGTGGCCCGGGGACGCGTCGCCGCGCGGGGCTTGAACCGTGCGACGGCAGCCGACGACGTGGTGTTCGGCGCGGGCGGCGCAACCTCGCCGGTGCCCGTGGCCGCGTCCAACGTGGCGTCGGCGCCGGCCGGAGTGGCGGTGCGTGCACTTGCCGGCGTCTGCTTACCGGAGCCGCTCTTGGCCGGCGTGCGCTTGCTCGCGGAGGCCTTCGGGGTGTTCTTCGAACCGGAGGTCGAGGCAGTCATGCCCCTATCGTTGCAGGCTCTCGGCGCCGGTGTGAACGTAGAGGACGTCCTGAGCCGATTTGTGGAATCCGCGACGTGTGTAGGTGGCCTTGGCGGGCTCGTTGTCGCCCTCGACGTAGAGCTCGACCTCGTGGACGCCGAGCCCGGCGAGGTGGGCCAGCCCGAGGTTCGTCAGCGGTCCGGCGAGCCCGCGGCCCTGGTAGGCCGGTGCGACGGCGACGACGTACACCTCGCCCGTGTCGCTGCCGGGCTCACGCTTCGTCCAGTGCGATGCGGCCAGTTCGCCGCTCGGCTCGTGCCACACGAGAATGAGCCCCTCGCGCTCGAACCACTCCTCTGCCATACGCGCGCGCAGGTCGTCCATCGTCATACGGCCCTGCTCGGGGTGGTGGACGAAGGCCGCCGCGTTCACGTCGAGCCAGGCCCGGGCCTGGTCGTCACTGCCGTCGAAGGGACGGGCGACGAACCCCTCGGGGAGCTCGACGTCGAACGTCTCCTCGGGGCTGACCTCGCGGCTCATCTGCCACAGGTCGCGCACGCGTTCCAGACCGAGCGCCTCGGCCAGGGCGCGCGCACTCTCGAAGTCGCCGTGGGCCCACACGCCGTAACGCTCGACGCTCTCCGCTTCGGCAGCGAGCAGCGCCGTGGCGACGCCCCGGCGGCGATGCTCGGGGTGCGTCACGAGATCGCACGCGGCGCCGTCGCCCTCGGCGTCGACGAGGACGCCCACGATCGTTTCGTCGCTGTCGCCCTCGGCAACGCGCACCGCGCTGTCGCCGGCGCCACGCTGGATCGCCAGGCGCGACTCCTCGTTGAGCGCGCCGACACCGTCGATCGCCTCGGCGCTCGCGGCGAGGGCGAGGATCGCGGCGGAGTCGTCTGGAAGATCGGCGGGGCGTACGCGAAAGGTCATGCAACCACCCTAACGAGCGGCATCGGGGCGCCTCGGTTGCTCGACGAAGCGGTAGCCGACGTTACGCACGGTGCCGATGAGGGCGTCGTGTTCGGGGCCGAGCTTCGCGCGCAGGCGCCGCACGTGGACATCGACGGTGCGGGTGCCACCGAAGTAGTCGTAGCCCCACACCTCCTGCAGGAGCTGATCGCGCGTGAACACACGGCCGGGGTGGCCGGCGAGGTGTTTGAGCAACTCGAACTCCTTGTACGTGAGATCGAGCGCAGTGCCGCGGATGCGTGCCCAGTAGGCGTCCTCGTCGATGACGAGTTCACCCGCGGTGATGCGCGCCGTGCGCTCCTCGTCGGCGCCCGAGCGCGCGAGGGCGAGCCGGATGCGAGCGTCCACCTCGGCCGGCCCGGCGGTGTCGACGAGAACGTCGCTGACGGCCCACTGCGTGGTCAGCGCCACGAGGCCGCCCTCGGTGAACACGCCGATGACGGGCAGATCGGGCAGCAGCTTCTCGAGCGACGTGGAGACGCCCCGCATGGCGACCAGATCGGAGCGCGCGTCGAGCAGGACGAGGTCGGTGTCGGTGCGGGTGGCAACCGCCGAAACCTCCGGGGCGATGACGCGAACCCGGTGGGCGAGCGCCCCCAACGCGGGCAGAACCTCGACGCTCGCACCGCGTGCGTTCGTCAGCAGGAGGAGGTGCGCCACGCGTCCAGACTACGGTTGGTGCAGGTAAGCCACCGAAAGGAAGGGCCGAAGAGTGGACACGACGAGCGTCCGAGTTCGCTACTGGGCCGGCGCCGAAGCGGCCGCCGGTGTGCAGACCGAAGACCTCGACGTCTCGGGTGCGAACCCTGTCACCGTGGGACACGTGCGCCGCGCGGCGCTCGCAGCGCACCCGACGATGGGTGACGTCCTGGCGCGCTGCAGCGCCCTGGCCGACGGTCGGCGTCTCGACGACGACGCCGTGGTGGCCGAGGGCGTCACGGTGGAACTTCTCCCGCCGTTCGCCGGGGGATGAGCGAGGGTGGAAGGATGGGCGCGTGAGCGTACTGACAGCCCCCACGCCGTCGCTGCGCGCCTCGGGCGCCCTGGCCGGTGTCCTCGCCGGCGGCGCGGTTGCGGTCTCGAGCGCCCTGCCCGTCGGAGGGGTCGCCTTCGTCAGCCTCGCGCTCGGTCTCGTGCTCGCCTGGGGCTGGCCCCGGTTGGTCAATCTGCCGAGCCCTCGCGGTACGAGTACCGTCCTCGCCATCACGGCCCTGGCCCTCACGGCGACGATGGTGGCGGGGGACGCAGGTGATCGCACCCGCTGGGCCGGCGCGGTCGTCTCGCTCGGACTCATCGCGAGTTTCCTGCACCAGCTCATGCGCCAGGACGGGCGTCCGCGCCTCGTGATGTCACTCGCCGGCACCGCCCTCGGGCTCGGTGTACTCGGCGCCGGTTCCTACCTCGTGCCGGCCGCTGACGACGTGACCTCGCACCGCCTGCTCGTGAGCGTCGGCGTTGCGGCGGCGCTCGGTTGCCTCATCGACGGCATTGCCGGGGCGACGTCCCGTCGCCTGGAGATGGGGATGGGCCAGACGATTCTCGGTGGCCTCGTGGGTGCCGTGGGTGCCGTTGCGGGCCTCGACCCGGTGGTCGCGATCGCGGCGGGTGCCCTCACGGGTCTTCTGTCGTGGGCCTGCCTTCGCACGACCGTCACGATCGCGACGTCGGCGCATCGGCGCGCACAGCTGGCCGCAGGCAGTGCCTGCGTGCTCGTGTGCGGATTCCTGCCGGTGGCTCTCGCCCAACTCGTCTGACGGCTCGCGCCAGAACCGCAGTGCGGCGAAATCTGCCGCGCACAGCTTGGGATCAGACGCTCACTCGACGCGCTTGAGCTCCGCCGAGGCGTAGCTCTGCAGCGGGTTGCCCCCCTGGGCGATGTCGTAGGCCCACATGAGGTTGCTGTTGACGTAGCCGAGCAGACGAGCGCCGGCGCTGTATTCCGGCGCCTGCGGCGAGCGGATGACGCCGTCGGTGCGCAGTTCGATCTTCGCGGGCGACGTGGTGCCGTAGTACATCTCGACGATGCCGGAGGGATGGGTCACCATGAACTCCACCTCGTTGTTCGCCAGCGGCCGCCAGTAGCCGAACTCGGTGTCGATCGGTTCGACCTTGTTGCCCTCGTCGTCGAGCTTCCACATCTTCGAGTGCCACTCGAGGAAGGGGCGGTCGTCGTGGCTGACGACGAGCTCCTGGCCGAAGTTGGCCGACTCCAGGCCGGGGTAACCGATGACTCCGGCACCTTCCCAGCGGCCGATGAGCCAGGCGAGGGGTGCGAGTTCCTTGGGCATGTTCACATCAAGTTCGAAGGGCACGCGACCAGGCTAGCCGGTCGCGTGCCCTTTCTCGAAGGTGCTCGGGGAGCGTCAGCCGCCCTTGCGGCCGTTCGGGACGCCCGTCATGTCGTCCTTGCGCAGACCGTCGCTCAGCTTCTTCAGAGCGGGTTCGTCGACGTAGTCGACGGAGCCGGCGCCCGGCTCGTTGCCGAAGCCGGTGATGGGCGCGGTGTAGAAGGTGATGTTGTCCTGCTTGAGGCCCCGCAGGCTGTAGGCCAACGACGTCATGTAGTTCGTCGTGAAGTCCTTGTCGACCGCGAGGTTGTTCGAGATGTCCTTGGTGATGTTCGTGATCGTCATCGGGTTGGACAGGACGCCGCGTGACTTCGCCTTCTGGAAAATCGCGAAGATCCACGCCTGCTGGTTCTTGCCGCGGTCGATGTCGCCCTGCGCGAGCTGCTTGCGCTCCTGGACGTAGCGGCGCGCCTGGAGGCCCGTGAAGTGGTTCTTACCCTGCTCCCACTTGCCGTCCTTGCCGAGGTCGACCGGCTGCTGGACGTACATGTCGACGCCGCCCATGTGGTCCGTGAGCTTCTCGAAGCCGGAGAACCCGATCTGTGCGACGTGGTCGATGCGCACGTTCGTGGCTTTCTCGATCGTTTGCACGAGCAGCGTCGGGCCACCGTAGGCGTAGGCGGCGTTGATCTTGTTCTTGCCGTGCCCCGGGATGTCGACGTACATGTCACGCGGGAAGTGCACGACCTCGACCTTCTTGCGGTCGTTGCTGATGTGCACGAGCTGGATGACGTCGCTTCGGCTGCCGTCGCGAAGGTTCGTGTCGCGGCTGTCCGAGCCGAGCAGAAGGATGTTCTGTGAGTCGCCCGCCGCGTCGTCGCGCTTCACGGTGCTCGAGGGGAGCAGGTCCTCGCGTGAGATGTCCTTGTCGAGGATGTACTTGAGGTACAGCAGGAAGCCGCCCACGGCAAGGACGACGACGAGCAGCATGGCGAGCAGGATGTATAGCAGCGTGCGTAGCTTGCCGCGCTTCTTGCGACCGGCAGCCTGCGCGCCCGCGCGCCTTTCGGTGTGGTCGGAGGAGGCAGCATCCGAGGAGCGAGTGCTTCGCTCCTCGGCGGGCTCGTCGTCCATGGCGTGACGGGGCGTATGTGGCGGCTGCTCAGACATGGTTCAAGCATAGGCGGGGCGCCTGGGGATTTCGTGTGCTGGCGTACCGTGGCGGGTGTGAACGAGGACGTGCGCAACGAGACCCCGAACGAGTCGACCTCAGGGCCGGCGTCGCCCGCTCTCACCTGGCCGGGAGCGGTCGCGGCGGACGGCGTCTGGTCGAACGTGGCAGCCCACTACGGCGACCCACTGCGCGAGCAGAAGATGCTCGAGGACGGTGTCGGTGCCGTCGACCTCTCGTCGCGGGGTGTCGTTCGGGTGAGCGGACCAGACCGCCTCAACTGGTTGCACTCCATGACGACGCAGCACCTGGCGAACCTCGCGCCGTTCACCTCGACGCAGGCTCTCGTGCTCGGGCCCAAGGGGCACGTCGAGTACGACCTGCACGTCGTCGACGACGGAGAACGCACTTGGATCACGACCGACCCCGGCAAGGCCGCGGGTCTCGCCGAGTTCCTCGAGCGGATGCGGTTCATGTTGCGGGTCGAGGTCGAGGACCTCACGGATTCCTACGCTGTCATCGGTGAACCGACCGCAGCGCCGTCCACCCCCGAGGAGTTGCGTGAGCGCGGTGTCATCGCCTGGGTCGACCCGTGGCCGCGGATGGGGGAGGACTCTGCCGATTACTCGGGCGGTGTCGAGCACCCGGGCGCCGACTGGGCCTGGCGGGAGCTCGTCGTCCCGCGGGAACGCTTTGTCGAGGAGTTCGGCGACCGCGCCCCGGTGGGCCTTTGGGCGCTCGAGGCGCTGCGCGTCAATGCGTGGCACCCGGACGGCTTGGCGGAGGTCGACCACCGCACCATCCCGCACGAACTCGATCTCCTGCGCACGGCGGTTCATCTGCACAAGGGGTGCTACCGAGGTCAGGAGACCATCGCGCGCGTCCACAACCTCGGCCGTCCGCCGCGTCGACTGGCCTTCGTCCACCTCGACGGAAGTGGGCACACTCTGCCCGACGTGGGGGCCGACGTCACGGTGGCCGGAACGGAACGGCCCGTCGGGCGCCTGACGTCGGTGGCTCGTCACCACGTCGACGGCCCCATCGGTCTCGTCGTGCTCAAGCGATCGACGCCGGTCGATGCGGAACTGTACGTCGGAGGGGTGGCTGCGGCTCAGACGCCGATCGTCCAGCCGTGACACGCCCGGGCTGTCCGCCCGCGACGCATAATGTGACATAAATCACATTTGTTGTCGCGGTGCGGCCCGCTTGGACTCCGTCGGATGGCCTAACCACCTTTGGGGATGAGTTGCGCCACCCCTAAACCTGGCCGCGTCCGTTCCCGAGGGTGAATCGGCGGGTGGTCTCAGACGCCCCGCTCAAGCTGAGGTTGCATGCGTTTTCGCACCCCTAGCGACGGAGCCTGGTGACAGGGGCCACCAAAAGTGGTTGCGTGGTGAGCAAGACGCACGGCCGGTGAACTCCGGTTCGTTCCAGGACGATCCGGCGCGTGCACACCTTCATCGATAGGAGATTGCACATGCTTTCCGTTGACGATGTTCTGGCAGCCCGTTCCGGCAAGGCCTACGACAGCGACGGCGACAAGGTCGGCTCCGTGGGCGAGGTTTACCTCGACGACCAGACCGGTCAGCCGGCCTGGGTGACGGTCAACACCGGCCTGTTCGGCACCTCCGAATCCTTCGTGCCGCTCGAGGGCGCCCGGGTTGAGGGCGACGACCTCCACCTGCCGTACTCGAAGGCCAAGATCAAGGATGCTCCGCGTCAGGACGCCGACAAGCACCTTGACGTCGAGCAGGAAGAGGCGCTTTACCACTACTACGGCCTCGGCAACGGCGCCGGTGACCGCCGCGACTTCGACGGCGACCGCGACCGTCGTGACTTCGACGGTGACCGTGACCGCGACACCGCCGTCGGTGGCGCTGCGGGTACCGCTGGTGCCGCAGGCGTGGCAGGCGCTGCCGGCCGCGACCGTGACTTCGACGGCGACCGCCGTGACGTCACCGCGGACCGTGACCGCGACGGCCACACGGTCGACGACAAGGCGCGCGACATCGCGGACAACCGTGACGGCCGCCGCGACGGCCGTGACGAGGCCTTCGTCGACGGTGACCGTGACCGCCGTGACTTCGACGGTGACCGTGACGGCGAAGGCGTCGTGCGCCACGAGGAGCGTGTCAACGTCGGCACCGAGCGTCGCGAGAGCGGCAAGGCCCGCCTGCGCAAGTACGTCGTCACCGACCAGCAGCAGGTCGACGTGCCGGTCAGCCGCGAAGAGGTCAACGTCACGCGCGAGCCGATGAACGAGCGTGCGTCGAACGTGACCCTCGGCGAGCAGACCGAGACGGTCACGCTCCACGAGGAGCGCCCGGTCGTCGACAAGGAGACCGTCGCCGTCGAGCGCGTCGGTCTCGATGTCGACGAGGTTCGTGACACCGAGCGTGTGCAGACCGAGGTTGCCCATGAGGAGGTCGAGGTCGACACCGACGGCACGCGCGGTCGCACCGCTGACCGTGACGGTGACGGCCACACGATCGACGACAAGGCTCGTGACTTCAAGAACAAGCACTGACGCTCACGAACGTCTCGGGCGGCATCGTGACGCAGCATTGATGCCGTGAGGCCGCAGGCCCCGTACCGCTTCGGCGGTGCGGGGCCTGCGTCGTCTCCGCCGGGCTGCCGGTTGTCGGTGTCCGCCCCTAGGCTGGAGGTGTGAACCCTCTTGATGCGCAGACTGTCTCCGCCGCCCTCGCCTCGGCGCCCGTGCTCGCACGGGTCGACCGGTCGGGCTTCGTCGAATCCGTGCACCACGGCCTCGTCACCGTCACGGGTTCTGACGGGGGCGTCGAAGCGGCGTGGGGACCGAGCGACGCGGTGATTTTTCCGCGCTCCTCGAACAAGCCGTTGCAGGCGCTCGCGATGGTGCGCGCCGGGCTCGACCTACCCGACGAACTTCTCGCCCTCGTGTGTTCGAGCCACTCCGGTGAGCAGTTCCACATCCACGGTGTGCGCGCGATCCTGGAGCGTCACGGCCTGAGCGAGGCCGACCTGCAGAACACCCCCGACCTGCCCTACGACGAGGTCGACCGCAAGCGGTGGACCCGAGAGGGGCATGAGCCCGTCCCGATCGCCCAGAACTGTTCGGGCAAGCACGCGGGCATGCTCGCGACGTGCACGATCAACGGCTGGGACACCACGACGTACCGCGATCCCAACCACCCGGTTCAGCAGCTCATGGCCGAGGCCCTCGCCGAGATCGCCGATGACGAGGTGGCAGCCATGGGCGTCGACGGGTGCGGCGCCCCGGTGATGTCGCTTTCGATGGCGGGCCTGGCGCGGGCCTTCGGTCGTCTTGCTGCTGCCCCCGAGGGCACGCACGAGTGGCGGGTTGCCCGAGCCATCCGCAACGCTCCGGCCTTCCTCGGCGGCTCGCGACGTGACGTGTCCACCCTCGTCTCCGGCGTGCCCGGGCTCATCGCCAAGGACGGCGCTGAGGCCTGCTATGCCATCGGCCTGCCCGACGGTCGTGGGGTCGCCGTGAAGATCGCCGACGGCGCTCAGCGCGCCCGGCCCGTCGTGGCGGCCGCGGTTCTTCGTCGCATGGGCATCGATTCGCCTGCGCTCGACGAGTTGGCCAAGGCCGACATCCTCGGTCACGGCAAGCGCGTCGGCGGGGTCACCGAAGCCTTGGGCGAGCCGACCACCGGTCGCCTCTTGGTGCCCGGAGCGGGCGCCGAATGAGGGCCGTGGTCCAGCGCGCTCTCGAGGCGTCGGTGACGGTCGACGGTGAGGTCGTCGGAGCCCTGCCCGGGCCCGGTCTCGTGGCCCTCGTCGGCGTCACCCACGACGACGGTGACGCTCAGGTCGAGGCCATGGCGCGCAAGATCGCCGGGCTGCGGATCATGCCGGGCGAGGTCTCCGTGAGCGACCTCACAGAACGCGGCGAGAGCACCGGCGTTCTCGTTGTCAGCCAGTTCACGCTGTACGGCGACGTGCGCAAAGGGCGACGACCGTCGTGGGGCCAGGCGGCCCCGGGTGACGTCGCCGAACCACTCGTTGATGCTCTCGCCGACGCTCTCGTCGCTTCGGGAATCGCGGTGGAAACCGGGCGTTTCGGCGCCGATATGAAGGTGGCACTGACTAATGACGGACCTTTCACGGTCATCATCGACGTCTGAGACGACGACGCCCGCGACCCCGCGACGCGAGAACACGACCCTCGACAACCCCTGGCCGGCCCTGTGGGCCCTGTGCCTGGGGTTCTTCATGATCCTGCTCGACACGACGATCGTCGCCGTGGGTACGCCGGCCATCATGAACGGTCTGCACGCCGATCTCGGTGCGGTGGTCTGGGTGACGAGCGCGTACCTGCTCGCCTACGCGGTGCCACTGCTCGTCTCGGGGCGTCTCGGTGACCGGTACGGGCCGAAGAACGTCTATCTCGTCGGTCTCGCGGTGTTCACGCTCGCCTCGTTGTGGTGTGGCCTCACCGGGTCCATCGAGGGGCTCATCGCGGCCCGCGTTCTGCAGGGCCTTGGCGCTGCGGCCATGTCCCCTCAGACGATGGCCGTCATCACGCGCATCTTCCCCGGCGAGACCCGCGGTACGGCGATGGGTCTGTGGGGCTCGGTGGCCGGTGTCGCGACGCTCGTCGGCCCCATCCTCGGCGGTGTGCTCATCGACCACGTCGGCTGGGAGTGGATCTTCTTCATCAACATTCCGGTCGGCATCATCGCCTTCGTGATGGCACTCAAGCTCGTGCCGAGTCTGCCGGTCCACACGCACACGTTCGACTGGATCGGTGTGCTGCTTTCCGGCATCGGCATGTTCCTGCTCGTTTTCGGCCTGCAGGAGGGTAACCGCTACGACTGGGGCACGATCACGGGTGTCATCTCGGTGCCGCTGCTCATCGTGGCGGGTATCGCCGTCCTCGTCGCCTTCGTCGTGTGGCAGCGTCTCACGCGTGCGGAGCCGCTCATTCCGCTCGTGCTCTTCACGTTCCGCAACTTCTCGCTCGCCAACGTCGCGATCTTCGGCGTCGGCCTCGCCATCACGGCGATGAACTTCCCGATCATGGTGTGGGCCCAGAGCGTACGCGGCTGGACGCCGACTCAAGCGGCCCTCCTCATGGCTCCGACGGCGGTGCTGACGCTCGGGCTGGCACCCGTTGCTGGTCGCCTCGTCAACCGGATGCACCCGCGCCTCATCGCGGGCTTCGGGCTCACGTGCTTCGCGGTGGGCATCGTCTGGTACGGCCTCGCTCTCCACTCCGACACCCCGTGGTGGCAGCTCGTCGCCCCGGCCCTCGTGCTCGGTCTGGCCAACGCCTTCATGTGGGCGCCGATCTCCGTGACGGCCACGCGGACCCTCCCGCCCGCGCGAGCGGGTGCAGGCTCCGGAGTCTTCAACGCGACGCGCCAGCTCGGTGCGGTGCTCGGTTCGGCCGCCATTGCAGCCCTCATGGAATCGCGATTGGCGTCCCACCTCGGGGGCTACTCGATGCCCGCGGGTGAAGCGGGGGGCGGCGCTCGCGTCCCCGCCGTGGCTGCGGAGCCCTTCTCCCGTGCGATGGGCGAGTCGCTCTATCTTCCCGCGGCCGTCGTCGCGGTCGGTGTCGTGGCCGTCCTGTTCTTCGTCAACCCGCATCAGGCAGAGCGCCGCTGACCTCGCGGTGGGCGCCCTCAGCGGGTTGTCGGGCAGCGCCTCTACAGTGAGGGCATGGATTCCCTGTTCGAGCTCCAGATGGGCGCGATGCTCATCCTCAGCGTCATCCTGTTGGGCGTCGAGGTCTGGGCCTTCGTCGAGGCGTTGCGCGGGCGAGCCGACCTCTTCCAGGCGCACGGCAAGCTGACGAAGCCCGCGTGGGTCGCCATCACCGGTGTCGCCGCGCTGCTCGGCTTCACCTCACTCGGGCGTCCGGTCAGTCTGCTCGGCATCATCGGCGTCGTCGCCGCGGGCGTTTTCCTGGCCGACGTCCGCCCGCTCGTGCGGCCCGGCAAGGGCAACTCGAGCGGCCCCTACGGGCCGTGGTGACCAGCTTTGGCAGCTGAGTTCATCGACGGCCCGTCGGGGGCTCTCGAGGTCGTCAGGGCAGGGCGAGGCGAACCCGTCACTGTGTTCGCGCACGGTATGGGAGCCTCGATTCCCTCGACGCGGCCCTACGCGTCGGGCGTCGACGGCACGCGCGTCTTCTTCCACTTTCGCTCGCACGGTCGCTCGGCGCCCGCGTTCGACGGCTGGGACTACGACCACACGGCTGACGAGCTGCTCGCCGTCGCCGACGCCTACGGAGCCACGCGCGCGTTGGGCGTCTCGATGGGTGCCGGGTCGATCCTGCGCATCCTGCAACGCGACCCGAGCCGGTTCGAGCGCGTCGTCCTCGTCATTCCGGCCGTCATCGACTCGCCTCGCAACAGCGAGGGGCTCGAACGGTACAGCGCCATGGCCGAGGCGTCGGCGCGCGGTGACGCCGGCCCGATTCGCGCTCAACTCGAAGCCGAGCTACCCGAGGCCGTGCGCGGCGACGACGCGGCGCGGGCATGGGTCGAGCAGCAGACCGAGGTCTTCCTCGGCCCCGGGATGGCTGAGGCGCTGCGCGACCTGCCCCACGCCGTGCCGGTACCCGATGTCGAGCGCTTGCGCGATCTCACGCTCCCCGTACTCGTGCTCGCGCAGGAGGGCGACACCGTCCATCCCGTCTCGTCGGCGGAGCGCCTCGTGGAGTATCTGCCGAACGCCCGGCTCGAGGTGTTCGACGAGAACGGGCTGCTGTGGGGCCACCGCAGTCGCGTGCGCCAGGTCGTCGGCGCATTCCTCTCTGACGACCATCAGAACTAGACTCGGTTCCGAGTTGCCCGACCGGGTGGCCGGGAAGAAGGTCGAGGAAGAGCGTTGCACCGCATCCAACCCGTGATCAAGGACTACGCCTGGGGCTCGCACGTCGCCCTGGCGCAGCTTGCCGGGCGCGAACAGCCGAGTGCCACGCCCGAGGCTGAGCTCTGGGTCGGCGCCCACGAAGCCGGCCCGGCCCGTGTCGACCTCGGCGACGGGCACTTCTGCGGTCTCGACGAACACATCGCCGGGGACGACGAACGCCACCTCGGCACAGGGTCGCTCGACGCCTTCGGGCGGCGTCTGCCGTTCCTGCTCAAGATCCTCGCCGCCGACAGGGCGCTCTCCATCCAGGCACATCCCGACGCAGCGCGGGCGGCGTCGGCCCCCGAGGGTGTCTACGGTGACTCCTGGGCCAAACCGGAGGCGTGGGTACCGCTCACCGAGTGCGAAGCCTTCGCCGGCTCGTTGCCGTTCGACGAAGCGAGCGCGCTCCTTGTCGGCCTCGACGTGCCCGCGCTCACCGATCTCGTGGATCAGGCGAGGGGCGCGGCTGATCCGGCGCACGCGTTGTTGGCGGCCCTGCTCCACGTTCCTGCCGATGACCGGGCCGAGTTCGTGGCTGCTGTCGTGGCCGCCGTCCGGGCGCTCGTCGACGCAGGTTCGGCCGACGAAGCGACAGCGCGGGCACTGAGCACCGTGCTCGACGTGCACGAGCAGTTCCCAGGTGACGTGGGCGTCGTTGTTCTGCTCACGATGCGCCACCTCGTCATGACGCCCGGGCGCAGTTACTTCATCGGAGCGGGGGTTCTCCACTCGTTCGTGCACGGTACGACGATCGAGGTGCTGGCCAACTCCGACAACGTCGTGCGCGGTGGGCTCACGCCCAAGGAGACGAACGTCGAGGAACTGCTCACGATCGTCGATGTCAGGACGCCGGTCGAAGCCCAGGAGCCGCGGCGCCTGGGAGACGGAGATGGGTCGACGCTGCATCACCCCACAGCAGCGCCCCATTTCGAGCTGTTCGAGGTACGGCCGAACGAAACACCGACGGCGCTGCCGATCGGCGGCGCTCCCGCCGTCATGCTCGCGCTCGACGCACCGGTCACGGTGCGCTGCGGTGACGAAGCCATCCGTCTGGAGCGTCTCGAATGTGTGTGGTCGTCGGCCTCGGACCCCGACGCCGTCGTCACCGGCGTACCCGGCTCGCGGCTGTTCGTCGCGAGCGTCGACATCTGACGCACGTCCCCGTCAGGCGCGGGGCGCGACAGCCGACCAGTCGACCGTGATCTCACCCAGACGCCATCGCGTCGGGCCGTCGAGCAGTGGCCAGCCGTCGTCCTTGAGAGCCCGGGCGCTCGCCACGAAGCGCTGGCGCGCGCCGTGAGGAGCGAGCGGTGCATTGATCGTCCACGCGCGAGAGAGCGCTGCGAGGTAGGCATGCACCGGTTCGCCCGGCACGTTGCGGTGGATGAGCGACTTCACGAGCCGCGGTGCGACGTCCATGGGGTCGCCGAGGCCTGCCAAACGCAGCGAAATCGTGAAACTCACCGGGCCGTCGGGGGTGACGGCCACCCACGTGGAGAGCCGCCCGAGCTCGTCGCAGGTGCCGTCGAGGAGGAGGCCGTGCGGGGCCAGGCGCGAGCAGATCCGCTCCCACGCGCCGGCCACCTCGGACTCGTCGTACTGACGCAGGACGTTCGCGGCGCGCACGATCGTCGCGCTGCGGCCGGCGTCGAGGGGTATCTCGAAACCGCCGCGACGGAACGACAGGCCTGCGAGACCGGGGTTGTGCGCGAGCAGCTCACGCCCCTGCGCGACGCGTGAGGCCTCGATCTCGATGCCGACCGTCCGCACGTCCGGACGCACTCGCCGCAGTCGGTCGTGCAGTTCGACGGCCGTTACGGGGGAGGCGCCGTATCCGAGGTCGACGACGATCGGCGGATCGTCCATCCGGCGCAGGCGCCAGGCCTGCGGGCCGGTCAACCAGCGGTCCTGGCGGCGCAGACGATTGGGGTTCGTCGTCCCCCGCGTCACGGCGCCAACAGGTCGGGAATGCACGGCCCCAACGTATCGTTCGACCGTTCGTGGACGAATCTCGCACCAAGCCCTTCGGTAGCGCTCCCGCGGCCCGCGACTGCAGCGGTCCCGTGCGGCACGTGGCCATGGTGAGCGTCCACACCTCCCCGTTGTCCCAGCCCGGAACGGGCGACGCCGGCGGTCTCAACGTTTACGTCGTCGAGACGGCGAAGCGGTTGGCCGAACGCGGCGTCGAAGTCGACATCTTCACGCGCCGCACGAGCGCAGCCCTCGGCGAGCAGGTGCAGCTCGTGCCGGGCGTCACCGTCCACCACATCGCGGCCGGGCCGTACGAGGGCCTCGGCAAGGACGACCTGCCGGGCCAGCTCTGTGCGTTCGCCGCAGGCATGATGCGCGTCGGGGCGTCGAAGCCGGAGGGGCACTACGACCTCGTGCACTCGCACTACTGGCTCTCGGGCCAGGTGGGTTGGCTCGCCGCCGACCGCTGGCGTGTGCCGCTCATCCACACGATGCACACGATGGCGCGCGTCAAGAACGCCCAACTCGCCGAAGGTGACACCCCCGAGCCCGCCGGGCGCGAGATCGGCGAGGAGCAGGTCGTCACCGCGGCGACGAAGCTCGTCGCCAACACGCCGGCTGAAGCGCGCGAACTCATCGAGCTCTACGGCGCCGACTCGTCGAAGGTCGAGGTCGTCACGCCCGGCGTCGACCTCGACGCCTTCTCACCGACCGACGGCGCCGGTCGCCGCCAGGCACGCGCTCACCTCGGTGTCGAGCCGGACGCGCAGGTCGTGCTGTTCGTCGGGCGCATCCAGCCGCTCAAGGCCCCTGACGTGCTCGTGCGTGCGGTGGCCGAACTCGTGGCCGAGCAGCCGGAGCGGCGCTCGCGGCTCCGACTCGTCGTCGTCGGTGGCCCGTCGGGTTCCGGCCTCGACAAGCCGCTCGCGCTACAGACCTTGGCCCGCGACCTCGGCGTCAAGGACGTCGTCGACTTCGTGCCGCCCGTCGACCGCAGCGCGCTCGTTCGGTGGTTCCACGCGGCCGACGTCGTTGCGGTGCCGTCGCACAGCGAGTCCTTCGGGCTCGTCGCGATCGAGGCGTCGGCTTCGGGCACGCCCGTCGTCGCCGCCGCTGTGGGCGGGTTGCCCACAGCCGTCGGCGACGGGGGAGTGCTCGTCGAGGGCCACGATCCGCTCGACTGGGCGAAGGCCCTCGGGTCGTTGCTCGACGACGACGCCCGCCGCGCGGAACTCGGCGAGCGCGCCGTCGCCCACGCTCGTCAGTACGGCTGGGACGTCAGCGTCGATCGTCTGCTCGACATCTACGCGAACGCCTGCCACGACGACGCGAGTACGGACATCGACGCCTCGCGCGCGCTCGCGGGCGTCCCCAGCGCCATCGTTCCCTGACCCCCGCCCGCCCGCGTAGGTTGGAGTTATGAGCACCGACGACCTCGTTCAGGCAGCGGAAGTGACGGTTCGGGAGTGGCTGGAGGCCTCCGAGCTGGAATGGGAGCTCGGAGCGTCGAACGGCGAGTTCGTCGTCACGCTGCCGGGGGAGAAGAAGCTCAAGACGGTGACGTCGCTCGTCGTGGGGGATCGCACGCTCAAGGCGATGGCGTTCGTCGTGCGCAACCCCGACGAGAACCACGAGGAGGTCTACCGCCTCCTGCTGCAGCGCAACCTGCGAATCCCGGGGGTCGCCTACGGCATCGACGGTGCGGGCGACGTCTACCTCACCGGCCGCCTGCCGCTCGCGGGCCTCGACGGTGAGGCCCTCGACCGGCTGCTCGGCGTCATGCTCGAAGCGAGCGACGGCATCTTCAACGAGGTGCTCTCGCGCGGCTTCCTCACGTCGATGAAGAAGGAATGGCGCTGGCGCACGACGCACGGCGAGTCGACGCGCAACCTCGAGGCCTTCCGCCACCTTCTGGAGAACGACTGAACCCCGGACGCCGGCGGCTCGGACGTTAGGCTGACGCCATGACGTACAAGCTGATTCTGCTCCGCCACGGCGAGTCCGACTGGAACGCGAAGAACCTCTTCACCGGCTGGGTCGACGTGCCGCTCACCGACAAGGGCCGCGCCGAGGCCGTGCGCGGCGGCGAACTGCTCAAGGAAGCCGACCTCCTGCCCGACGTCGTGCACACCTCGTTGCTGCGACGCGCCATCATGACGGCGAACCTCTCGCTCGACGCCGCCGACCGTCACTGGATCCCGGTCAAGCGAGACTGGCGCCTCAACGAGCGTCACTACGGCGCCCTCCAGGGCAAGAACAAGAAGGAAACCCTCGAGGCCTACGGCGAAGAGCAGTTCATGACGTGGCGTCGTTCGTTCGACACCCCGCCGCCGCCCATCGAGAAGGGCAGCGAGTGGAGCCAGGACGCCGACCCGCGCTACGCCGACCTCGGTGACGCCGCGCCGCTGACCGAGTGCCTCAAGGACGTCATCGAGCGCTTCCTGCCCTACTGGGAGAGCGCCATCGTGCCCGACCTCAAGGACGGCAAGACGGTGCTCGTGGCCGCACACGGCAACTCGCTGCGCGCCATGGTGAAGCACCTCGACGGCATCAGCGACGACGACATCGTGGGCGTCAACATCCCTACAGGCATGCCGCTGTACTACGAGCTCGACGAGAACCTCACGCCCGTCACCAAAGGTGGTCGTTACCTCGACCCGGCAGCCGCCGAGGCCGCCGCAGCCGCCGTGGCGAATCAGGGCAAGGCCTGATCGCCCGAGCGCTTCATCACCGGACGGCGCCCGCCCCTTCGCGTGAAGGGGGGGGGTGCCGTCGTCACACCCCGCTGGCCGTAGCTGGTGCGCTTCTGTTCATCCGGCCGCGACATATCGCCGCCAGATGGCCATAAGTGCACCAGATGCGAACAGCCGCCTGACGCGCTGACGGCCCGCCTCCCTCCGGGGAAGCGGGCCGTCAGCGGTGTGCGGCGAGGCGTCAGCGGGTGAGGCCCTCGTCCGGGTTGCCGTAGCGGCCGGTCACGAGGTAGACGATGCGGTCGGCCACGGCCACGGCGTGGTCGCCGTAACGCTCGTAGTAGCGCGACAGGAGGGTGGCGTTCACGCCGGCCTCCATGCCGTGCTCCCAGTCGCCGAGCAGCGTCGTGAAGACCTTCTTGTGCAGCTCGTCCATCTCGTCGTCGATGCGGCCGATCTCGACCGCGGCGTAGACGTCCTTCGAACCGATCGCGTCACCCGTCGCCTGGACGAGCTTCTCGCCCACGCGAGCCATGTCGGCGATGATCGGGCGCAGGTTCTCGGGCACGGCGACGTTGGGCGCCGACATGCGCGCGACCTTCGCGATGTGACGGGCGAGGTCGCCCATGCGCTCGATGTCGGAGCTCATGTGCATGGCCGTGACGACCATGCGCAGGTCGGTGGCCACCGGCTGCTGGCGTGCCAGCAGGTCGACGGCGAGGTCGTCGACCTCACGACGCAGGGCGTCGATGTCGTCGTCGGCCGCGATGACGCTCTCGGCGATCGTGCGGTCACCTTCGAGAAGAGCGGCGGTGGCGCGCTCGAGGGCGGTGCCGACCAGCTTCGTCATGTCGACGAGCTGATCGGAGATCTTGTCGAGGTCCTCGTGGAATGCGTCGCGCACTCGTCCTCCTTGGACTGGGCCCGGGCGGGGCGGATTCAGGGCATGGCAATGCCCAGCATGGGGGTGTTTCCGGGCGAGAGTCGCACGATTCGGTGAACGAAGACAAGCCCCGAGGTGAACACTGGGCGACGTGCCCGGAGGGAGGCGTCGAGGGTTCTGCTCCCCGGGGCCCCTGTGCGTAATCTAGCGGTGTGCCAGCCATTCTCGACCTCATCACCGGTGCGGCCGTCGGCGTCCCCCTGGCCGTCGGTGGATACGCGTTCGGTCGACGCTCGTCGAGTTCCTCCGTGCGCGAACGCGTGCCGTCTGCGACGCCGGCGGCTACGCCGACGTCCCCCGCGCAGCCGGCTGCCGTGTCGGGAGAAGCCGAGGCGTTGTTGCGCACCCTGCGTTCGGGCTGGATGCTCGTCGACCGCTCGGATCGCGTTGCCGCGCACAGCGACGACGTCGACGCGCTCGGTCTCGTGCGTGACGTCGATCTGCGTCACGACGCGGTGCGTGACGTCGTGCGCCGCTCCCGGCGCGAGAACCGCGTCATCGAGACCGACCTCAATCTGGCGCGCGGCCCCATCGAGGGTGCCGAGCTCGACCTGCGGGTCCGGGTGGCGCCACTCAACGCAGACATCGTCGTCGTGCTCGTCGAGGACCGCACGCAGGCGCGTCGCATCGAGGAGACTCGCCGCGACTTCGTCGTCAACGTCTCCCACGAGCTCAAGACTCCGGTGGGCGGCCTGCGTCTGCTGGCGGAAGCCGTCGAGGACGCCGCCGACGATTCCGAGGCAGTGGCCCGGTTCGCGGCCCGCATGAAGACCGAGACCGTACGGCTGTCGAATCTCGTGCAGGAGATCGTCGACCTGTCGCGCCTGCAGGGCGCCGACACCATCGCCACGGCCAAGCCCGTCGACCTCGCCGAGTGCGCGCATCGCGCTGTCGAGGAGACGCGTCTGCTCGCCGAGGGGCGGGGCATCAGCCTGTCGGTACGCACCGACGAAGGCCCGCACCTGGTGCTCGGCGACGAAAGCCTCCTGACGACGGCCTGCCGCAACCTCGTCAACAACGCCGTCAACTACTCCGGCGACGAGACCCGCATCGTCGTCGCCGTGTCGAGCGAGGACGACGCGGTGGCCGTTCAGGTCACCGACCAGGGCGTCGGGCTGTCGGCCGCCGAGATCGAGCGCATCTTCGAGCGCTTCTACCGCGTCGACCCGGCCCGCTCGCGCCAGACCGGCGGAACCGGCCTCGGCCTGGCCATCGTCAAGCACGTGTGCGCGAACCACGGCGGGCAGATCCGCGTGTGGAGCGAACCCGGCGTCGGCTCGACGTTCGAGATGCAGATCCCCGCGTGCAACGGCGAGAGGGCCGGGCGTGAGACGTCCGAACTCGCCGACACGCCCCGTGTACCCGTGAGCGCGGCCGCCAGCCGCACTGCCGAGACGAAGGACAAGCTGTGACTCGAATCCTGGTCGTCGAGGACGAGGAGTCCTACTCCGAGCCCCTCGCCTACATGCTGAAGAAGGAAGGCTACGACGCCGTCGTCGCGGCGACGGGAACGGACGGGCTCGAGGAGTTCGAACGCTCCGGCGCCGACCTCGTGCTGCTCGACGTCATGCTGCCCGGCATGTCCGGCGTCGATGTGTGTCGGCAGCTGCGTACTCGCTCGAGCGTGCCGATCATCATGTTGACGGCCAAGGACAGTGAAATCGACAAGGTCCTCGGCCTCGAACTGGGCGCGGACGACTACGTGACGAAGCCGTACTCGGGGCGTGAACTGCTCGCCCGCATCAAGGCTGTGCTGCGCCGTCAGAGCGAGCCCGAGGAGTTCGAGCCCGACCGCCTGGAGGCCGGTCCCGTCGTCATGGACGTCGAGCGCCATGTCGTGACGGTGGGTGGTGAGCAGATCTCGATGCCGCTCAAGGAGTTCGAACTGCTCGAACTGCTCCTGCGCAACGAGGGCCGCGTGCTCACGCGCATGCAGCTCATCGACCGCGTATGGGGCAGCGACTACGTCGGCGACACGAAGACCCTGGACGTCCACATCAAGCGTCTGCGCGCGAAGATCGAGCCCGACCCCGGTTCGCCGCGCCACATCCTCACCGTGCGCGGTCTGGGCTACAAGCTCGAGGCCTGATCGCCTCCTCACTCACGGCAACGGCTTCGGCCCTGCACCTCAAGCGAGGTGCAGGGCCGAAGCCGTTGAAGACGGTGTGTGACGCGAGGGTCAGTGGCCGGAGCCGTGCGATTCGTTGCCGGACGTTTCGGCCTCGGGGTGCTCCACCTTGGCGTCACCGTAGGGGTACTGGTCGAGCAGCACCGGGATGGCGACCTGCGTGGAACCACCGGGGGACGTCTTGAGCGTGGCCCGGATCTGGTCGCCCACCTTGGCGTCACCGAGGGAGGAGATGGTGACGGGCGAGACGGTCTTGTCGCCGTTGCCGTTCTTCTTGCCGTCGAGGCGGACGCTCGTGCCGGCCGGGATCGTCACCTGTGTGTCGGTGCCGTTCACCGTGATCGTGAGCTGGCTGTCGGACGAACCCGAGTTGTACACGAGACCGTTGAGCTTGCCCTCGGAACCCTCGCCGTTGTTGACGATGAGCAGGTCGGCTGCCTGGAGGTCGCCGACGCGCGCCGAGACGCCGTCGGCGGCGTCGTACTGCAGCTCGGTGGTGTACGGGTTGATGAGCTGACCGCAGCCGGTGAGCGTGGCACCGGCCGTCACGGCCGCGAGCATCACGCCGGCGCTACGGCGCTTGGAGGTCACAATTCGTCGCGTCACGCACGCAAGACTATCGCCTCGTGAGCGACGTGGTGAGCCGGGCCTCGTGCCGGTGATCAAAACGAAACTTTTCCGAATGTTCGGCGTGTCGCGCGCCTCGCCCGTTCGGGCGGTCGATCGGGGGGCTTGCTTCGGTGTGCTATGTGCGGTTCGGCCGCCTCGCACGCCCCGGAATGGCGCGGCTGCGTGGTATCCTGGAGGTCGCGAAAGGGGCTAATACCACATGGAATTCAAAGTCGGCGCGACCGTCGTTTACCCGCACCATGGCGCAGCAACGATCGAAGAGATCAAGGTGCGCAAGATCAAGGGCGAGGACAAGCAGTACCTCGTGCTGAACGTAGCCCAGGGAGACCTGACCATCGAGGTCCCCGCCGAGAACTGCGACCTCGTCGGCGTCCGGGACGTCGTCGACAAGGAGGGGCTCGAGAAGGTGTTCGAGGTCCTGCGTGCAGAGCACACCGAAGAGCCCACCAACTGGTCGCGTCGGTACAAGGCCAACCTCGAGAAGCTCGCTTCCGGCGATGTCATCAAGGTGGCCGAGGTCGTGCGTGACCTGTGGCGCCGCGACCAGGATCGTGGTCTTTCGGCCGGCGAGAAGCGCATGCTCGCCAAGGCCCGTCAGATCCTCGTCTCCGAGCTGGCCCTCGCCGAGCACACGAACGAGGACAAGGCGGAAGCCACCCTCGACGAGGTGCTCGCGTCCTGAACGCCGGAGCAGTTCTCGTCGCTGCGGGCCTCGGCACCCGTCTGGGAGCCGGAAAGCCCAAAGCGCTCGTGACCTTGGGGGGTACGCCCCTCGTGACGCACGCCGTTCGTCGCCTCGTGGCGACGGGCGGAGTGTCGCATGTCGTGGTCGTCGTTCCAGCCTCGCACGAAGACGAATTCGCCGACGTCCTCAGCGAGTTCGCCGACGGCGACGTTCCCGTTGAGATCGTGGCCGGCGGCGCGGAACGCAGTGACTCCGTCCGTTGCGGCCTGCGGGCGCTCGATCGCGAGTGCGACATTGTCCTCGTCCACGACGCCGCGCGCTGCCTTGCCCCTGTGGAGCTCACCGAGCGCGTGCTCGCGGGCCTGGCGGCCGGGGCTGACGCCGTCATTCCGGCGGTGCCGGTCGTCGACACGATCAAGGTCGTCGAGGCCACGGAGACCGCCGGGGACGACGGTGAAGACGACGGCAGGAGCGCAGAAGGCGGAGCAGCGGACGCTCCTGCGCTCGAACGCGTCGTCTCGACGCCGGTGCGCGCCGATCTGCGTGCCGTCCAGACCCCGCAGGGGTTTCGTCGTTCGGTGCTCGTGGCCGCGCACGAATCGGGGCTCGACGCCACCGACGACGCCGCCCTCATCGAACGCGCCGGGGGAGAGGTGCTCGTCGTCGACGGTGATCTCTTCGCCCTCAAAGTCACGACACCGCTCGACATCGTCGTCGCCGAACACCTGCTCGCCGACTCCTCGGAGGCCGAACCCGTATGACCAGCCAGCCCCCCGTCGTCCTGCCGCGCACCGGAATCGGCGTCGACGTCCACCCGTTGGCCGACGACGAGCGGGAGCTCTCCCTCGCGGGCCTCAGCTGGCCGGGTGAGCGTGGCATCGAGGGTCATTCGGACGGTGACGTAGCCGCTCACGCCCTGTGCGACGCGCTCTTCAGCGCAGCCGGCATCGGCGATCTCGGGCAGCACTTCGGCGTCGACCGCCCCGAGCTGGCGGGCGCCAAGGGCGTCACGCTGCTCGAGGAGGCTGCTCGGCTCGTGCGGGAGGCCGGTTTCGAGATTGGCAACGCGGCCGTTCAGGTCATCGGCAACCGTCCGAAGATCGGCAAGCGCCGTGACGAGGCGCAGGTCGCTCTGTCGGCCGCGATCGGCGGCGCCCCGGTGTCGGTGAGCGGCACGACGAGTGACGGCCTCGGCCTCACCGGCCGCGGCGAGGGCATCGCCGCCGTCGCCACGGCGCTCGTCTACCCGCGCGACTGACCGTCCCTCGCATGACGCGGGTCGAGGTTGTCACCGCTTCTCGCTAGGTTGGGATCAGACCCGACAACACTTGAGGAGCCGGTATGTCCCAGACCGTCAAGGGCGTCATCGCCCGTAGCAAGAACGCCGAAGTGGAAGTCGTCGACATCGTCGTTCCCGACCCCGGCCCGGGTGAGGCCGTCGTCGCGATCGAGGCATGCGGTGTCTGCCACACCGACCTGCACTACCGCGAGGGCGGCATCAACGACGAATTCCCCTTCCTCCTCGGGCACGAGGCGGCCGGTCGCGTCGAGGCCGTCGGCGAGGGTGTGACGAACGTCGAGGTGGGCGACTTCGTCGTCCTCAACTGGCGTGCGGTGTGCGGCCAGTGCCGCGCCTGCAAGAAGGGCCAGCCCTGGTACTGCTTCGACACGGCCAACGCGACACAGCAGATGACGCTCGCCGAGGACGGCACCGCACTGACGCCGGCGCTCGGTATCGGTGCGTTCATCGAGAAGACGCTCGTCGCGGCCGGTCAGTGCACGAAAGTCGAGGAGAGCGACGCCGCGGCGGTCGGCCTGCTCGGCTGCGGCGTCATGGCCGGTTTCGGTGCGGCCGTCAACACCGGCCAGGTGACGCGCGGTGAGTCCGTTGCCGTCATCGGCTGCGGTGGCGTGGGGTGCGCGGCTATCGCGGGTGCGAAGACCGCCGGCGCCACGACCATCATCGCCGTCGACATCGACGACGAGAAGCTCGGCAACGCCAAGGCGTTCGGCGCCACGCACACGATCAACTCGGAGAAGGACGACGCCGTCGAGAAGATCCGTGAACTCACGGGCGGCTTCGGGGCCGACGTCGTCGTGGAGGCTGTCGGTCGTCCCGAGACGTACGAGCAGGCGTTCTACGCCCGCGACCTGGCCGGCCGCGTCGTCCTCGTCGGCGTGCCGACGCCCGACATGGAGCTCACGCTGCCGCTGCTCGAGATCTTCGGCCGCGGTGGTGCGCTCAAGTCGAGCTGGTACGGCGACTGCCTGCCGGAGCGCGACTTCCCGATGCTCGTCGACCTCTACAAGCAGGGCCGCTTCCCGCTCGAGGAGTTCATCACCGAGAAGATCGGTCTCAACGAGGTCGAGAAGGCCTTCGACACGATGAAGGGCGGCAAGGTGCTGCGTTCGGTGGTGACCCTCTGATGGCCGAATTCACCGACCAGGGCGCCGCTGTTCTCGCACACGAGGACGGCCTGCGCATCCAGCGCGTCGTCACGTCCGGCACCTTCGAACTCGACGGTGGCAGCTGGGACGTCGACAACAACGTCTGGCTCATCGGCGATGACCGGGAGGTCGCCGTCGTCGACCCGGCCCACGACGCAGCCCCGATCCTTGACGCCGTTGCGGGCCGCACGGTCGTCGGCATCTGGTGCACGCACGCCCACAACGACCACATCACTGCGGCCGGTGACGTCCGCGAAGCCTCGGGGGCACCCGTGTTCCTCCACCCAGAGGATCGCGTCCTGTGGGACATGACGTACGACTGGCAGCCCGACGAGGCGCTCGCCGACGGCGATGAGCTCACGGTGGCCGGCACGAGCGTCCGCGTCATTCACACGCCGGGACACGCTCCGGGTGCGGTGTGCTTCTTCGTCCCCGCGCTCGGCGCGGTGCTCACCGGAGACACCCTGTTCCAGGGCGGGCCGGGGGCGACCGGTCGCTCCTACTCCGACAAGCCGACGCTCGTGGCGTCGATCCGCGAGAAGCTGTTCACCCTGCCCGGCGACACCGTCGTGCTCACGGGCCACGGCGACTCGACGACGCTCGCCGCCGAAGAGGTCGGCCTCGAGGACGAGTGACCCACTCCTGCGGGTTCTCGCCCCGGATCCACCTGCAGTCGATCCGGGGCGAGAACGTGGCCGGGCGAGCACGCCTGCGGAGGCCGATAGAATCGGGCCTGTGACTCTGCAGATCTTCGACACCGCCACTCGCGAGCTTCGCGACTTCGAACCCGTGAACCCCGGCAAGGTCGGCATCTACATCTGCGGCCTCACCACGCAGGGTTCACCGCACATCGGCCACCTGCGCTTCGCCGTCGCGTTCGACGTGCTGCGCAACTGGCTGACGCGCGGGCACGGCTACGACGTCACGCTGGTGCGCAACGTCACCGACATTGACGACAAGATCCTGCGTAAGTCCGCCGAGGCGGGCGAGCCGTGGTTCGCATGGAGCTACCTGCACGAACGCGAGACGAGCGACGCGCTCGACACCCTCGGCGTCAAGCGACCCACGTACGAGCCGCGTGCCACCGGGCACGTCACCGACATGGTCGAGCTCATGGAGATGCTCATCGAGCGAGGCCACGCCTACCCGGCGTCCGACGGCTCCGGTGACGTCTACTTCGACGTCAAGAGCTTCCCCGAGTACGGCTCCCTCACGCGTCAGAACCTCGACGACATGGAGGCTGCGGGCGACGCAGATCCGCGTGGCAAGAATGATCAGCGCGACTTCGCCCTGTGGAAGGGGCGCAAGGACGACGAACCCGCCTCCGCGAACTGGCCCACGCCCTGGGGTGAAGGACGCCCGGGCTGGCACCTCGAGTGCTCCGCCATGGCGCGACGCTGGCTCGGCGACACGTTCGACATCCACGGCGGCGGTATCGATCTGCGCTTCCCGCACCACGAGAACGAGCAGGCCCAGTCGCACGCTGCGGGCCTCGGCTTCGCGCGCTACTGGATGCACAACGGCTGGGTCACCCTCTCCGGCGAGAAGATGAGCAAGTCGCTCGGCAACACCCTCGCCGTTAGCGAACTGACGAAGACGGTGCGGCCCATCGTCGTGCGCTACTACCTCAGCGCCGTCCACTACCGCTCGACGATCGAGTACACGCCGGACTCGCTCGCCGAGGCTGCGGCTGCGGTCGAGCGCATCGAGGGCTTCCTGCGTCGTGCGCTCGGCGCCGACGCCGTGCTCACGAGCGACGACGTCGCCGGTGTGGAACTGCCGCGCGCCTTCGTCGAGGCCATGGATGACGACATCAACGTCTCCGGTGCGCTCGCGGCCTGCTTCGACGCCATCCGCGAGGGCAACACCGCCATCGACGAGGCCGACGTGGAGCGCGTCGAGAAACTCGCCACGCAGGTCGCCGCCATGACGGACGTGCTCGGCGTCAACCCGCTCGACCCGCAGTGGTCGGGTCGTTCGGCCGGCGGCCAGGACCAGGCGATGGACGCCCTGGGCGCCCTCGTCGAAGCGCTCGTCGAACAGCGCAAGGCCGCCCGCGCAGCGAAGAACTTCGAGGCGGCCGACACCATCCGCGACCAGCTGGCCGACGCCGGCGTCGTGGTCGAGGACACCCCTGACGGCGCGCGCTGGAGTCTCGCGCGGCAGGGCGGAAAGGACAACTGATGGCAGGCAACTCCTCGCGCCGAGGCGCGATTCGCAAGGGCAGTTCGAAGAAGGGCATGACGGTCGGCAGCGGTGGCCAGCGCCGCCGCGGCCTCGAGGGCAAGGGCCCGACGCCGAAGGCGGAGGAACGCCCGAACCACAAGGCGTACAAGTCCGCGGCCCGATCGGGCGCGGCCCAGGGCGCCCCGAACGGACGACGTTCGAGCGGGGCCCGCCGTGAGCGCACCTCGAGCGAGGTCATCGCCGGGCGCAACTCGGTGCTCGAGGCGCTACGCGTGGGCGTGCCCGCGACGACGCTCTACGTCGCGAGCCGCATCGACTCCGACGACCGTGTGCGCGAGACGCTCAAGATCGCCACGGAGCAGGGCGTGCCGATGCTCGAGACGCCGCGCGGCGAACTCGACCGCCTCACCGACGGCGCCGTGCACCAGGGCCTGGCGCTGCAGGTGCCGCCGTACGACTACGCCCACCCCGGCGACCTCATCGACCCGGAGCTGCCCGGCACGCCGCTCGTCGTCGCGCTCGACGGCATCACCGACCCCCGCAACCTCGGTGCCATCGTCCGCTCGACGGCGGCCTTCGGTGGCCACGGCGTCGTCGTTCCGCAGCGACGCAGCGCCGGCATGACCGCGTCGGCCTGGAAGACCTCGGCCGGTGCAGCTGCGCGCATCCCGGTGGCTCAGGCGAGCAACCTCACGGCGGCGCTCAAGGACTTCAAGAAGGCGGGCTTCTTCGTCATCGGCCTCGACATGGACGGTGACGTCGACCTGCCCGGCCTCGAGCTGGCGGACCGCCCGCTCGTCGTCGTCGTCGGTTCCGAGGGCAAGGGCCTCTCGCGTCTCGTCGCGGAGACCTGCGACCAGATCGTGTCGGTGCCGATGAGTTCCTCCGTCGAGTCGCTCAACGCAGGCATCGCCACGAGCGTCACGCTGTACCAGGTGGCCGTGAACCGCGGGCTGGGCTCGACGCGCTGACACTGCGCCGAACAGCGCGGCTGCGTCACGCGAAACACGAGGAGCGCCCCGACCGATCCGGTCGGGGCGCTCCTCGTTCGTGCGTGATGTGATCAGCTGTTCGGCTTCTCCACGACGACCGAGTTCATGATCTTGTCGGCGAAGGTCTGACGCTTGGTGTCCCACAGCGGCCACAGGTAGCCGATGTAGCACGGAAGCCAGTCCAGGAAGTGTGCGAGCCCACGCACGAACGTCATGCCGGCGCCGAGGGGCTGACCGGTCTGCTCCGAGAGGAGCGTGATACCGGTCCACTTCTTGCCGAGGCTCTGGCCCGTCTTGCCCTGACGGAACACAAGGTTCCAGATGGAGAACGCGAAAACCACGAGATAGCACAGCATCCCGAGAGCCAAGGCGCCCGTGCTCGGCCTGCCCGTGGTGGTCGTGTTGCCGTACACGTCGGTGGAGGTCTCGAGGTCGCTCATCGACGTGCCCATCGCAATGGCGGCGATGATGATGAACGGCATCATGATCAGGGTGTCGAGGAGGTACGCGAGGACGCGCTTGCCCCAGTGCGCATAGGGCATCGGGGCCTGGGCCATGGCACCGAACTGCTGCTGGCCGTAGCCAGGCTGCGCGCCGTACGCGGGCTGGCCGTACTGCTGGCCGCCCTGGCCGTACGCGTCGTGCCCTTGCTGGCCGTACTGCTGCTGGCCGTATGGCTGCTGCCCGTAGTGCTGGTTGCCCTGCTGGCCGTACGCGTCGTGTCCCGGCTGCTGGCCGTAAGGCTGCTGCCCGTACTGACCGCCGTTGTTCTGGCCGTGCGCATTGGCGTTGAACTGGTCTCCGAGGCCGCCCGGACCGTGCGGATCGTTGGTACTCACTGTTCCTCCACCCTTGTGGTTCGTTATGTCCTGGCGCACACGCTAGCCCGTTCGGGCTGGCGTTGGCCGAAGGCGTACCGCGCTAGGACGCACGGATCAGGGGTTGAGATCCATCTGCATCGGTGTCGTGTCGGGCGCGATGACGTTCTTCTCGTCCGGCTTCGTGGGAAGGATGTGCTTCACGTAGTCGACGACGGCCTGTTCGATCGTCACGTCGTGGCGCTGTCGCTCCGACATGTACCAGCGGTGCTCGAGCACCTCGTGGAAGATCTCGGCGGGCTCGAGTTTGCCGCGCATCTCGGGCGGTACGGAGCGCGTGACGGGCTCGTAGATCGTGGCCAGCCAGTCGCGGGCGACGGCCTCCTCGTCGTCGTTCTGACGGTTCTTGCTCGCGGTGAAGCTCACGAGGTCGTTGAGCAGGCGACGCGCCTGGTTCTCGCCGACCTCGAGGCCCGTGAGGTGGCGCAGACGGCGTGAGTGGTAGCCGGCTTCCACGATCTGCGGTTTGATCTGCATCGTCGTGCCGTCGATGTCGGTGGTGATGTCGAGTTCACCGACGTCGAAGCCGAGCTCGTTGAGAGCCCGGATGCGTTCCTCGACACGCCAGGCCTCGCTGGCGTCGAAGCGTTCGGTGTCGGTGATCGCCCGCCAGAGCTCGTGATAGCGCTCGACGATGGTGTTGCTCACCTCGATGGGGTCCATGTCCTCCGGAAGCATGCCGCCGGCTTGGAGATCCATGAGTTCGCCGGCGATGTTGACGCGGGCGATGTCGAGGTCGTGCTCACGCTGACCGTCGGAGAGCTGATCGCGCAGTTCGCCGGTCTCGGCGTCGACGAGGTACGCGGCGAACTCACCGGCGTCGCGGCGGAAGAGGGCGTTCGACAAGGAGACGTCGCCCCACCAGAAACCGACGAGGTGCACCTTGACGAGCAGCACGGCGAGGGCGTCGATGAGCCGTGTGGCGGCGTCGGGGCGCAGCGTCTGGCTGATCATCGCCCGGTAGGGCATGGAGAACTGCAGGTGACGGGTGAGCAGGCAGGCGTCGAGGGGAGAGCCGTCGGGGGCGGTTCGGCCGGTGACGACGGCGATGGCTTCCACACACGGCAGGTGCAGGCGGCGCAGCTGCTTGAGCATGTTGTACTCGCGCAACGCGATGTCGCTCTTGATCTCCTTGACGGCCAACACGCGGCCGTCGACGCGGGCGAAACGCACGATGTGACGCGAGATGCCGCGGGGGAGGGCAGCCAGACGGTCGGCGGGCCACTCCTCGAGCGGGGTGCTCCACGGCAGACTGAACAGCGCCGGGTAGGGCCGTGAGGCCTTGATGTCGAGTGCCACCGCGTCATTCTCCCATCTGGCATAGGTGTGCCGGTTCCGCGCGCTCCGCGTGTCCACCAGCCGAGCTCCGAACGCGCGTGAGGGGCGCCGCAGGCTGCGGCGCCCCTCACCTCGTGCAGTGCGGGTCAGTCGTTGACGCGCTCGCCCGTCTCGACGTCGAAGAGGTGGATGTGGTCGGTCTTCGGCGCGAAGAAGATCGTGTCGCCCTTCTTCGGGGGACGGCGGCCGTCGACGCGAGCCATGACCTGGTACTCCTCGCCGTCTGCCTGCGTCTTGCCGTAGACGTATGCGTCGGCGCCGAGCTCCTCGACCATGACCACGTCGACCTTGAGCCCTTCGTCGGCCGGCGCGAGATCCTCGGGTCGAATGCCGAGCGTGACGCGGTTGGCCTTTGGGTTGGCGCTCGCCGGCATCGGGATGCTGCGCGTGCCGAGAAGCACCTTGCCGTCCTTGATGGGCACCTCGAAGAGGTTCATGGCCGGCGAGCCGATGAAGCCGGCGACGAAGACGTTGGCCGGGCGGTCGTACATGTTGCGCGGGGTGTCGCACTGCTGCAGCAGGCCGTCCTTGAGGACGGCGACGCGGTCACCCATCGTCATGGCCTCGACCTGGTCGTGCGTGACATAGACGGTCGTGACGCCGAGGCGGCGCTGCAGGTCGGCGATCTGCGTACGCGTCTGGACGCGCAGCTTGGCGTCGAGGTTCGACAGCGGCTCGTCCATGAGGAACACCTGCGGCTGACGGACGATGGCGCGGCCCATGGCGACACGCTGACGCTGACCACCCGAGAGGTCCTTCGGCTTGCGCTCGAGGAACTGGGTGAGGTCGAGGATCTGGGCGGCCTCTTCGACGCGCTTGCGGATCTCGGCCTTGTCGACACCTGAGATCTTGAGCGCGAAGCCCATGTTGTCGGCGACGCTCATGTGCGGGTAGAGCGCGTAGTTCTGGAAGACCATGGCGACGTCGCGGTCCTTGGGGGACAGCGCGGTGACGTCCTTGCCGTCGATGAGGATGCGGCCGCTCGTGACCTCCTCGAGGCCGGCCAGCATGCGCAGGGAGGTCGACTTACCGCAGCCCGAGGGGCCGACGAGGACGAGGAATTCACCGTCGGCGATCTCGATGTTGAGGTCGGAGACGCTGGGGCGCTCGGCGCCCGGGTACGTGAGGGAGACGCGGTCGTACGTAACAGTTGCCATGGTTTTCCTTTGACGCTCACCGGCAGGAACGTGCCGGACGATCCGTTGTGAACGGGTGTCGCACGGAATGTGACGACGCACACATCATGCCCGACGCGGGTGGTCCCTGCCTAGACTTCGACGCACATTTGTTTTCGTGGCGCTCAAACGAGCGATGCTCTGTGGCGCGAAGCTCGAGGTTGCTTGCGTTCGGCCTGTCGACCCCTGGCGCCGACGCCAGCGAGGGCAGTGATGAAACCGTTATCTGAAACGCTTTGCAAAGAGTGAAAACGTCTTCACACTGTGAAGCGGACCACACGTTCTCGTCCGAGAGCGTTCCTCACGTAACGGAGTACCTATGACCAAGCGCAGTGTTGCCGTCGCTCTCGCCGGCGTCGTCGCCTTCTCGCTGTCCGCCTGCGGTGGCGGAGACTCGTCCTCGAGCAAGAGCAGCTCGAAGTCGTCCGGATCGTCCGCGTCCGGCTCGGCCGCCGCGACCGGCGCAGTCAACGCGAAGGACCCGAAGCGCGACGCCAGCGCCGACCTCGTCATCTGGACCGACGGTACCGCTGCCCCGACCGTCGCGAAGCTGGCCTCGGAGTTCGCCAAGCAGAACGGCGTCAAGGTCTCCGTGCAGACCGCCACGGACGTGCGCGGCAACTACAACACCGCCTTCAAGGCCGGTCAGGCTCCCGACATCATCGTCGGCGCACACGACTGGATGGGCGAGCTCGTCGCCAATGGTTCCGTCGCTCCCGTCCAGCTCTCCGCCCAGACGGCTGCCGGGTTCAACCCGGTCGCCATCACGGCGTCGAAGTACAACGGCCAGACCTACGGCGTGCCCTACGCTGTCGAGAACATGGCCCTCGTGCGCAACACGGCCTACGCCAAGGACGCGCCGAAGACGCTCGACGAGCTCATCGCCACGGGCCAGAAGGCCGTCGACTCGAAGAAGGCCACCAACGTCCTCGCCCTCGAAATGGGCAAGGTCGGCGACGCCTACCACGGCTACCCGTTCCTCTCCGGGTTCAAGGGCAGCATCTTCGGTACGAAGGACAACGGCGACTACGACGCCAACAAGCTCATGGTGAACTCGCCGGAGACGCTCAAGGGCGCGAACCTTCTTGCCGAGCTCGGCAAGAAGAAGGTTTTGTCGACCAACATCGACAAGACGAACGCCGACAACCTCTTCGCGAACGGAAAGGCCGCCTACGCCATCACGGGTCCGTGGTCGCTTCCGACTTACGACAAGGCCGGCGTGAAGTACGCCGTCAGCGCCATGCCGACCGTCGAAGGCGGCGGCAAGATGACGCCGTTCCTCGGCGTCCAGATGTTCTACGTCTCATCGAAGGCCAAGAACGCCACGGTCGCCCAGACGTTCGCGACGTCCTTCCTCACCACCGAGGCCGCGCAGAAGCAGCTCTTCGAGGTCGGCAAGCGTCCGCCGGCACTCAAGGCCGCCTACGACGCCGTGGCCAAGACCGACCCGCAGGTCGCCCAGTGGGCAGCTGCCGGCGAGGGTGCCAAGCCGATGCCGAACATCCCCGCGATGAACGCCGTCTGGCAGCCGCTCGGCCAGGCCCTGGCCGACGTCATCTCGGGCAAGTCCGCACCGGACGCCCGTTTCAACAAGGCACAGTCGGAGATTCAGGCCGCTATCAAGGCCGGTAACTGAGCCTCCTCCTCCCGTGAGCCGGTGACCGTCCCTCGGTCACCGGCTCACGGCACGCTCACCCCTTCGCCTCACACCCTGGAGTTCGTTCATGGCGACGCCTGCCGCCCCCACGCAGAGCGCGGCTCTGCCTCCCGCGAAGAGCGCCCGTTGGGCGATCGTCACCAAGTGGGTGGCCATCGCCGCGGCCCTCGCGCTGTGCCTCTACCTCGTGACGAAGCTCGCGTCCGCCGGGTACTCGCTCGCCGTCGTCGGGGTCGCCTTCGTCGCGATGGCCGTCCTCGTCGTCTACGGCACCCGCAAAAACGTCCCCGCCAAGTACTTGCTGCCAGGGCTGCTGCTGCTCGTCGGCCTCCAGGTGTGGCCGATCGCCTACACGGCTGCCACGTCGTTCACGAACTACGGCCAGGGCCACCTCGTCTCCAAGGAGGAGGCGACGAAGCAGAACATCGCCTACTCCGTGCAGCAGGTTCCGGATTCGCCGACGTACAACCTCTCGGTTGCGGTCAAGGAGGGCCAGGACGTCACGAAGGGCGACCTGTACTTCCTGCTCGCCGACGAGAAGGGGAACAAGCTCGTCGGTGACGCCAAGGGCACCGCGCCGCTCGCGGGTGCGACCGAGATGAGCCTCGGGCGCATCACCTCGGCCGAGGGCTTCCACATCCTCAACCTCGGCGAGGCCAACCGCCGCAAGGATCTGAGCGCCTTCGCGGTGCCCACCGACGACGGAGGCGGCATCAAGGCCAGCGGCGCCACGCAGGCGTTCGAGGGCAAGCCCGCGCTGCGTCTCGACGAGGCCAAGGACGAACTCCTCGACAGCTCCACCGGCACCGTCTACGTCGCGAAGAACGCGCGCTGGGAGCCGAAGAACGGTGAAGGCTCGCCGCTCGCCGTCGGGTGGAAGGAGAACGTCGGGCTCAAGAACTACACGAACCTGTTCACCAACCCGACGCTGCGCTCGGGCTTCCTCGGCATCTTCGCGTGGAACATCGCCTTCGCCATTCTCTCGGTGCTCACGACGTTCGTGCTCGGCATGCTCCTCGCCCTGCTGCTCAACGACCCCCGGATGAAGGGCAAAGCGATCTACCGAAGCCTGCTCATCCTCCCGTACGCCGTGCCGGTGTTCGTCTCGGCTCTCGTGTGGGCCTCGATGTTCAACCAGGAGTTCGGTCTCATCAACACGATGACCGGCCTCCACATCGACTGGATGGGCGACCCGTGGGCCGCCCGCGCCGCCATCCTGCTCGTCAACCTGTGGCTCGGCTTCCCGTACATGTTCGTCGTGTGCACGGGCGCGCTGCAGTCGCTGCCCGGCGACGTCATGGAAGCCGCGCGCATCGACGGCGCCGGCCCGATCAGGACGCTGCGTTCGATCACCATGCCGCTGCTCCTCGTCGCCGTGGGCCCCCTGCTCATCGCGTCGTTCGCCTTCAACTTCAACAACTTCGGCCTCATTTACCTCGTGACGAAGGGTGCGCCCTTCGTCGGGGGCGACACACAGATCGGCTCCACCGACCTGCTCATCACGTACGCCTTCCGTCTCGCGATGGACGGCACGAGCCCGAACTTCGGCTTCGCCTCCGCGATCGCCGTCGTCATCTTCATCATCGTCGCGCTGCTGAGCTTCCCCGGCTTCCTGCGCAGCAAGGCCCTCGAGGAGGTCAACTGATGTCCGTCAGCCCCGTCAACGGGCCGGTCGCTCCCGTCGAGCCGATCGGTGAGGCAACGACCAAGGCCGCCAGGACGAAGAAGCCCGTGGTCCGCGGAAGCTTCCGGGACGTGTGGTGGCGTCACGCGCTCGCGTTGTTGGCGCTCGCGTTCGCGCTATTCCCGATCGTGTTCCTCATGTCCGCGGCGTTCAATCCGTCCGGCACGCTGAGCTCGACCGGGCTGCTGCCGAGCGGCTTCTCGCTCGACAACTTCAAGGCGCTGTTCACCGACGAGTCGCACCCGTTCGTCACCTGGTACAAGAACGCGCTCATCATCGCGTTCGTCGGCTCGACGCTGTGCGTGTTCATCGGTGCTTGCGCGGCCTTCGCGTTCTCGCGTCTGCGCTTCAAGGGCCGCCGCGCCATGCTGCTGGCCCTCCTGCTGCTGCAGATGTTTCCGGCGCTGCTCGCCTTCGTCGGGCTCTACATCACCTTCACGAAGATCGGCGAGGTGCTGCCGCCCTTCGGGCTCAACACGCTGTGGGGTCTCATCCTCGTCTACATGGGTGGTGCCATGGGCTCGAACGTGTGGCTGCTCAAGGGCTACTTCGACACCGTGCCCAAGGAACTCGACGAGGCGGCTCACGTCGACGGTGCCTCGCACGCTCGCGTCTTCTTCTCGCTGACGCTGCCGCTCGTGCGGCCCATCCTGGTCACCGTGTTCATGGTGACGTTCGTCGGCCTGTTCGGTGAGTTCCTCCTCGCGAGCATCTTCCTCACGGACGTGTCGAAGCAGACCCTCGGCGTCGGCCTCTACGGCATGACGTTCGGTCAGCAGCGCAACGCGCTGTTCGGGCAGTTCGCGGCGGGTGCGCTCCTGTGTTCGCTGCCCATCATGGGTCTCTACCTCGCCTTCCAGAAGCAGCTCATCGGAGGACTCACCACGGGTTCCGTCAAGTGAGTGTTCCGTCGTCCACCGCTGCCGCCGAGAGCCTCACGGCCCCGGCGGCAGCGGCGTCCGACCTCGAAGCGCGAGACACACCCTCAGGGAGGGTCACGGGGACTGTACGGTCGTCGTACGCGTCGAGTTCTGGGGGAGAGATGGCGAACGCCCACGATGACGGGGGCTCACCACCACGGCTGTTGGAGATCGCCGAAGCGGCCGGAGTGTCGCAGGCGACGGTGAGCCGGGTGCTCAACAACAAGTCCGGTGTTGCCGAAGCGACGCGTCAGAGCGTTCTCACCGCGGTCGACGTGCTCGGATATTCACGCCCGTCGAACTTGCAGCGGGCCGGCAGCGGGGCGATCGGCCTCGTCGTGCCCGAGCTCGACAACCCGATCTTTCCGGCCCTCGCCCAGGCCGTGACGACCCGACTCGCCGCGGAGGGGTACACGGCGGTTCTGTGCCCGACGAGCGCGGGCGGCGTGCAGGAGGACGAGTACCTCTCGATGCTGCTCGAGCGAGGCGTCGCGGGCATCGTCCAGGTGAGCGGGCGCCACGCCGACACCACGGCGTCCGTGGCGCGCCAGCGCGAGATGCTCGAGGCCGGTCTGCCGCTCGTGCTCATCAACGGCCACCGCGAGGACCTGCCGGCCCCGTCGCTCTCGACGGACGACGGCGCGGCGATCCGTCTGGCCGTCGACCACCTGCGGCGCCTCGGGCACGACCGCATCGGCCTGGCCGTCGGGCCGGCGCGCTACATCCCGTCGATCCGCAAGACACAGGCCTTCCGGGAAGTCGCGGCCGCCCAGGGGTTCGAGGCGCTCGTCGAGCACACCTGGTTCACCCTGGAGGGCGGTGAACTCGCCGCGCGGCAGCTCATCGCGCGCGGGGTGAGCGCGATCGTCTGCGGATCGGATCTCATGGCACTCGGTGCCATTCGCGCCGCACGCCTCGAGGGCCTCGACGTTCCGGGTGACCTGTCGGTCGTCGGCTACGACGGCTCCATGCTGTGCGAGCACACGGCGCCGCCGCTGACGACGGTGCGTCAGAACGTCGCGGCATTGGCGGCCGGTGCCGTCGACATCCTCGTGCAGCAGATCAAGGGGCAGGCGAGCGAACACCACGAGATGGTCTTCGCACCCGAGCTCGTCGTGCGGGCCTCGACGGGTCCGCGCGCATCGTCGTCGTGAAGGGCGTCACATGCCCTCAGCGGGTGGCTCTCGCTTCGAGGAGTGCCTTGAGCAGGGTCGGCATGGCCTCGCAGGAATCGACGCGATAGGCGGCGGCCGTGTCGCCCTCGCCGACCTTGACGGTGACGTGGCCGCCGGTCGCGTCGAGCGCCTCGAACACCGTCTCGTCCGTGACGTCGTCACCGAAGTAGGCCGTGACGTTGGTGCCCAGCTTTTGTGCCAGGGCGGCGAGCGCGCTGCCCTTCGTCACGTCGAGCACCGACAGCTCGACGACCGACTTGCCCCGCATGGCGCGCACACCCGGCACGTCGTCGGGCACGGCCAGGGCTGCTGCGCTCGCGCGGGCGGCCTCGTCGTCGTCCATGCCGCGCGTGTGCAGGACGACGCCGGCGGGTTTGTGCTCGACGCGCGCCTCACCGAAGCGCTCGACGATCGCCTCCAGCGCCTCGGTGGCACCTTCGAGAGCAGCCTGCTCGGCGGCGCCCAGCCCCGACGACGGTGTCGACGAGCCGTCCGTCAGGGATTCGCTCGACTCGCCGCCGTGGCTGCCGACGAGCACGATGCCGTCGTCCGCGGACAGGCCGGTGAGTTTGCTCAGCGTCGCGAGGTCGCGCCCCGAGACCACGGCCACGTGGACGTCCGGCAACGCCGCCAGTGCGCGCAGTGCCTCGATGGTTCCCGGCTGCGCCCGAGCGCTCATCGGGTCGAGCACGAGGGGCGCGAGGACGCCGTCGAAGTCCGACGCGACGAGCAGGCGGGGCTCCTTCGCGAACCGCTCGACCGCCTGACGCAGGTCGCCCGGAAGCTGCGACGAGGGGCTCATGCGTCCGTGCTCCCGACCTCGTCCTCGGGGCGAGCCGGTGCCGCCTGCAGCGCAGCGAGGTAGTGCTTGGCCCACTCCTGAACCGTTGCCGTCGAGACCGTCGAACGCAGCGCGCTCATGCGCTGCTCCCGGTCGTCGCTCGGTGCCGTGATGGCCTTCATGATGACCTGCTTGAGGCCGGTCAGGTCGTGGGGGTTACACATGTACGCCTCACCCAGTTCGGTGGCTGCGCCGGTGAACTCCGAGAGCACGAGTGCTCCGTCGGCAGGGCAGCACGTGACGTACTCCTTGGCGACGAGGTTCATGCCGTCGCGAAGCGGCGTGACGAGCATGACGTCCGCGGCCGCGAACATAGCTGCCATCTCGGCGCGGTCGAACGACTGATGCATGTAGGTGAGCGCCGTCGCACCGATGCGCGAGAAATCGCCGTTGATGCGTCCGACCGTGAGTTCGACCTGATCGCGCAGATCCATGTACGCCTTGACGCGCTCGCGGCTCGGTGTCGCCACCTGGATGAGCTTGTGCTTCGTGGGGTCGAGCTGGCCGTCGGCGAGCAGTTCGCCGAACGCCTTGAGGCGGTGGCGGATGCCCTTCGTGTAGTCGAGGCGGTCGACACCCAGCAGGATCTTGTCGGGGTTGCCGAGTTGCTCACGGATCTCGCGGGCTCGGGCCTGGACCTCGTCGGTGTCGAGCACCGCACGCAGGCCCTCGGTGTCGATCGAGATCGGCACGGCCGTCGCGCGCACCGCACGGTCGCCGAGGTCGACGACGTCGCCCGTCACATCGAGATCGAGGTACTGGCGCACCGCACGCAGGAAGTTGCCCGCGTCCTCGGTGCGCTGGAAACCCAGGAAGTCGGCGCCGAGCAACCCCTCAAGGATCTCCTCGCGACCCGGCAGCTGTGCGAACAGCTCGACGGCGGGGAAGGGAATGTGGTTGAACCACCCGATGCGCAGGTCAGGGCGCAGTTCGCGCAGCATCTCCGGCACGAGTTGAAGCTGGTAGTCGTGCACCCACACGGTGGCGCCCTCGGCGGCGACGTCGGCGCACGCCTGGGCGAAGCGCTTGTTCACCGCGCGATAGGCACCACGCCAGCTGCGCTTGAACGTCGGCGTGATGATGACGTCGTGGTAGACGGGCCACAGGGTGTCGTTGCTGTGCCCCTCGTAGTAGTCGGCGATCTCCTGTTCCGACAGGGGCACCGGGTGAAGGTGCATGCCCGCGTCGTCGAAGGGGGCGGGTGCCTCGCCCGGGTCGCCCGCCCAGCCGACCCACGCGCCGTCACGTCCGCGCATCACGGCGTCCATGGCGGTGACGAGACCGCCCGGCGAACGGCGCCACTCCTCGTTTCCGTCCTCGCCGGTGACGCGGTCGACGGGTAGGCGGTTGGCTGCGACGACGAAGTCGTACGTGTGGCTCATCGGATTGCTGGCTCCCCGTATTCGCTGGTGCTCGCCCGGCGACGAACTCCCGCTCGATCACCGGTGATTCGAGGTTATCGCGCCTCGGTGACGAACGGGTTGCCACCGCGTGACACGGGCACGCCGATACAGCGGAAGTTCAAGGAGGCGCCCTACGGTGGGGTCATGACGCCTCTCGACAACGCTGGTGACGCCCGACGCGGCGGGCACCGTCTGCCCCGTCCGCGCCGCGCCGAAGCCGACGAGTCGACCCAGCGCACCACGTGGGGAGCAGCAGCGGATGGCGACGCCACGCGGGCGGCTCCGCCGCGCGATCGTGACGACGAGGCCACCCGCGTCAGTTCACGCCGCCCGGAGGGGAACGACCGGATGGTGGGGCGCTTCGAGATCGCGGAGAAGATCGGTGAGGGCGGCATGGGCGTCGTGTACCGAGCGATCGACACCGCCGACACGCGTCGTCGTGAGGTCGCCGTCAAGGTTCTTCGCCCGCACATCGCCTACGACCCCGATGCGCGCACGCGTCTCGCGCGTGAGGTCGACACGCTCGAGCGCGTCCACCACCCCAACGTCGCTGCCGTCATCACCGCCGATCCGCACGGCGAGCGTCCCTACATCGCCACCGAGTACGTACCCGGTGACCCCCTCGACAAGGTGGTCGACGAGCGCGGTCCCCTGGGCGCGGAGGAGATGGCCGACCTCGGGCGCAGCCTCGCCGACGCCATTCGCGCCATCCACGCCGCAGGTGTCGTCCACCGCGACCTCAAGCCGAGCAACGTGCTCATGGTGGGTCGACGCCCCGTGCTCATCGACTTCGGCATCGCGCACATCGCCGACGACGCGCGCCTCACCTCGACCGGCCTCGTCATGGGTACCCCCGGCTACCTCTCGCCGGAGCTCGTCGAGGGCGCCCCGGTCTCCACGTCCACGGACTGGTGGGGGTGGGCGGCAACGCTCGCCTTCGCCGCCCAGGGGGAGCCGCCCTTCGGGCGCGGGCCGATGCCGGCCGTCCTCGACCGCGTGACGCGGGGGCAGGCCAACCTCACCGGCGTCGACGCGCGTCTCCGGCCGCTGCTCGCGGCCGCACTCAGCCCCGTGCCGGGGGAGCGACCCTCGGCCCGCGAGGTCGTCGAGCAGATGGAGCGCTACGCCCGGGGTGAACCGACGACGGTCGTTCCGGTGCGCTCACCTGCACCTTCGACGCCCGCTCCTGCGTCCACCTCGGTCATGCCGGTGGTCGACGCCACCCGCGTCGCGCCGGTCAGCGAGCGTCCTGCCTCGCAGCGTCAGCAGCAGGCACCTCAGGGGGCGGGTGCGTACGGCCAGTTCGGACAGCCGAACGGCCAGCACCAGCAGATGCCGCCCGGCGCCCAGGGGCAGCAGGCCCGCCCGATGTCGCCGCAGCAGAACCCGTACGGGGCTCCGCAACAAACCGGGGCCCGCCCCTACGGCCCGGGTGCGGCGGTCAAGGCGCAGAGCCGCCCCGGCGAGCACGACCCCCGGATCAACCTGCCTCCCCGCTCGGGCACGCTCCAGGCGATGTTCCTCCTGTGGGTCGGTGTCACCGCGCTGGTGCCCGTCGTCGGACTCGTCCTGCTCATCGTGTGGAACGTCGCGGCGCGTTTCAGCGACTCGACGATCACGCAGACCGTCCTTCGCCGCTACGAGGCCGGGCGACGAAAGAGCGACGGCGCCGTCGCCGTGGCCAGTTCGCCCTGGCATCTGCTGCGCGCTCTCGTCTCGACGCTCGCGGCCCTCGTGCTCCCCGCACTCGTCTTCGCGTGCGTCGGTTCGCTCGTGGCCATCGGCTGGGCCATGGTGCGCGGTGACGGCGTCGCACGGGCGTGGTGGGCACTGCCCATCGTCGCGGGGGCCGTGGCGGGTCAGTGGACGATGTGGCGCGGCGCCGGGTCCGTCGGCTATCGCCGTGGTTCACGTTCGGTCGTGCGGGCGCTCGTCCCGGAGTCGGCCGGCAGGATCGTGGCGCCCGCGCTCGCCGGTCTCGGCCTGTTCATGCTCGTCGGCTCGTTCATGCAAGGCGGCGACATCTCCTGGGTTCCGCTCACCGGCGGCATCACCGATCCGCTCGCGGAGTACCTGCCGGCGTCCGGCCTCGGCAACTGATCCGCTGACGCTTCGGGCCCCGTTCCACAGCCCACCCACAGCGCGGGCCCACGGTCGGTCGAGGCCCACGAACTATTCTTCGAGGCATGGCGCAGTACGGACGGGATCAGTCGAGCACGGGGCCCAACCCCTCGAGGGACTCGTCCAGCACGTCGACCCCGGGGTTGCCGCCACGGATGCGCTTCCTGCGCAGCGAGCCGGTCACCGAGCCGCTGCCCATCGCCGACGCGCTCAAGCGCACGCCCTATCGCGACCCGAACGTCATGGGCGGGCCGGACGACGACACCGAGCAGCAGAAGGCGCTCGACATCGCCGCCCGTGTGGGCGAGTTGCTCCTCCGCTGTGGCGCGAGCACGCGTGACGTCGAGGCGAGCGTCGTCGCCGTCGCGGCATCCGCGGGTCTGCGCCGCCTCGAGGTCGACATCACGAACCAGTCCTTGTTGTTGCAGAGCCCGTCGACGAACGGCCGTCAGCCCCTCACGATGTTGCGTGTCGTGCGCTCCTCGACGCGCGACTTCTCTCGGCTCATGGCCGTGCACCAGTTCGTCGAGTCGCTCGTGTCCGGTGGCCTGGATCTCGACGAGGCGACGAAGAAGCTGAAGCGCATCCAGAGGATGCCGCGCCTCTACCCGCGGTGGCTCGTCTCGGTTGCCTTCGGTGGTCTCGCGGCATCCGTCGCGACGATCCTCGGCGGCGGCTGGATGGCCGTCGCCGTCGCGTTCGTCTCCGCCGTGCTCGTCGACCGAGTGGGCCGACGCCTGAGCAACGCCGGCGTCCCCGCCTTCTACGGCGCCGCCGCCGGCGGTCTCATCTCGACGGCCCTCGCGTGGTTCGCCTACATGTCGCACCAGAGCCGCGTCGTGGGGGAGTTCGTTGCCCACAACCTGCCCGGCACGATGTCGACGGCCGACTTCGCCTATGCCATCTCGGGCGGCATCGTCGCGCTCCTGCCCGGTCGTCAGATGGCCTCCGCGGTCGAGGACGCCGTCACCGGCTACCCCGTCACGGCGTCGGGTCGTGTTCTCACTGTCATCCTGGACTGCGCGGGAATCACCGTCGGCGTCGGTGCGGGACTGGCGCTGACGCTGAACCTCGACCGGGCGCTCGACCTCAGCCTCCAATCGCCCGGCTCCCTGCGCTTCGACATGCCGCCCACGGCCCTGCTCCTGCAGGTGGCGTGCGGTGCCATCGGTGCGGCGTGTGCCGCCGTCACGATGCGCTCCCGCGTGCGGATGCTCCTGCCGACAGCTGCGGCGGGAGCCCTCGGCGTCGTCGGGGTTGCGCTGTTGACGCGTTATGTCGGGATCGGGGCGACGACGGCCACGGCGGTCGCTGCCGTCAGCGTCGGGTTCTCGGCGCGGCTCGTGGCGCTGCGCCTCGGTGCGCCCGCCCTCGTCATCGTCATGCCGGCGGTCTCGCCGCTGCTGCCGGGCCTGCGGATCTTCCGGGGCATGTACGAGTCGGTCTCCGGGTCGGTCATCGGCGCCACCAAGGTGGCCCAGTCCGGCGTGGGTGTGACGACGATGCTCGGCGCCGTCGGAGTGGCGCTCGCGATCAGCACCGGACTGGTGCTCGGCGACGTGCTCTCGGCCCCGCTCGACAAGCCGCTCGTACGCCGTCGACGAGCCCGCCGGCGCTGACAACACGCTGATTTTGTGTGATCTGCATCACATTGCGGGCCCAAAAGGCCTGATCTGTCAAGAAGTTACCGCGACCTGATTGTTACGTAGGTCTCTCGTCCCGTAACGTTCCCTTCGCTGTGCACGATGTATTTCTCGTGTCGTCACGGCGACATGAGAACTCAACACAACCACTTATTCAGTGGGCGGTGCACACGCCAAACCTCGTCTGGCACCGCCGTTCCCCCGCAAATCGCGGGCTGAAGACGAGGGTGGGGGACCCACTTCCGACGCCGCCACGGCGAGCGTCTCGGGGTGAAGCCGGTCCTCGCCGGCCGGGCACCTGACTGCCCGAACCCGACAGCTCACCTCACAGGCGTACGTCAGGAAAGGACACTCTCCATGGGTTACACCCCCAAGCACGTCGCTGCTTCCGAAAGCACCACCGGCCGCAAGGTCGCAGGCGTGGCTCTCGCCGGTGCCGCCACCGTCGGTGCCGGCCTCACGCAGGCCTCCTCGGCCTCCGCCGCCTCGGTCTGGGACCGCGTCGCTCACTGTGAATCGACCGGTAACTGGCACATCGCCAACGGAAACGGCTTCTACGGCGGCCTGCAGTTCACGCAGCAGACCTGGCAGGGCTTCGGCGGCGGTCAGTACGCCTCCTCCGCTCACCTCGCCACCCGCGAGCAGCAGATCGCGATCGCTGAGAAGGTTCTGCGCGTGCAGGGCCCCGGCGCATGGCCGGTCTGCTCGGTTCGCGCCGGTCTGACCCGCGCGACCGGTGGCGCATCGGCCGCTCCGGCCGTGACGCAGACGTCGCGCTCCACCGCCCGCTCCGCTGTCGTGTACTCGCAGGGCGGCAAGCTCGCCGTCGACGGTGTTCTCGGCCCGCGCACGGCCCGGGAGCTCCAGGCTTGGGTCGGCACGTTCCGCGACGGTGTTGTCGGCGTCCAGACGAAGAAGGCCCTGCAGCGCAAGGTCGGCGTGTACGCCGACGGCATTGTCGGCCCGCGCACCGTTGCTGCGCTCCAGACGAAGGTCGGCATCTCGCGCGACGGCGCCAGCTACCTCAACGCCCGCACGGTTCGCGCTCTGCAGGCTTACCTGAACAACCACTGATCGGTTGATCCAGGGCTGACGGGCCCCGCCGCTTTCGAGCGGCGGGGCCCGTCTCGCGTACCTGGGTACCTTCGCTCGATTTGGTAGCGCCATCTCACTGACGGGTCCACGCAAAAAACACCGGGGAACGGGGGCTCGGGTTCGGCCCGGCCGCTGACCCGTGTGCAGGTCCGATAAGATCGCGTGGTCGCCCGCGAGGGTGGCGTGCTGGAGTGGCGCAATTGGTAGCGCACCTGTCTTGTAAACAGGTGGTTGTGGGTTCGAGTCCCATCTCCAGCTCTGCCCGGAATAGCAAGGATTTTCGGCCCTCTCGGCGGCGAAGGTTCCGAATGTGTCCCTTGGTGGTCCATCCCGTTTCGAGACTTCGACGGAGGTCGCGCGAGCATGACCAAACGGTGAGCGGCGCTCGCCTAGCTGACTCCATCCGGCGAGTGTGAGGAGTTTCTTCACTAACTCAAGCGCGCCTCCGGCGAGCCGGCGGGCCTTCGGCCCGCCGCCGTGCCGAGCCCGCTCGGCACAGACGAGGGCGGAGCCCCGTGAGGAGCCCCGCCCTTTCGTCCTGCACTAAACGCCACGGTTGCTAGAGTGCCGCCTCACAGCCACCTGTCGGACGGAGCCAACCGTGTCGGTCCCCACCTACGAGGACATGATGCGTCCCGTCCTGGAGATCCTCGCAGCGAATGGCGAGACCCAGTTCCGGACCATTCCCGACCAGGTTGCCGATGTCATGCACATGAGCGAGGCCGACCGCGCCCAAAAGATCGGCAGCGGCCAGCTGGTGGTGACCAATCGAGTCGGCTGGGCCATCACCTACTTGGTGCAGGCCGGAGTCGTCTCGCGACCTCGACGCGGATACGCCGAGATCACCCCCCGTGGTCGCCAACTCCTGAGCCAAACGGCCGGGCCAATCTCCAATGCCAACCTTGCGCAGTTCGACGAGTTCCAAGAGTTCCGACGTCGCAGCCGCAAGCCCAACCGCGCCCAGGGCGAGACCGACGCCGTCACCACGACCGACGAAGTCGTAGCAGACGCGGATACCCCCAAGGAGATCATCGACGCCACCGTCGCCACGGTCCACGGCGCCCTCGTCTCCGAGATCCTCGAACGCGTCACGCAGCTCTCGCCGAAGGACTTCGAATCCCTCGTTCTGAAGGTCCTTGGCGCGATGCAATACGGGACAGCGGGTCACATCGAGTCCACCGGCGACAGCGCCGACGCTGGGATCGACGGCGTCATCAGCCAAGACCCGCTCGGCCTCGATTGCATCTACGTCCAAGCGAAGCGCTACTCACGAGACCGCACCGTGGGCCGTCCCGCCATGCAAGCTTTCGTCGGAGCACTCCAGGGCCAGCAGGCCGACCGAGGCGTCTTCATCGCCACGTGCACCTTCACCCGTGAGGCCCTCGACTATGCCGACCGCGTGGGGGTGCGCATCATCCCCATCAACGGCATCGAACTCGCCGAACTCATGCTCAAACACCGGGTCGGCGTGCAGACGGACTACGTCGCCACCCTGCTCCGGCTGGACGAGGACTTCTACGACTCGCTCTGAGCGCACGTCACCTTCACGCCTCCGACCCTCCGCTCCACTCTCCGCCCACCTCCGGACCGCATCAAGGGCGCTCCCGACACTGCGTGATGGACTCCTTCCACCCTTGACCCGGCCACTCCGGCAGGCTCCTCTGCTCCGCTACAGGGTCGGCGGCTAGATCCGGCCAGCCACCCCTCACGCCTCCTCTGTGGTCCCGAGAAGGGCCGATCCAGCCCGAGACGGCCCGCGCATGCACGCGAATACCGTTGGAAAAACAGGGATTCCGAGTCCCAGCAGTACCCAGCCGAGGAGCCCCGCAGGGAAACAGGTGGTTGTGGGTTCGAGTCCCATCTCCAGCTCGCGGAATCCGCCTCGCGTGGCTCTTTGTGTGTCCATTTCTTCGGCGGCTCCTTGGGTGGGGGGGCTGCCCCGGGCGCGGGGGTGTCGAGGTGCGGCTCAGGGTCGTTTTCTACGATGACGACATGAACCTCAAGCCTGCAGCAGACGTCCAGACCGCACCCCTCGCAGCGCTCGGCCTCGTCGGGGGGTACCTCACGGCCCGCGAGACCCAGATCCGCCCGCTCGGCGGGGTCGTCCTCGCGCTTGCCGGTGGGTACGCCGCGCGCACCTGGGTTGCCAAGGCCGGCGCTGCGCAGGCTGCCGCCCTGGGTGCCGTCTACCTCGGGGGCTTCGGTGCCTCGCACCCGCTTGCGAAGAAGGTCGGAGCGTGGCCGGCCGTGCTCGGCGTCGCCGCAGCCTCCGCGGCCGCGTCGTACGCCCTCGCCGACCGCCGCTGATCTCCGCACACGCCCGAGCCGCCCGCGGCGCACCGATCGAGCGATGCGGGCGGCTCGTCGTGCCTACGCCCGATAAACTCGGGCGATCTGTCACCCGGCACGAGGAGGTGCCCCCGTGAGCGCGGAGCGTCCGTCGTCCAAGGCACCTGCCCCGTGCGCCGAGCGCCTCGACGCTGCGGGCGACGACCTGCTCGGCGAGGACGCCGCCGCCCCACCGCGCTGGGTGCGCAACCTCGCGAAGCCCGTCGGTGGGCGTCCTGCGCTGCTGCTCGAGCTGTTCATCTTCTGGATGTTCTTCCAGTACTTCAGCTACGCGCAGGAGCACATCCGCGGAGGCCCGATCGAGTCCGTGCGCCACGCGCACGAACTGTTCGATCTGGAGAAGGCGCTCCACATCGACGTCGAACTGTGGCTCAACGAGGGCCTCGCCGCAGTGCCGCCGCTCGCCATCGCGGCTGGCTACTACTACGGCATGGTGCTCGCCACCGTGCCCATCACGTTGGCGCTCGTGTGGTGGTTCAACCCCCGGGGTTTCCGGCGACTGCGGCGCCTGCTCATCGCGACGACGCTGCCGAGCCTGCTCGTCTTCTGGCTCCTGCCGATGGCGCCCCCGCGCTTCGCCGTGGCAGGCATCGTCGACATCAACGCCGTCTACAACATCCTCGGGGGAGCGCTCGCGCGCGATCCGTCACGCTCGGCGAACCTCTACGCGGCCATGCCCAGCCTGCACTGTGCGTGGTCGACGTGGGTGGCCTACGCGCTGTGGAGCACGTGGCGTCACACCCGTCCGACGTGGGCGTGCCTCGCGTGGCTGTTCCCGGCCATGACCTACTGGAACGTCATGGCCACGGGCAACCACTTCGTGCTCGACATCGTCGGCGGCGTCGCGCTGTTCCTCATCGCCCTCGTCATCGTCCGGGTGGTCAAGGGCGCCGAGGAGCGCATCTGGCAGCACGAATCGGACGGCCCCGCCAGTTCGCGCGCGACAGTCGCCGCCTCCGACTTCCTTACTTCGGGGGCATCCGCAGAGCCCCGTCGAGGCGGATGACCTCGCCGTTGAGCAGTCCGTTATCGACGATGTGGGCCACGAGCGAGGCGTACTCGTCCGGGCGACCCAGACGCGACGGGTGCGGCACGGCCTGACCGAGCACCTCACGTGCAGCCTCTGGGAGTCCGGCGAGCATCGGCGTCTCCATCGTGCCGGGAGCGATCGTCATGACGCGCACGCCGAGATCGGCGAGGTCGCGCGCTGCCGGCAGCGTGAGGCCGACGACGCCGCCCTTGCTCGAGGCGTAGGCGGCCTGGCCGATCTGCCCGTCGTAGGCGGCCGCGCTGGCCGTCATGACGACGACGCCGCGGTCGCCGTCGACCGGCTCGTTCGTCGCCATCGCCTCCGCGCAGAGGCGAAGCACGTTGAACGTGCCGACGAGGTTGATGTCGATGACCGTCTTGTACTGCTCGAGTGCGTGCACACCCTTGCGGCCCAGGATGCGGCCCGGCGTGGCCACGCCGGCGCAGGACACGGTGATGCGGAGTTCCCCGAGCTCCGTGGCTGCGGTGACAGCGGCCTGTACCTGGGCCTCGTCGCGTACGTCGGCGGCGACGAAGCGGGCGCGCTCGCCCAATTCTGCGGCGAGTGCTTCGCCCTTCGACGAGGGCAGGTCGACGATGACGACGCCCGCTCCGGCGTCGTGCAGGCGGCGGGCGGTGGCCTCCCCGAGGCCCGAGCCGCCACCGGTGACGAGGGCGACGGTGTTCTGCGTGATGTTCATGCCTCGAACCCTATCGACTGGCGAAGCGGCTTTGTGGGCTGCGTCACGCCCGCCCGAACCTCAGTGGTAGAGGGTCACCTCGGTGGCCTTCACCGTGGCGTGGACGGGTACTCCGGGTGCGAGTGAGAGGTCGGCGACGGCGTCGAGCGTCACGTCCGCGACGAGGTCCGCGTCCCCCGTGAGGTGCACGCGCGCCGAGGTGCCGGTGTGCTCGATCTGCGCGACGCGCACCGCCCACGTGTTGCGCGGGGAACCCTCGGGACGGCTCGGCCACAGAGACACGGAGCTCGGCGCGAATGCGGCGAGGTGCTCAAGAACGCCTGCCGGGGGGTGCTCGCCCCCGGCGGCCGTGATGCGTGCACCGTCAGCGGTGACGAGCGTCGCGCCGTCGACGACGTGCCCACGCCACAGGTTGAGCCCCACGAGGCGCGCAGCGAACGGGCTGCGCGGACGGCGTACGACCTCGCTCGGCGTGCCGCCGTCGCTGAGGTGACCGCCGTCGAGGAAGACGAGGCGATCGGCGAGGGTGAGCGCTTCGACGGCGTCGTGCGTGACGAGAAGGGTCACGACATCCTGTTGGTCGCGCAGACGCTCGCCGAGGAGCGCCCGTAGGTCGTCGCGGCCCCGTGCGTCGATGGCGGACAGCGGTTCGTCGAGCAGGAGGACGCTCGGGTCGAGCGCCAGAGCACGCGCGAGCGCGACTCGCTGGGCTTGGCCGGAGGAGAGTACGTCCGGACGTCGCCCGGCGAGGTCAGCGGCAAGGCCGACGCGGCTGAGTTCTTCACGCGCTCTTGCTCGCGCAGCCTCTTTCGAGGCCCCGCGGGCCCGCAGCCCGAACGCGACGTTGTCGAGGGCGCTGAGGTGGGGGAACAGGTCACCGCGAGCCGTCATCATCCCGACGCGGCGGGCGCGTGGCGGCAGGTGCCGTGCGCCGTCGTCCCAACGCTCGCCGCCGACGTGGAGGGCGCCCTCGGCGAGGGGCGTGAGTCCGGCGAGCACCTCGAGCAGCGTCGTCTTGCCGCTGCCGTTCGGCCCGAGAACGCCGATGACCTCACCGGGTGCGGCGTCGAGCGCAGCGTGGAGGACGAAGTTGCCGCGACGGGTGGTGCCGGCAAGCGAGAGGCCGGTCATCGGCGCTCACCTCCCGCGCCCACCCAGTGACCCCGCAGCAGGGCGAGCAGGACAACGCAGAGGGCGAGCATGAGCGCCGCGAGCGCCGTCGCGGCGTCCTGGCTGATGTCGAGGGCTTGGTAGACGGCGAGCGGCCCCGTCTGAGTGCGCCCGGGGTAACTGCCCGCAAACGTGATCGTGGCCCCGAACTCGCCGAACGCGCGTGCCCACGCGAGCGTCAGTCCGGCGAGGAGGCCGGGCAGCGTCATCGGCACGAGGACGTGGCGCAGCGTGAACCAGCGGGAGGCGCCGAGCACTTCGGCGGTGCGGCTCCAGCGCGCGTCGAGGCCGCGGAACGCGCCCTCGGCGGCGAGGACGAAGAACGGCATCGCGACGAACGTTTCCGCCATGACGACGCGGACCCACGAATAGGGCACCGGCTCGCCCGTCACAGCCGTCACGGCGCGTCCGAGCAGCCCCGAGCGCCCCCACGCGTCGAGCAAGGCAACGCCCGCGACCACCGGCGGCAAGACGAGGGGCACGGTGACGACGGCCCGCGTCCAGGCGGCGGCGCGGCCACGCAGGCGGGAGAGCCACCAGGCGAGCGGAGTGCCGAAGAAGGCAGCGAGCAGCGCCGACGTCACGGTGGTGCGCAGCGAAAGCCACAAAGCCTCGCGGGCACCGGCAGTCGTGAGGTCGTCGAGGAGGCTGCCCCAGCGCACCTGCGCGAGCAGCGCGACGAGGGGCAGAACGATGAAGAGCAGAGCGACGACGGCGAGTGTCACGAGCACGACCCCGCCGCGGTCACCCGTGCCTGCGCTCCTGCGTGCAGGCGGGGGAGCGCTTGCAGTCTCGTCGCTCATCGTCGTCAGCCGGGCAGGCCGAAGCCGTTGCCCTGCAGGACTCGTCGCCCTTCGTCGCCACGCACGAACTGCGCGAATCCCTTCGCGTCGGCAGTGTCGCTCCACGCCGTGATCGGCAGTGTCGTCGTGGCGTTCGAGGCCGTCGGTACCTCGACGCCGCTCACCTTCGAGCCTGCGCTCGAGGCGTCGGTGGCGTACACGAGCGCCGCCTCCGCGTCACCGGCGACGACCTTGGCGAGCGTCGCCTTGACGTCCTTCTCGTAGCTGACGACGTGTGGCGCGACCCTCGCCTTGGTGAGGGCCTTGTGGGCAGCGCGACCGCACGGCACCTCCTTGGCGCACAGGACGGTGTCGACCTTCGCGAGGTCGGCGAGACCCGTGACGTGGGCGGGGTTCCCGCGGGGCGTGACGATCTCGAGACGGTTCGTGGCGAACGGCGTCCACGTCTTGCCCTCGGCCACGTCCTTCGGCAGCTTCTTCGGTGCCTCGGTGTCGGCGAGAGCCACCACGTCGGCCGGGGCGTCGTGGGAGAGCTGGGTGACGATCGTCGAACTGGCCGCGAAGCTCACCTCGACGTGGGTGCCGGGGTGGACCTTCTCGTAGGCGCGCGCCAACGTCGTGAACGACTCCGTGAGCGACGCGGCGGCAAGCACCGTGACGGTCTTGTCGTCGCCCTCTGACGCGCCGCAGCCGCCGGCACCCATGGCCAGCGCTGCTGCAACCGGCACACTCATGAGGCGCCATGCCCGTGCCGTCATGCCTCGTCGTCGACCATCAACGAGCGGGCCGTCAGAAGATCCACGGGCGTGAGTTCGGGACGCTTCGGGAGGCGACCGTCACCGGAACTCGTGCCCTTGATACGACGTTCCACCCACGGAGCGAAGTACTGGCGCGCCCACTCGGCGTCCTCGGCGACGCGCTGGCGCACCGGCTTCGGAGCCTGCGCCGGCAGGTGGGCGAGCCACTCGCCGGTCGTCGGAAGCCCGAGCGTCCATGCCGCCTGCTGCGCGACGCGCTTGTGGCCTTCGGCGGAAAGGTGCAGACGGTCGACGGACCACATGCGCGGATCGCGCAAGGGGGTCATCGACCACAGATCGAGCACGTAGCAGTCGTGCCGCTGCGCGATACCCCACAGGTTCGCAAGGTGCCACGTGATGCGCGGGCGCAGGCGCGTCATGATCTTCGACGCGGCGGGGTTGACGAGCGTCGCCAGCAGGACGTCGGAGCCCGCCTCCTTGAGGCGGACGACGGCGTCCTCGATGCCGGCCGCGAGATCGTCGAGGTTGACCGACGGGCGCATGATGTCGTTGCCGCCGCCCACCATGCTTACGAGGTCGGGCTTCATCGCGAGGGCCGCGTCGAGCTGGGGGCCGATGACGTCCGCGAGTAGTCTGCCGCGCACCGCGAGGTTGGCGTACTCGAGCTTCGCGCCCCGCTCCTCCTGCTGCATCGCGATGTCGACGGCGAGGCGATCAGCCCACCCGAGGTAGGCGTCGTCTTCGCGGGGGTCGTGGTCGCTCATGCCCTCGGTGAAGGAGTCACCGATGGCGACGTACCGGTGCCAGAGCAGACCGTGGTGCGTCTGTTCGGATGCCTGAGCCCCGGGCGCGGGGAGGTCGTTCGTCATGCAATACGCCAATCGATCGTGTGGGTTCCGAGCTGCTCCAACAGCTCGTTCGTGCGGCTGAAGGGCTTGCTTCCGAAGAAGCCGCTGCGCGCGGAAAGCGGTGAGGGATGCGCGGATTCGACGGTCGGGGTGTCGCCGAGGTGCGGGGCGAGTGAGCGGGCGTCGCGACCCCAGAGGATGGCGACGAGGGGCTGCTTGCGCTCGACGAGCGCCGTGATGGCCTGCGCCGTGACGTTCTCCCAGCCGTGACCGCGGTGGCTTGCGGGCTTGCCGGGCTGAACGGTGAGGCAGCGGTTGAGCAGGAGCACGCCCTGGTCGGTCCACGCGCTCAGGTCACCGTGTTCGGGCGGCTCGATGCCGAGGTCGTCCTTGAGTTCTGCGTTGATGTTCTGCAGGCTGCGCGGGATCGGGCGGACGTGCGCATCGACGGCGAAGCTGAGCCCGATCGGGTGCCCCGGCGTCGGGTACGGGTCCTGGCCGACGATGAGGACGCGCACGTCCTCGAACGGCTGGGTGAACGCTCGCAGGACGTTCTCGCCCGCCGGCAGGTACCCGCGCCCGGCGGCCACTTCGTCGCGCAGGAACTGCCCGGCAGTGGCGATGTGGTCGGCGACCGGCGCGAGGGGTTCCACCCAGCTGGGATGTACGAGTTCGTCATACGACTGCGGCATGCCGCCAAATCTATCGCGAGTCGATTCACCGCGCGGCGTGCTCCGAACGGGCCAGAGCTCGAGCGTCTTGCACGTGGATGGTCGGTTTGGGTGAAGATGCGCGCGACGTCGGCGTCATCTTCAGCCAAACCCGCCATCCACGCGCCTTTGTCCAAGGCCCTCGTGTTCGGGCGGGCAGGAGGCGACGATCTACCCTGGTCGCATGCCCGTCATCGAGACCCCTGCAGGTGCCCGCGTCCCCGGTGACGACGAGGCGCCCGGGCTGAGTGAACGAGACCGCGCCATGCTCGCCTTCGAGCGCGAGTGGTGGAAGCTGCCCGGCGCTAAGGAAGCCGCCATCAAGGAGCGCTTCGGCATGAGCGCGACGCAGTACTACCAGCAACTCAACGCCCTCGCCGACACGGCCGAGGCGCTCGCGGCCGACCCTCTACTCGTCAAGCGCATCCAGCGCCGTCGCGCCTCACGCCGTCGCACGAGCTGAGCGCCCACCCCGACGTGCGTCTGCCGCTGTGAGCGAACACGGCGGTCGCAGCCCCGTCGCCGTTTGCACTCGCAGGGGGCGAGTGCTAATCATGGCCTTAGCACTCTGAACATGAGAGTGACAAAGACCTGACTGCATGAGTGAGGGTTCGGGGCTCGCGCGACATGACCGCGCGAACGATCGGGCTCGTCCGTCGCGGGCGCTGGTGCGGTCACTACGTACGTCACGTGGAGGAGCCACGCACATGGCCAAGACCATTGCTTTCGACGAGGAGGCCCGTCGCGGCCTCGAGCGCGGCATGAACACCCTTGCCGACGCGGTGAAGGTGACGCTCGGCCCCAAGGGCCGCAACGTCGTCCTCGAGAAGAAGTGGGGCGCACCCACGATCACCAACGACGGTGTCTCCATCGCCAAGGAGATCGAGCTCGACGACCCGTACGAGAAGATCGGCGCGGAGCTCGTCAAGGAGGTCGCCAAGAAGACCGACGACGTCGCCGGTGACGGCACGACGACGGCCACCGTCCTCGCGCAGGCCATGGTGAAGGAGGGCCTGCGCAACGTTGCGGCCGGCGCCAACCCGATGGCGCTCAAGCGCGGCATCCAGCAGGCCGTCGACGCCGTGAGCAAGCAGCTGCTCGACCACGCCAAGGAGATCGAGACGAAGGAGCAGATCGCTGCTACCGCGTCCATCTCCGCCGCTGACCCGCAGATCGGTGAGCTCATCGCCGAGGCCATGGACAAGGTCGGCAAGGAAGGCGTCATCACCGTCGAGGAGTCGAACACGTTCGGCCTCGACCTCGAGCTCACCGAGGGTATGCGCTTCGACAAGGGCTACATCTCGGGTTACTTCGTCACCGACACCGAGCGTATGGAGGCCGTCCTCGACGACCCGTACATCCTCGTCGTCAACTCGAAGATCTCGAACATCAAGGACCTGCTGCCGGTTCTCGAGAAGGTCATGCAGTCGGGCAAGCCCCTCATGATCATCGCCGAGGACGTCGAGGGCGAGGCCCTGTCGACGCTCGTGGTCAACAAGATCCGCGGCACGTTCAAGGCCGTTGCCGTCAAGGCTCCGGGCTTCGGTGACCGCCGCAAGGCCATGCTCGGCGACATCGCCATCCTCACGGGCGGCCAGGTCATCTCCGAGGAGGTCGGCCTCAAGCTCGAGACCACCGAGCTCGACATGCTCGGCCGCGCCCGCAAGGTCGTCGTCACGAAGGACGAGACGACGATCGTCGAGGGCGCCGGCGACGACGAGCAGATCAAGGGCCGTGTTGCTCAGATCCGCGCCGAGATCGAGAACTCCGACTCCGACTACGACCGCGAGAAGCTCCAGGAGCGCCTCGCGAAGCTGGCCGGTGGCGTCGCCGTCATCAAGGCCGGTGCCGCGACGGAGGTTGAGCTCAAGGAGCGCAAGCACCGCATCGAGGACGCCGTTCGCAACGCGAAGGCCGCCGTCGAGGAGGGCATTGTCGCCGGTGGTGGCGTCGCGCTCATCCAGGCCACGAAGGACGCCGAGTCGGCCTTCGCCGGTCTTGAGGGTGACGAGGCCACGGGTGCGAACATCGTGCGCGTCGCCGCTGAGGCTCCGCTCAAGCAGATCTCGCTCAACGCGGGTCTCGAGCCGGGCGTCATCGTCGAGAAGGTGCGCGGTCTGACGCCGGGCCATGGTCTCAACGCCGCCACGGGCGAGTACGTCGACATGATCTCCTCGGGCATCATCGACCCCGCCAAGGTGACGCGTTCGGCTCTGGAGAACGCTGCGTCCATCGCGGCGCTGTTCCTCACGACCGAGGCCGTCATCGCCGACAAGCCCGAGAAGAACGCCGGCGGCGACGCCGCCGGTGCGGGTATGGACGGCATGGGTGGCATGGGCTTCTGACGAAGCGCGCATGCGTAGGTTGAGGGTCGTCCGAGCGAATGCGAGGGCGGCCCTCGGCCGTAGCGGAGTGCGAGGAAGAAGCCCAGATAGACATGGGCTTCTGACCCTGGGAGGCGAAGGTTGGGGGCTCGGCGAGCGAAGCGAGCCCAGCCCCCGGCCGTAGCCGAGCGGGTGTCAGAAGCCCAAATAGACATGGCTTCTGATTCCGGCAAGCCCACCCCTCGCGTGAAGCGGGCGATCACCTTCGGGTGGTCGCCCGCTTCGCTGTGCGCGTCGACCGGCGTGGTGGCGGCACAGTGACGCGTGCCTCACGGCCTATGTGCGACGTCGTCGCACCAGGGCGTTAGGGTAGGCCTGGGCCTCGGCGCTGGGGATTCTGGATCACAAGGAGTACGCACATGGTTCGCACGGCGAACAGGACGACCATCGCTGCGGCAGCGGCCGCGCTCGGAGTGGCTCTGGCGGGGTGCTCGGCGCCCGGGGGCTCCGACGGTGACAAGGCGTCGTCGACGAACCAGATCACGCTGGCAGATGCCGAGCCGGTCGGTCAGTACTACCCGGTAGCCGGTTACGGCGCGACGGGCGTTTCACCTGTGTTCGAGGGTCTCCTGCGTCCGTCGGCGCCGAACGACAAGGAGCTTCCCGACCTCGCGCCCGCGCTGGCCGAGTCGAAGCCGAAGGTGAGCGACGGCGGCAAGACGTGGACGGTGCGCCTCAAGAAGGGCGTGACGTTCCACGACGGCAGCGCCTTCGACTCCAAGGACGTTGCGGCCACCTACCGCGCGGTGCTCGACCCGAAGTCGGCGTCGCCGATCGCCGACGACTACCGCCTCATCGACAAGGTGGAGACGCCGGACGCCTCCACGGTCGTCTTCCGCCTCAAGGCGCCGAACGGCGGCTTCGCCTCGCGCCTGCTCCTCGGCATCGCGCCGAGCGAGAAGGTCACCTCGGGTGACGCGGCGAACTCCGAGCTCAACACCAAGCCCGTCGGCACGGGCCCGTTCAAGCTCCAGAGGCTCGCGCCGAACGAGGCCACGTTCGTGGCCAACGACAAGTACCGCAGCGGCAAGCCCGAGGTGGACAAGGTCGTCATCCGTCACGTCGAGGACGACAACGCCCGCATGCAGCAGGTCGTCTCCGGGCAGGTCGACGGCTCCGCGCTGCCGCCGCGCCTGGCCAAGAGCGTCGAGGGGCGTGACGGCCTCAAGGTCGCCGGTGTGCGCTCCGCCGACTGGCGTGGGGTTTCGCTGCCGGTGTCCGTGCCGATCACCTCCCAGCCCGAGACGCGCCGTGCGCTCAACATCGGGGTGGACCGCGAGGCGCTCGTCGAGAAGGTGCTCGCCGGGCGCGGCACCCCGGAGGTCAGCCCCATCACGAAGGTCTTCCCCCAGCGCGCCGACGTCGACTTCACGAAGGCCAAGGGTGCAGCCCGCAAGGCCGAGGCCGAGAAACTCCTCGACGAGGCGGGGTGGAAGAAGGGCGCCGACGGTGTCCGCACGAAGGACGGCAAGCGCGCCGAGCTGACGCTCGCCTACCCGGCGTCCGACACCCTGCGTCGCGAACTGGCCTCCGCCTTCGCCGACCAGCTGCGCGGCCTCGGCGTCAACGTGAAGCTGTGGGGCGGCAGCTGGGACGACATCGAACCCAAGATGCGCACGACGGCCGTCATGCTCGGTGGTGGCGACAACCCGTACACCGTTGACACCCAGGCCCACCGCGCGCTGCACTCGCGCGGTTCCGCGTCCGGGCCGTTCGACAACCCCGGCAACTACAAGAACGCGAAGGTCGACGCAGCTCTGGAGGCGGCACAGTCGACCTCCGACGAGACCGAAGCGACGAAGCAGTACCGCGCCGCGCAGGGCGAGTACGTCAAGGACCCGGCGTACGTCGTGCTCGCCACGCTGCACCACACCTACGCCTCGCGCGACAAGGGTTTCTCCGGCCCGGCCCCGATCGTCGAGCCGCACTCTCACGGCACGACGTGGGGCCCGTGGTGGTCGCTGGGCGCGTGGAAGAAGAATTGATCGCGTGAAGGAACTTCGTCGTCGGTTCGGGGAACGGCGTCACGAGATCGGCGTGCTCACGGCACGCCGTGCCCTCGCGACGCTGTTCGTCGTGCCCGCGGTGACGCTGGCGACCTTCGCGCTCGCGGCGCTCTCGCCGCTCGACCCGCTCGTCACCTATCTGGGTGACGGCTTCGAGCACACGGGTCGCGCCGAGCGCGACGCGATCAGCGACTCGCTCGGGCTCGATGTGCCGTTCTGGCAGACGTGGTGGAACTGGATGGCGAACGCCTTCACCGGCGACTTCGGTGCCAGCCACAGCCTCAAACAGCCCGTGACGACGGTGTTCGCCGAGCGCTTGCCGTGGACGCTGGGCCTGTCGGTCGTCGCGCTCGTCATCGCGCTGCTCATCGCCTTCGGCGTCGCCGCTGTCGCCGCGTTGCGCCCCGACGGTCTGCTCGACCGCGCGCTCGAACGGGTGACGCTGGCCCTGACGGGCATGCCTCCGTTCGTCATCGGTCTGCTCGCCGTCGCGCTGTTCGCGGTGACCCTGCGCTGGTTCCCGGTCGGCGGGCTCACCGAGCCCGGGCAGCCGGTGACGTTCGGCGGCGTGGTGCACCACATCGTCATGCCCGCGGTCGTGCTCGCCCTGAGCCAGGTGCCCTGGTTCGCCCTGGCCCTGCGCGAGTCCGTGCGTGAGGCGCTCGGGAGCGGCGCTGTGCGCGAGGCCCAGGTGCGCGGCCTCTCGCGCGGTGAGGTGCTGCGCGGCCACATCGCTCCCGTTTCCGCGGCCGCTCTCATCGCTCTCATGGGGGCGCGGTTGCCCGAGCTCGTCGTCGGCGCCCTCGTCGTCGAGGAGGTCTTCAGCTGGCCCGGCCTCGCCGACGCCACCGTGGAGGCAGCGCTGACGGCCGACTTCGCCCTGCTCGCGGCGGTCACCGCTGCCACGACGCTCGTCATGATGCTCGGCTCGTGGCTCTCGGATTGCGCCCTGCTCGTCGTCGACCCGCGAGCGCAGGTGGAGCGATGAGCACCCGAAGCGTCTCTGCTGGTTTGCGGCCTCGGCGCGGCCCGGCGATCGTTCTCGCCCTCATCGCCGCCTACGCCGTGTTGTGGCCGCTGCTCGCGTCGTCGGGGATGCGCGAGTCGAACTACGACACCGCCCGCACGGCTCCCGGCTGGCCGCATGTCATGGGCACCGACACTCTCGGTTTCGACGTGTCGGTCCAGGTGGCCGAGGCGCTGCGGGTCTCGCTCGTCGTCGCGCTCGGTGCGGCGCTCGTCGCGACCGTGCTCGGTCTTGCCGTCGGGACGGCGGCGGCCAGCCTCGGCGGGCGGGCTGATCGTCTGCTCATGCGCGTCACTGACGCCGTGGCCTCCGTGCCGCACCTTCTTGCGGCGATCGTCGTCGTCGCGATGTTCCGTGGCTCCGTCACGGCCATCCTCATCGCGCTTGCGCTGACGCACTGGCCCACCGTCGCCCGCGTGGTGCGGGCCGAGACGCAGGCCGTGCTCGCGTCCGACTACGTCGCGTGCTCCCGCGTCGCCGGAGCATCGTCGACGCAGATCGTGCGCCATCACGTCCTCTCCGCGGTGGCCCCGCAGACGGCGCTCGCCGTGACGATGCTCGTGCCGCACGCGATCTGGCACGAGTCGACCCTGTCGTTCCTCGGCATTGGTCTGCGCCCCGAACAGGCCAGCCTGGGCACGCTCATCGCCACCTCGCGCGCAGGGCTGCTCACCGGGCAGTGGTGGCCGCTCGTCTTCCCGTCGATCTTCCTCGTCGTGCTCACGTTGGCGCTGTCGTCGTTGTACGCCAAGCGCACACGTCGGGCTTCTGCGCCGCCCGCTTTGGTCGAGGCCGAGCAGGCTGGGTCGGCAGAGCCTTCTGACGAGGCGTCCTGCGCTCGCGATTCAGACCACCGCGCTGCGCTGCGCCTCGAGCACGTCAGCGTGCGCCGTAGCCGCGGCGAGCAGACGACGCTCGCGTGCGACGACATCAGCTTCGCGGTCGCGGCGGGGGAGGTGACGGCCCTCGTCGGTGAGTCCGGTGCGGGCAAGTCGACGCTCGTGGCGGCCTGCTGCGGTTTGGTGCCGCGTGACGCGCGCGTCGAGGGGCGCATCGTCGCGGGTGATGTCGTCGTCGACCCGCACCGTCCGGGTTCGGCCTCCGCGCAGGTGGGCCACGTTCCGCAGGACGTCTCGGACGCGTTCACCCCGACCCGGCGCCTTCGGGGGCAGATCGAGGAGGTGCACCGCCGTCATGACGGTGCACGTGACCTGGCCGAGCTCTGCGAGCTCGTGCACCTCGACGAGAACCTGCTCGAACGCTTCCCGCACCAGCTCTCCGGCGGTCAGCTGGCCCGCGCGGCGCTCGTCGCGGCGCTCGCCTCTGAACCCCGGGTGCTCGTGGCCGACGAACCGACGGCCGGCCTCGACCCCGAACTCGCCTCACAACTGCTCGCCGTGCTGCGTGGCATCGCGGACGACGCAGGCGTCGCCGTCCTCGTCGTGACGCACGAGATCGACGCCGTGCTGCGTGGCGACCTCGTCGACCGCGTGGCGGTGCTGCGTGACGGCGTCCTCGTGGCGCACACCGAGCCTGCAGCGTTGGCCACCGAGACGTCCGACGACTACCTGCGGGCACTCACGGCGACGGCGGCGCGCGTCGGGCAGGGGGAGCGATGAGTCTCGTGGCACGCCAGGTGGCGTACACCTACCCGGGCGCGAACGGCGCGCAGGTCGGTCCGCTCGACCTCGAAATGCGCCCGGGTGCCGTCACGGCCCTCGTGGGCCCCTCGGGTAGCGGCAAGTCGACACTCACGCGACTGCTCGCCGGGCTCCTCGCCCCGAGTGTCGGTGAGGTGCGCTGCGACGACGAACCCGTGCGTGCCGGGGGGCGGTTGAGTGGCCACACCGCTCTGCTCACCCAACACCCGCTCGCGGCGGCCGATCCGCGCATGCGCCTTGGCGACGCGATCCAGCTGGCGGCCCGTCTGCGCGGTCGGCAGGTCGATGCCGTGGCGCTCGCGGGGGAGGTGGGCCTCGACGGCTCGGTGCTCGACCGGTTGCCGCGTGAGGTTTCCGGCGGGCAGCTCCAGCGGCTGCTTCTCGCCCGAGCCCTCGCTCAGGGGCCGCGCTACCTCCTCGCCGACGAGGCCACGGCCCACCTCGACCCGATCACCTCGACGGCCATCGCTGACGCTCTCCGGCGTCGGGCCGCTGACGGGCTGGGCATCCTGCTCGTCACGCACGATCACGCCCTCGCCGCGTCGCTCGCCGAGCACCGCTACGCGCTCGACGCCGGCGGCCGCACGCTTTCGGCGTGAGTCGCTGAACCCTTCAACCCAGCCCTTGGGTGGCTTCACGCTGCCCGCGTTGACATGCACCTGTGCGCATATGAAACTAAGTGCATGTCGTTGCAGCACGCGCTCCTCGTCTCCCTCGCGGAGCAGGAGGCCACCGGGTACGACCTGACGCGTCGCTTCGACCGCTCGCTCGGCTTCTTCTGGCGAGCCACGCACCAACAGATCTACCGCGTTCTCGGGCGCATGGCCGAGGACGGCCTGCTCGCCGTCCGCGTCGAACCGGGGGAGGGACGCCCCGACCGACGGGTTTACGCCGTCACCGATCTCGGGCGCGCCGAACTGCTGCGGTGGACGCAGGAGCCCACCCCGAGCGAACAGCTGCGTTCGGAGTTCGCCGTCAAGATCCGCGGCATGGGCTTCGGCGACGAGGACGCCGTCATCGCCGACATCCGCCGCCGCCGCGCCGAGCACGCCGAACAGCTCGCCTACTTCGAGGCGAACCGTGCCAAGCACTACCCGGACGTCGAAGCGCTCACCGACGAGGAGCGCCCCCTGTACGCGGTGCTGCGCGGCGGCATCCTCACCGAGCAGTCCCTGCTCGCCTGGTGCGACGAGATGCTCGCCCTGTTCGGAGCCTCCGCCGCACCCGCTGCCGACACCCCACCGACTGCCATCCGACACGAGACCACCGAGGCGCCCGAGGCGTCACGTACATCGAGGAGAACCGCATGAGTTACGAGCACCTGCTCAGCCCGCTCGAGGTGAGCGGCGTGACGCTCAAGAACCGCGTCATGATGGGCTCGATGCACACCGGCTTCGAGGACAAGAAGCGTGACTTCCCGCAGCTGGCACGCTACTTCGCCGCCCGCGCCGAGGGCGGCACCGCGCTCATGGTGACGGGTGGGTTCGCGCCGAACACGACCGGTCAGCTCAGCCCGTTCGGCTCGATGCTCACCGCGAAGCGTCAGGTCGATCGCCACAAGATCGTCACCGACGCGGTGCACGAGCACGACAGCCGCATCCTCATGCAGATTCTCCACGCGGGTCGTTACGGCTACACGCCCTGGAGCAAGAGCGCCTCGAACAAGAAGTCGCCGATCACGCCGTTCCGCCCCAAGGCGATGACGACGAAGGACGTCGAGCGCACGATCCGCGACTACGCGACGTCGGCGCGCCTGGCGAAGGAAGCCGGCTACGACGGCGTCGAGATCATGGGTTCCGAGGGCTACCTCATCAACCAGTTCCTCGCCGCGCGCACGAACGACCGCACGGACCGTTTCGGTGGAAGCGCCGAGGCGCGTATGACCCTGCCGCGCGAGATCGTCCGTGCCGTGCGTGACGCCGCGGGTGAGGACTTCATCGTGCTGTACCGCATCTCGGTGGCGGACCTCGTCGAAAACTCGCAGACGTTCGAGGAGATCGCGACGCTCGCGCAGCACCTGCAGGCCGACGGCGCGTCGATGTTCAACTCGGGCATCGGCTGGCACGAGGCTCGCATCCCGACGATCGTGACGTCGGTGCCGCGCGCCGCGTTCGCGTGGGCCACCGGCAAGCTGCGCGCCGAGGTCGACATCCCCGTCATCGCGAGCAACCGCATCAACACGCCCGAGGTGGCCGAGCAGCTGCTCGCCGACGGCCTGGCCGACATGGTCTCGATGGCGCGCCCGCTGCTCGCCGACCCGGACTTCGTCAAGAAGACCGAGGCCGGGCGTACCGACCTCATCAACACCTGCATCGCTTGCAACCAGGCCTGCCTCGACCACACCTTCGGCGGCAAGAAGGTGAGCTGCCTCGTCAACCCGCAGGCCGGGCGCGAGGGTGAGCTCGTGCTCCTGCCGGTGCCGAAGCAGCGCACCAAGAGCGTTGCCGTCGTCGGCGCCGGCCCCGCCGGTCTCGCCGCCGCGACGAACCTCGCCGAGCGCGGCCATGCCGTCACGCTGTTCGAGACGCGCGATCACCTCGGTGGCCAGTTCCGTCTCGCGATGAACATCCCCGGCAAGGAGGAGTTCGCCGAGACCCTGCGCTACTTCACGCGTCGCCTCGAGGAGCTCAAGGTCGAGGTGCGCCTCGGCACGAAGGCCGACGCCGACGTGCTGGCCGAGTTCGACCACGTCGTGCTCGCCACGGGCGTCGTGCCGCGTCGCCCGCAGATCGAGGGCCTCGACCACCCGAAGGTCATCATGTACGACGAACTGTTGCGCGGCGAGAAGACGGCCGGCGCGAGCGTCGCCGTGGTCGGCGCCGGAGGCATCGGTTTCGACGTGAGCGAGTTCCTCCTGCACGAGCCGCACGAGACGCTCAAGCACTGGATGGAGCGCTGGGGCGTCACCGACTCCGAAACGGTGCCGGGCAACATCACCGAGAAGGTGATGGAGGATCCGCGCCGCCAGGTCTACCTCGTGCAGCGCAAGCACACGGCGCTCGGCAAGGGCCTCGGCAAGACGACCGGTTGGGTGCACCGGCAGACGCTCAAGGACTCGAAGGTCGAGTTCATCGGCGGCGCCACGTACGACCGCATCGACGATGACGGCCTCCACCTGACGCTCACCGCCGCGCCGCCGCGCCCTGTGGGCCCGGTGACGAAGCTGTCGAAGAAAACCGGCCTGCCGCTCGGCATGGTGCCGCAGCTCAAGGCGCTCGACAAGCGTCTGGGCAAGGTGTCGAGCGAGGCGCAGGAGAAGTTCGACGCCGCCGAGCCGGTCACGCGGGTGCTCGACGTCGACACCGTCGTCATCTGCGCCGGCCAGGAGTCGGTGCGCGACCTCATCCCAGGCCTCGACGAGAGCAAGGTGACCGTCATCGGCGGCGCCGATGTGGCCGCCGAGCTCGACGCGAAGCGTGCCATCAAGCAGGCGACGGAGGTTGCCGCCGCCTTGTGAGCCGGCAGGTCCGAAGCGCGCCCGCACGTTCTTCCACGCTAGGTCGTGGAGGTTCGCGCGGGCGCGCTTCGTGTTCGTGCGTGCGTGGGCTGTCAGGCGCTGATCCAGCGACGCATGTTGGTGTCCTCGGCCGTCGAGTACTCGTTGCTCGTGAGGTGAAGCGTCGAGCTGATCGAGCTGAGGGTGCCCTTGAGCTTCGTCATGTCGGTGTGCCACGTCGTCATGAGGGACGAGAAGTTGGTCGAGGCCGAGCCCTTCCACTGCGTCTGCAGGGTCGTCAGCTTCGTGTTGAGGTTCGTCAGGGACGTCTCGAGCTCGGTGACGAGGGTGGCCGTGTCGGTGCCGTGGGTGGAGATCGCGTCGGAGTCGACGGTGTACTGCGATGCCATGGTGCTGCCTTTCGAACGGGGGAGGCGAGGGGGTTCGTCTCCTCGGGTTCGACGTTAGGCAGGACGCTTAGAGCGGTGCGTTCGGTCATCCACAGGCGCGCCCAGCCGTCACACCTGTGGACGGTGCGCACCCCCGGCACGTGACTGTCCCTACGTTCCCTTGCCCCGGGTATCCCGTTGATGCCGTAGCCATTGCCTTGTCTGTGACCACCGCCAGCTCGTGGTCTCGACGGCGTGACCGTTTCCACCCCTTGTCGGTGCGGCGCGCTAGGTTGGCGGCATGAGCGAACGCACGATCGCGGCGGAGGCCGACGGCCTGACGATGGCGTACGGCGAGGGCGACGCGCGTGTCCTCGCGCTCGACGGGGTGAGCCTCGATCTTTACGAGGGCGAGTTCACCGCCGTCATGGGGCCGAGCGGATCGGGCAAGTCCACCCTCATGCACTGCCTCGCCGCGCTCGAGACGCCCACCGACGGCAAGGCCTACATCGGTGACGCCGAGGTCAGCGGCCTCGACGACAGGCGCCTCACCGCGCTGCGCCGCGACCGCATCGGCTTCATCTTCCAGTCGTTCAACCTCGTGCCGACGCTCACAGCGCGCGAGAACATCCTGCTGCCCGCCTCGATCGCCGGGCGCAAGGTAGACCAGGAGCTGTTCGACGACGTCATCCACGCCGTCGGTCTCCAATCGCGCCTCGGGCATCGCCCCAGCCAGCTCTCCGGCGGCCAGCAGCAGCGCGTCGCGTGTGCGCGCGCCCTCGTCACGCAGCCCGACATCATCTTCGCCGACGAACCCACCGGCAACCTCGACTCCCGCTCCGGCGAAGAGGTCCTGAGCTTCCTGCGTCGCAGCGTCGACCGGCTCGGGCAGACCATCGTCATGGTCACCCACGACGCGTTCGCCGCCGGCTTCACCGACCGAGTCGTCTTCCTCGCCGACGGCCGCGTCGTCGACGAGATGCGCGACCCCACCTCGGAGCGCGTGCTCGACCGCATGAAGCAATTCGAGTCCCGCACCGGGCGGCGATAAGGGTGCTCGCCACCTCGCTCAAGACGGTGTGGGCGCGCAAACTGCGCCTGCTCATGAGCACGTTCGCCATCGTGCTCGGCGTCGCCTTCGTCGCCGGCTCGCTCATGTTCACCGATTCCCTCGGCAAGGCCTTCACCGGCATCATGAACGGCACCGTCGGTGACGCCAACGTCCGTCTCGCGCAGGAGAGCGGCGGTCACGGCTCGCGCCTCGGCGCTCGCATCATCCCGCCGAGCGCGCTCGAGAAGGCCCGAGCCACCGACGGCGTCAAGCAGGTCGACGGAGTCGTCACCTCCATTTCGGCCACCGTCCTGGCCAAGGACGGCAAGGTCATCGGCGGGCAGGGGGCGCCTGCGTTCGGCGTCAACTTCCACACAGCCAAGGCCGCCGAGGGCGCCGAGGGCCTCCACATCACCGAGGGCCGGGCACCGACGAAGAACGGTGAGATCGCGCTCGATCCGAAAACGGCAGAGCGCGGCGGCTACCGAATCGGCGATACCGTGAGCATCCTCACCACCGGTGAGACGCCGCGCTACTCCGGCAAACTCGTCGGCTTCGCCTCCTACGCCAACGGCTCGATGGTCGGCACGACGCTCGCCGTCGTCGACACGAAGACCTCCCAGAAGCTCTTCCTCGACGGGCGCGACGGCTACACCTCGCTGTGGGTCGAGGCCGAGCCCGGCACGTCCCAGGACGACGTCGTCAAGGCCCTCAAACCCACCGTTCCGGAGGGCTTCGAGGTCGTCACCGGCAAGCAGGCCTCAGACGAGGCGGCCTCCGGGATCCAGGACGCGCTGTCGTTCATCACGACCTTCCTCCTCGTCTTCGCGGGCGTCGCGCTGCTCGTCGGCTCGTTCCTCATCGTTAACACGTTCGGCATCCTCGTCGCGCAGCGCAGCAAGGAATTGGCGCTCATGCGCGCGCTCGGCGCGTCGCGGCGTCAGGTCTTCGGCGGCGTCGTCATCGAAGCGCTCGTCGTCGGTTTCATCGGTTCGGTGCTCGGCATCGGCGTCGGCGTCCTGCTCGCCAAGGGCATCTCGGCCCTGCTCGCTCGTCTCGGCGCCGAGATCGACACCGGTGGCCTCACACTCAAGCCCCGCACCATTATCGTGTCGCTCGTCATCGGCCTCGGCGTCACGACGCTCGCGGCCTGGCTTCCGGCCCGCCGTGCCTCCCGCATCTCACCGATCGCTGCCATGCGCGACGACCAGGTCGAGCCCGAGCAGACGGTCTCCCGTCGCGCGTGGTTCGGTGCGCTCCTGTTCGTCATCGGCGTCGCGCTCGTCGTCGCGCAGCTCGTCACCGACTCGAGCATTTGGGTGTTCGTCACCGGCATGGTGCTCATGCTCTTCGGCACCATCGCGGCCACACCCGTGCTGGCGCGCCCGGTGGTACGCGGCATCGGTGCCCTCGCCCGGCGTCAGGGCGTCGTGGCACGCCTCGCCGAGGAGAACTCGCTGCGTAACCCGCGCCGCACCGCGGCCACGACATCGGCGCTCATGATCGGGCTCGCGCTCGTGTCGATGATGACGGTGTTCGGCGCCTCGGCCTCGGGCAGCATCGATGCCCTCATCGCCAAGAGTTTCCGCGGCGACTTCGTCGTGAGCGGCCAGCGCTCGGAGCCGATGTCGCAGAGCATCGCGCCGTCGATGAAGAAGGTCGACGGCGTCCGCGAGGTCTCACGCCAGCGCTACGGCGACGGCACGGCCAACGACGCTCCTGCCACCTTCCTGGCCGTCGACGCGGCATCGCTCGACGACGTTGCGCCGATCACGGTGACGCAGGGTTCGCATGCGCTCGACGACTCGAAGCTCCTCGTCTCGACGGACGTCGCGAAGGCCTTCAGCTGGAAGCCGGGCACTCAGGTGCGCATCACGGTCGACGGCTCGCGCACCCGCACGGTCAACGTCGCGGGTGTCTTCGACAAGGAGGACAACGACCGTCAGGACGACTACGTCGTCACGATCCCGACGTTCGAGGCAATCGGCGGCGGGAAGAAGGACAACATGCTCCACGTCCTCGTGGCCGACGGCGCCGACCGACAGAAGGTGCAGGCCGGGCTCGAGGGGGTCGTCAAGGACATCCCGACGATCACGGTGAAGGACCAGGAGGGCTACGCAGCCGAGCAGCGCGCGCCGATCGACTCGATGCTCACGCTGATCTACGGCCTGCTCGGTCTCGCCATCGTCATCGCGGTGCTCGGCATCATCAACACGCTCGCGCTGTCCGTCATCGAGCGCACCCGTGAGATCGGGCTGCTGCGGGCGGTCGGTCTGAGCCGCCGTCAGCTGCGCTCGATGGTGCGCCTCGAGGCCGTGACGATCTCGCTCATCGGTGCTCTCATCGGCGTTGTCCTCGGCACGATCTTCGGGGTGCTGTTCCAGCGCACGCAGGCCGATTCGGGTGTTGACGTCCTCGTCATTCCGTACGGGCGCCTCGCGCTCTTCCTCGTGCTCGCGGCCCTCGTGGGTGTGCTCGCCGCGTGGTGGCCGGCCCGACGCGCGTCGAAGCTCAACATCCTGTCCGCCATCGCCACAGAGTGATCAATCGAGGGAGAAGGCCGTGAGCGACACCGACCCAGGATCGATGTCCTGTCCCAAGCGAACGTCGAACACGTGCCCGGCCCCGCAGACGTGACGACGGTGCTCGTCACGCTCCCGCCCGGCAGCGCGGGCAGCCCGCCGCACCGCCACCCCGGCCCCGTCTTCGGCTACCTCATCTCCGGAGAGATGCGCTTCGAGGTCGAGGGCGAACCCGAGCGCATCATCCGCGCGGGGGAGGCGTTCTGGGAGCCGGGCGGCGACCTCATCCACTACTAGGACGCGAACAACCTCGACGACACCGAGACCGTCTTCACCGTCACGGCAGTGCTGCCGCCGGGCGCCGACCTGCTCGTTCCCGTCAGCGAGGAAGAACTGGCCGAGCGGGCTCACCTGCGGGCACCGCGCTCGAACTGAGCTGCGGCGGCAGCGCTTTGGCGTGCACGATCGTCAGGGCGCTGACGGCACGCGTCAGGACGACGTAGAGGCGCCGCAGGCCAGTCAGCTCGTCGGCTTCGGCGGCCACGATGTCGGCCGGCTCCACCACGACAACGCGGTCGAACTCGAGGCCCTTCGCCACGTCGGAGGGCACGAGTTCGATCTGGTGATCCTGAGCATCGCCGTGATCGCTGCCCAGTCGTCCGTAGGCCAGCCCTGCATCACGCAGCGCTGATTCGAGTGCGTCGATCGTCGATCCGATGGCGATGACGCCAACCGAGCCCGGCTCGCTCGCCGCAGCGCGGATCGCGTCCAGCGTTCCTGCCGGGAGGGCCTGCGCGCCGTCGACCTTGAGGTGCTCGAGGCGTCCACGGTTGGAGCGCACCGACTCGGGCGCGGCGAGCCCCGCCGCGATCGTCGGCAGGAGGAGCGCTGCGTACTCGATGACGGCCGCCGGCACACGGAATCCCTGACGCAGTTCCTCGAGGTGGAACTCGGGCTTGCCGAGGTGACCCATCGAGGCGTCCCACGAGCCGGGCGCCCACGGCGTCGTCGCCTGCGCGATGTCGCCGAGCACGGTGGCCGAACCCGTCGAGCAGCGACGGCCGACGGCGCGCAACTGCATGGCCGAGAGGTCCTGGGCCTCGTCGACGATGACGTGCCCGAGGCTCGTCGTGCGCTCGATCGCGTCCGCGGCTTCGTCGAGCAGCCCGAGGTCCGCGACGCTCCACCGCGCCGAGCCCTTGGCTCGCGGCGGCTTCGCCCACAGGGCGAGAGCCTGCTTGTCGGCGTCGAGATCCTCGCGCGCGCACTCGCTGAGGAAGTCGGCGTCGGACAGGAGCCGGTGGACGACACCGGCCGCGTCGATCTTGGGCCACAGCGCCTTGATGTACGCCTTCACCGGGGCGCTGCGCGCGATGGCGTCCTGCACCCGGTCGTCCGGCGAATCGCCCGACGCTTCGAGCTTCACCATGACGGCGTGAGCCAGCCGCTGCGCCAGCATGGCGCGGGCCGCTTCGTAACGCACACCCCGCGTACGCAGTTCGTCGACGATCTCCGCCACCTCGTAGGCGGCCACGCGCCACCGACGGGAGCCGCGCGGTACGACGAGCGCTTCGGTCGGTTCGCAGGCGTGTGCCCAGACAGCGCGGTGGATCACGGGCGCCCAGCGCGCGTCCCCCTTGAGCACGGCGACGGCTACGTCGTCCGTGCCGCGCACAGCCCAGCGGCGTTCCTTCGGGGTTTCGGGATCCACGTCGCCCGAGAGGAGGGTCGCGATCGTCGCGTGGCGTACCCGCGCCTCGCCGAGCGACGGGAGCACGGCGGAGATGTGGTCGAGGAACGCCGCGTTCGGGCCGACGACGAGGACGCCGGCGCGATCGAGCCGTGCCCGGAAGGTGTAGAGCAACCACGCGGCGCGGTGCAGACCGACGGCGGTCTTACCGGTGCCGGGCGCTCCCTGGATGCAGACGGTGGTCGTCACGTCCGCGCGCACGAGAGCGTCTTGCTCGGGCTGGATGGTCGAGACGATGTCGCGCATCGGGCCGGAGCGCGGCCGTTCGATCTCTTCGGCGAGGATCGCGCTGCGCAGGTCGCCGTCGACGCGGTCGCCTTCGTCGGGGTGGCTGAGGTGCTCGTCCTCGTAGGCGGTCAGTTCGCCGCGCTCGACGCCGAATCGTCGCCGCAGGCTGACGCCCATGGGCTCGGCGGGCGAGGCCCGGTAGAACGCCGTCGAAACCGGTGCGCGCCAGTCGATGACGAGCGGGTCGCCGTCCTCGTCGGAGACGTGTCGGCGCCCGACGTAGAGCTGTTCCTCGTGGGCCGTGGCCTGCGTCGGGTCGGTGTAGTCGATGCGACCGAAGAAGAGGGTTGTCGACGGGTCGTCGGTCAGGGCCGCCACGCGCCGGGCAAGCGTCGCGCCGAGGGCCTCACCGCTGACGGCGTCGCTCGCCTTCGACGCATCCAGGGCCAGTGTCGCCTCCCGCATCCGGGCGAGGTTGGCGCGCGCCCGGGCGAGGTGTTCGCGTTCGTGGGTGAGGACGGCGTCCGACGTGGGTGCGGGCATGGGTGACTCACCTCGGGTCGCGAGCGATGGGGGAGAGCCAACAATAGCGGGCTCGGCCGCACTGCTCGGTGCCGCTGTCGACGCGCACGGCCCACCCCGATGTTGCCGGGATGGGCCCTGCGAACTGACGCGTCCTCAGGTCACTTCTTGGCGGGCTGGGCTCCGAGCGTGACCTGGACGTTCTGCTGCTTGCCGTCGCGGATGATCGTCAGTTTCACCGTGCTGCCCACCGTGCGTGAGCGCACCTGCGCGACGAGCGCGTTCGCCGACGTGATGGGCTGACCGTCGAGCTCGATGATGGCGTCGTTCTCACGCAGGCCGGCCTTTTCGGCGCCGCTGCCCTTGCTCACGGACGAGACCTTCGCCGCGGTGAGCGTGGCCTTTCCGTTGCTCACCTCTGTGGGCTGAGTGGAGATGCCGAGCAGTGCGTGCTCGGCCTCGCCCTTGTCGATGAGCTGGTCGGAGATGTTCTTCACGACGCTCATCGGGATGGCGAAGCCGATGCCGATGTTGCCGCTCTGACCGGAGCCGCCGCCGGAACTCAACGACGCGATCGAGGAGTTGATGCCGATGAGGCGGCCGCTGCCGTCGACGAGCGCGCCACCGGAGTTGCCCGGGTTGATGGCGGCCGAGGTCTGGATCGCGTTCGTCACGACGGTGTCGTTCGACGTCGACGACCCCCCGGAGTTTCCGCCGCTCGTCGTCACAGGACGGTTCATCGCGGAGACGATGCCCGTCGTCACGGTGCCCGCGAGGCCGAGGGGGTTACCGACGGCCATGACGGGCTGGCCGACGACGAGCTTCTTGTCGTCGCCGATCTCCACCGGGGTGAGCGACGGCACGTCCTTGATACGGATGACGGCGAGGTCGGTGGACGGGTCGGTGCCCACGATGTCGGCCTTGTAGGTGCGGTTGTTGTGCAGCGTCACCTGCACCTCGGCGTCGTCCCCGCGGTCGCCGCCCGCGACGACGTGGTTGTTCGTGACGATGTTGCCCGGCTTGTCGAGGATGACGCCCGAGCCCTGCCCGCCGTTGTCGCCGGAACGGACCGAGATCGAGACGACGCTCGGGTTCACCTTGGCCGCCGTCGCCGACCAGTTGACGGTGCCCGCGTCGGCGAAGTCCTTCGGGTCGGCCTTGATGACGGTGGAGTTACCGCTCGTGTAGCCGGTGCCGTCGTCGCCTGCCTTCACGACGCCGTAGGTGCCTGCGGAGGCGAGCGCCGCTGCGAGGACGGCGGTGGCGCCGACCGCAGCGAACAGGCCCTTGCGACTCTTCGCCTTCTCCTGGTCGGTCGTCGAGAACGCCGAGGCCGCGGGGCCCTGTGCCGCCGGACCGCCGGGGTGGGCGTTCATCGCGGCGTACCCGCCCGCCGGAGCGCCCCAGGGCGCTTGCTGTTGGGGGTTCGGAGCCTGCCCCGGCTGCTGGCGTGGCTGCGGCACGGTGTGTCCGGCCGTGCCCTGGTGGCCCGCTTCCTGGCTGTTCGGGTGGTCACCGGGGCCGTACGGACGTGCCGGTTCGGGACGGATCTCCTGCGTGGCGTCGACGGGGCGCGAGCCTCCCGAGGGAGTGGAGGTGTCGCCCTGGCCGGCACGGCCCGAGTCGGAAGCGCCGGTGGCAGGAGCCTGATGCTGACCGGGCAGCGGGCGCCGCATCCCGCCGTCCGGGCGGTCTGGCGTGGCGTTCGGGTGGTCGGTCATGTCGAGACTCCTGCTGTCGCGTGGTCCTTCTTCGAACCGAGGTTAGTGGGTCGTGGGCGGTGGGTCCGCATCGGTTGAGCGGGCCTGGTCTGTCTGTGGATCCGCTGTGCGGCCGGAAGGCAGACGGAGAGTGAACGTGGCTCCGCCGCCAGGAGTTTCGTCGACCGACGCGGTGCCGTGGTGGGCCGCTGCGATGGCGGCCACGATGGACAGGCCGAGGCCGGTGCTGCCCTGGGTGCGGCTGCGGGCCGGGTCGGCGCGGTAGAAGCGGTCGAAGACGCGCTCGCGCATCGACTCGGGGATGCCGGGGCCGTGGTCGACCACTTGGAGCACCGCATCGCGCCGTCCGTCCGGGCCGGGCAGGTGCCCGACGCGGACGTCGACCTCGGTGCCCTCGGGCGTGTAGCGCTCGGCGTTCGTCACGAGGTTCGTCACGACCTGCCGCAGGCGCTGCTCGTCTCCGCGCACCGTGACGGGCCCGAGCGGTCCGTCGATGCCGCGCACTCGGAAGCGCTGTGAGGTGACGCGGGCCTCTGCGTCGGCGACGGCGTCCGCAGCGATGACGGTGAGATCCACGTCGGAGACGGGGCGTGCGGTCGCGGCCGAGTCGGAACCGACCGTCGCGGCGCGCTGTTCGGTCTCGAGGCGCGAGAGCAGGAGCAGGTCGTCGACCATGGCGCTCATCCGCTTGGCTTCGTTCTCGATGCGCCCGAATCCGGCGGACACGTCGGCCGGGTCGGTGACGGCGCCGACGCGGTACAACTCCGCATAACCGCGGACGGTCGCGAGGGGAGTGCGCAGCTCATGGGAGGCATCTGCGACGAAGCGTCGCATGCTCTCCTCACTGCGATCCTTGACGGCCATCGAGCGCTCGATCTGGCTCAGCATGACGTTGAGGGAGTGCGCGAGGCTCTCCACCTCGTCGGTCGTTTCCGGGTCGGGCACGCGGCGCGTGAGGTCACCGGCGGCGATGGCCGCGGCCGTGTCCTCGATGTCGCGCAACGGGCGCAACGCGCGGCGCACGGCCCACAGGCCTGCGCCCGTCGCGATGAGCAGTGCGAGGGAGCTGACGGCGATCGTCATGATCTGCATGCGGCGTACGACCGTGCGCACGTTCGACAGGCTGACGGCGACCGCATAGGGGCGGCCCGAGGCCTCGTCGATGCCTTGCACCATGCGCCACTTCGTCGTCGACGAGCCCTGGGAGCCGATCGTTTGCGGCGTGCCTTCCGACGTGCGGGCCGTTCGGGCCGAGACGACGGGGAAATCGGGGCGCGGGCCGGTGGCCGGAACGTAGTCGTGGGTGCGCCGGGAATCGACGATGCGTGCCGCGTAGACGTTGAGCGGCACCGCGCGCGTCATGTACGGCTCTTCGGATTCCTGCTGGATCGTCGAGGAGACGAGGGTAGGCGCGGCGGCCTGGAGGTCGGCGTCCTCTCGCTGCACGAGGTAGGTCTCGAGCTGCCAGGAGCCGGCCGTGCCGACGACGAACATCGCAGCACCGAGCAGGCTTGCGAGTACCGCGATGATGCGTGCACGAAGAGGCCAGCGGTGAATGCCGCCCCGCAACCTGGCGTACTGCTCGCGGGCCGTGCGGCCGGGAGTTGAGAGCGTCGACGGCGTCGGACGCGGCGACTGGGAGGGCAGAGCGTGGCCTCGTTCAGCGCGGTTCGCGCAGCACGTACCCGACGCCGCGCTTGGTGTGGATGAGCGGCTCGGAGAAGTCGGCGTCGATCTTGCGGCGCAGGTAGGAGATGTACGACTCGACGATGCCCGCCTCGCCGCGGAAGTCGTAGTCCCACACGTGGTCGAGGATCTGGCTCTTGCTCACGACGCGGCCCGCGTTGAGCATGAGGTAGCGCAACAGCTTGAACTCGGTGGGGGAGACGTCGATGACGCGTCCGGCGCGGCGCACTTCGTGGCTGTCGTCGTCGAGTTCGAGGTCGGCGACGCGCACCGTGGGGCCATCGGCGTCGTCGGCCTTCGTGCGACGCAGCACGGCGCGGATGCGGGCGACGACCTCCTCGAGGCTGAACGGCTTGGTGATGTAGTCGTCACCGCCGACGGTGAGGCCCTTGACCGTGTCGTCGACCGAGTCTCGGGCGGTGAGGAACACGATCGGCAGCTCACGGCCGCCGTCACGCAGCTGCTTCGTCACGGCGAAGCCGTCCATGTCGGGCAGCATGACGTCGAGCACGGCGAGGTCGAAATCCTGCGTGGCAGCAAGGCCGAGGCCTTCGCTGCCGCTGCCGGCAACCGCGACGTCGAAACCGGCGAACTTCATGCTCGTAGCGAGAAGGTCGCGGATGTTTGTGTCGTCCTCGACGATGAGGATGCGTGCCTCGGGTGTGCTCATACCGACCATTCTGATCGTCGAGTCTGGAAGTTTTCTGGATGTCTGCTGGATGGGTTTGCGTGCTGAACGCGACGTTCTGCGGCGCAAGGCGTTCCTAGGATGGGGACAGGACGAACGAAGGGGGAGGTGTCATGAGTCTGCGGTTCTACGCCGACGATTCGGCTCGGCGGACGCGTCAGCTCGTTGCGGACGCGCTGCTCGCGCTGTGGTGTCTGCTCGCCGTGTGGGCGGGCGTCGTCGTGCACGGCCGCGTGCTCGTGGCCGAGGACGGCGCGACGAAGCTGGAAACCGGCAGCGGTTCGCTCGCTCAGAACATGACGGACGCTGCGAGCGCCGTCGCGAAGATCCCGTTCGTCGGCCAGGAGGTGCGCACCCCCTTCGACAACGCGGCGACGACGGGGCGCAACCTCTCCGCGTCGGGCCACGACCTCGCCGACGGTCTCGGCAGGCTCTCGTTGACGCTCGGACTCCTGACGGCGCTCGTGCCCATCCTGTTTGCACTCATTCCGTGGTGCTTCACCCGCCTTCGCTACGCCCTGCGGGCCGGGCGCGTCGCGCGCCTGCGCGCGATGCCGGGCGGTGAACGTCTCCTCGCGCTCGAAGGCCTGACGACGCTGCGTCCCAGCGTCCTCGCATCGCTCGATCCGGACCCCGCTGCAGCGTGGCAGGAGGGCGATCGCACCGTCACCCGGGAGCTCGCGGCGCTCGTTCTGGTCGCGTTCGGGCTGCGCGGGGGAGACGTGAGCCCAGAGAGAAGGCGCGGGGCTGCGCTGCCGACGACGCCGGGTCGCGATGAACCGTCCGACGCAGGGTCGCCGACCACTGAGTCGCTCGATGCTCGGGCGGCCGATGAGCCGGTCGACACCGACCCGCCCTACGACCAGTTGGGCGACGACGATCTCGACGACGACATCACCCTCGTCGACGGCCCTCACGATGACGGGGCCGACGACGGGGCAGAAGACGGGGACGACGACGACTTCGACCCCGAGGGCGAGACGCGCGTCACCAAAGCATAGGTACGGAATATTCCGCGGCATTCCGGCGTTGACGGACGTGATCACCCGCCCGTCCCGCGAGCCGAGGAGGTACCACGAGCCCCACATTCGCCTCGTTGTCCATCCGCAACTACCGTCTGTATGCCGCCGGCGCACTCGTGTCGAACGTCGGCACCTGGGTCGGACGCGTCGCCCAGGACTGGGTCGTTCTCACCGAGCTGACCGACCACGACGCCACTGCCCTCGGCCTCGTCACTGCGCTGCAGTTCGCGCCCGTCGTCCTCCTCGCCCCGCTCGCCGGAGCGTTCGCCGACGCCTACCCGAAGCGTCGCCTCCTCATGCTCAGCCAGAGCGCGCTCGCGCTCACCTCGGCGCTGCTCGCCGTTCTGCTGCTCACCCACACCGCGAGCCTTGGTGCCGTCATGGCCATCGCCTTCGCCCAGGGCATCGCGACCGCGCTCGACAACCCGACGCGTCAGGCTTTCGTCTCCGAGATGGTTCCCGAGAGTCGTCTGACGAACGCCGTCGGTCTCAACTCGGCCTCGTTCAACGCTGCGCGCCTCATCGGCCCCGGCGTCGCCGGCCTGCTCATCGCCAGCATCGGCGCGGGCTGGTCGATGGTCGTCAACACGCTGTCGTTCGTCGCGGTCCTCGTGGCACTCGCCGCGATGAACCCCCGCGAACTACGTCCGGCGCCCCGGCGCAAGGGCCGTGGGGGAGTGCGCGAGGGGCTCGTCTACGTCCAGGGACGGCGCGACCTGCAGCTCATCATGGGGCTCGTCTTCGTGCTCGGCACGTTCGGTATGAATTTCCAGATCACGACGGCCCTCATGGCGACGACGGTCTTCCACGCCGACGCCCGCGCCTACGGCGTCATCTCGTCGGTCATGGCTGTCGGCTCGCTCGCAGCCGCTCTGCTGGCCGCACGCCGCAAGGCGCCGTCGCTGCGCCTTCTCATGCTCGCGCTCGTGTCGTTCACGGTGTTCTCGGCGCTTGCCGCGATCGCTCCGAACGTCTGGCTCTTCGGCATCTTCCTCGTGCCCGTCGGCCTCGCGTCGCTCACGGCGCTGACGACGGCGAACGCCACCGTTCAGCTGAGCGTCGCACCGGCGCTGCGAGGTCGCGTCATGGCGCTCTACATGGCGATCCTCATGGGCGGCACGCCAGTTGGCGCTCCGCTCATCGGCTGGATCGGCAACACGTTCGGCGCCCGCTGGACCATCCTCGTCGGCAGCATTGCCGTCGGCCTTGCAACGCTGGTCGCCGGGGTGGCGCTCATGCACGCCCGCCACTACGACTCGCGTGACGTCATGGCGATGCGTCCGCGGCTGCACCGCAGCGAGCGCGACCTCGACAACACCGACGACGAGCGCGTCAGCGCTGTGGCCAGCGTCTCGGCCGGCCAGAGCGGCGACGCCGCGGTGCGCGAACCCGCAGTGAGAGAATCGGCGGCATGACCCCGAAGACCCGTCGCCTCATCGTTCTCGTCGCGCTCGCGGCTTTCGTGCTCGTGCCGATCCTCGCCCAGCTCGCGAGCCTCTGACTCAGACGGAGGCCGCGGCGCTCGCGTTCTCGCGGGCACGCTCGGCGCGGCGCAACTGGTCGACTTCCTCGACGACGATGCGGCGCAACGCTCCCGGGGCCTCGACGTGCGCGTCGAGCCAGGCCTGAGCGGCCCCGGCATCGGTGACGACACCGAACAGCCCACGGGCGAGTTTCGAGGCGATGACCTGGCTGCGTCCGTTCCACCACCGCTCCAGCGAATCGAGGTAACGCGCCTGCAGGTCGACGCTCTGAGCGCAGTGCACCGACGCAGGGTGCGTGAGGCCGGCGACGAGGGCAGCCACCTCCTCGTTCGTCAGTGACTCGTCATCGGTGCGCTCCCACGCGGTGAGCTTGGCCTGTGGCGTCGCCAGCGCGGCGCGCACGGCAATGGCCTGAGCGATGCCGCGTTTCGTCGTATCGCGCTCGAGTTCGCGAGCCAATTCGGCCCGCACCTCGTCGACCTCGTGCTCGCCGGCGTGTGCCGCGCGCGAGACGAGCAGGGCCCAGCGTTCGTCGGCGTCGGGGTGGAAGAGACCGTCGGGGCCGTCGAGCATCGCGCGCACCTCGTGCTGCGCCGTGGGCGCGATGCCGGCAGCCCACGTGAGGACGCGTCGCCACGCCAGGGCGAGATCGAGGTGTGCGGTCGGTTGTGCGGAGGCGTCGTACAGGTCACCGTCGAGGGCCGTGGTGTAGGCATCTCGCGCGACATGCCACAGCGCGTCGCCCCACTCGGTGCGCATCGGGGTCGGGAGATACGCCGTGACGGCCGTGACGTACTTGAGGCACACGCCGTCGACGACGGCGGGGGAGCGCTCTGCCGGGATGTGCGCGAGCACCGTCCGGCAGAACGTCTGCGTCGGAAGGTGCGCGTCGCGGCACGCGTACCACAGCTGACCCCACGCGACGGCACGCGAGTTCGTCGGCTCGAGCGCCGCGAGATGACCCGTCAACGCGTCGAACGTGGCGGCGTCGGGCACGATGCGCGCGTACGTCCAGTCGTGGTCGTCGACGAGCGTGACGGCGCCCGTGTTGGGCAGGGGAGTGCGTGTGTCGGTGACGTCGATCCACTCCGAATCGAGGGGTGTCCAGCCGTCGTCCGTGACGGAGAACGAGGTCACCTGGAGGCGGTGCGGGCGCGCCGCCGGGGAGGCGGGCGGTTCGTCGGCGCTCCAGTCGAGGCTTTCGCGCACGAGCTCGCCACCGTTCACCGAGAGGGTGTCCGGGCCGGCCGTGCGCAACCACGCCTGCGCCCACGCACCCATGTCACGTCCGCTCGCGGTCGACAGGGCGGTGAGGAAGTCGGTGAGCGAGGCGTTGGCGAACGCGTGGTCCGCGAAGTACGCCGAGACTCCTGCGTAGAAGGCGTCCTCGCCGACGTAGGCAACGAGCTGACGCAGCACGGAGGCGCCCTTGGCGTAGGTGATGCCGTCGAAGTTGGCCCGCGCGGCCTCGACGTCGGGGATGTCCGCGACGATCGGGTGCGTCGTCGGCAGTTGGTCGGCGGAGTAGGCCCACATCTTGCGGCCGAGCCCGAAGGTCACCCAGGCGTCGGCGAACTCGGTGACCTCTTCGCTCGCCTGGGTGCCGATGAAGTCGGCGAAGGACTCCTTGAGCCACAGGTCGTCCCACCACGGCATCGTGACGAGGTCGCCGAACCACATGTGCGCCATCTCGTGCAGAAGCGTGTTGGCGAGGGCCTCGCGCTCGCTGCGGGTGGCGTCGCCGCGCTTGAGGTAGCGCTCGTTGAACGTGACGAGGCCGGGGTTCTCCATGGCGCCGATGTTGTACTCGGGCACGAAGATCTGCTCGTACTTGCCCCAGGGGTACTCACGGCCGAACCGCTCCTCGCACCAGGGCAACCCGGCCTTCGTCCAGCGCAGCAGGTCGGCGCTCGGCAGACGTGACGCCATCGCGGGGCGGCACATGAGCGACAGCGGCACGCGGCGGCCGTCGTCACTCACCCACTCGTCCTCGACGTGGTGGTACGGGCCGGCGATGACGCACACGATGTACGTCGAGATCGGCAAAGTCGGGGCGAAGTCGGTCGTCGTGACGGCGCCCTCGCTCGCGCTGTGCTCGGCTTCGGCGTTGGAACGCACGAGCCACCCTGTCGGTGCGCTCACGCTGATGCGGAACGGAGCCTTGAGGTCGGGCTGGTCGAAGCACGCGAAGACCCGGCGGGCGTCAGTCGGCTCGAAGTGCGTGTAGAGGTAGGTCTCGCCGTCCTCGGGGTCGTGGTAGCGGTGCAGGCCCTCACCCGTGTGGCCGTACACGCACTGCGCGGTGATCGTAACGGTGTGTTCGCGCCCCGGCGTGAGCCCTTCGACGCGCACGCGCGAGTCCGCGTACGTCGCTCGGGCGCGCTCACCGTCGAGTTCGACCTGCGGTTCCCCTACCGCGACGAGGTCGATCTCGACACTCGACTCGCTCAAGACGAGCGTGATCGTCGAGGTCGACGTGAAGGTCGACTGCGTCGAATCCGGCGCCCCCGTCAGATCGAGGTGAATGGCGTGGTCGGCGAGTTCGACGGTCGCGGAACGGTGTTCGGCGACGGCGCGAGTGAGGTTCGCGGCCGAGGGCATGAGCGTCCTTCCTGGGAATGCAGCCTGGGAAATGCTAGCGGCGCGGGCTCGGCCCGCCCGCTCGAGCTGTGACGTCAGAGACGTTCGATGACGTGGTCGATGCAACGCGTCAGGGCCTCGACGTCCGAGGGGTCGACGGCCGGGTACATGCCGATGCGCAGCTGGTTGCGGCCCAACTTGCGGTAGGGCTCGACGTCGACGATGCCGTTCGCGCGCAGCGTCGCGGCCAGCTTGGCGGCGTCCACGGTGTCGGCGAAATCGATCGTGCCGATAACGAGTGAGCGGTGCTGGGCTTCGCTGACGAACGGGGAGGCCAGTTCGTGCGCGTCGGCCCAGGTGTAGAGCGCCTGCGACGACGCGGTCGTACGGCCCACTGCGAAGTCCATGCCGCCGCCTGCGAGGAGCCAGTCGAGCTGCTCCTTCATGAGCGCGTACGTCGCGAGGGCCGGCGTGTTGTACGTCTGGTGGGCGCGACTGTTCGTCACCGCGGTGTCGAGGTCGAAGAACGGAGGAATCCAACGTCCGCTCGCTTTGATGCGCGCGACGCGTTCGAGCGCAGCGGGGGACATGAAGGCGAACCACAGGCCGCCGTCGCTCGCGAACGACTTCTGGGGCGCGAAGTAGTAGACGTCGGTCTCGGTGAGATCGACGGGCAGGCCTCCGGCCGCCGACGTCGCATCGATGACGACGAGTGCGTCCTCGGCGATGCCGTCGGGGCGCTGCACGGGCGCCATCGCGCCGGTCGAGGTCTCGTTGTGCGCCCAGGCGTAGGTGTCGATTCCGGCCGTCGCGACGGGGGAAGCGACACTGCCCGCAGGTGCCTCGATGACGTGCGGAGCCTCGAGGAAGGGTGCCGCCGCAGCACTGGCGAACTTGGCGGTGAATTCGCCGAAGACGAGGTTCTGCTGACGCTTCTCGATGAGGGAGAACGTCGCGACGTCCCAGAACGCGTTCGAGCCTCCGACGCCCATGACGACCTCGTAGCCCTCGGGCATGGAGTAGAGCTCGGTGAGGCCCGCCTGCACGTCGGCTACGAGGTTCTTCACCGGTGCCTGACGATGGCTGGTTCCCATGACGGGCGCCCAGCGCGAAGCGAGGGCCTGCAGGGCTTCCGGGCGGATCTTGCTCGGGCCGGAACCGAAACGTCCGTCGCTCGGCTTGAGCGAATCGGGGATGATGACGGTTTCCGCGGCAGAAGTCTCGGCACTCACTCGGAGCAGTCTAGGTGTGCGGGTGCAAGATGGGGGCATGACTGAGGTGCGAATCGACTACGACGGTGAAGGTCTCGACGAGTCGCAGGTGCCCCCGGCGCCCTACGACCTCGTGCGGCAATGGGTGGGCGACGCGCGCCGCCGCCAGGACGCTTCGGGTGACGTGCCGGAGCCTGAGGCCATCAGCATCGCGACGGCGAACGCTCAGGGCGCACCCCACGTGCGCACAGTGCTCATGCGCTACCTCGAGACCGACGGACCCGGTTTCTACACGAATCTCGAGTCGGCGAAGGCATCCGATCTTGCGGCCAACCCTCAGGTGGCGGGCGCGCTGACGTGGCCCATGATGTTCCGCGCGATCCGGTTCACCGGCACGGCTCGGGAGCTGCCGCGTGACGTCGTGCGCACATACTTCGACTCACGCCCGTGGGGTTCGCGCGTCGGTGCGTGGGTCTCGAAGCAGTCGCGCCCGCTCGACTCACGCGCCGAGCTCGAAGCGGCGAACGCCGAGATGGCTGCGCGCTACCCCGACACCGGCAGCCCCGACGACGTTCCGTTGCCCGACTTCTGGGGCGGCTACCGCATCGACTGCGATGAGATCGAGTTCTGGGCGGGTCGCCACTCGCGCCTTCACGACCGTCTTGTTTTCGTGCGAACCGCCGAGGGGAACCTCGACGACCCTTCGGCATGGCGTCTCGAACGTCGTTGGCCGTGAACGAGATTCGCTGACGCGAAATCCCCTGCCGGGTTGATGCGACCTACCTCACGCGCGGTGGGTGTTTCTTCGGGAAGGAAGTCGACCCGTTGTAGCGTTGACCATGACGAAGCGCGCCGCGTTCCCTCCCCCTGGTGGCGTGCTTCGTTCTGTTCGGCCGCAGCGCCTTCGGGTGCGCGCTGAACGGCGAAGGGCCGGACTCCCACGTGGCGTCCGGCCCTTCGTTTTTGTGTGCTGATGGCTATTTCTGACCCGCTTCGGCATCGCTCCACGGCTTGGCGCCGCGCTTGGCGAGCATGCTCGTCATGAGGTTGATCTCGCTCTTCTGGCCCTCCACCATGGTTCTGGCCAGACGGACGGTCTGTGAGTCGCTCGCCGCAGCCTGAGCGGCCTCTGCCATCTCCACGCCGGCGCGGTGGTGGACGATCATCAGCCGCAGGTAGAGGATCTCTGCTTGCTTGCCGCGGCTCTCGCGTAGCTTCGACAACTGCTCGCCGGACGCCATGCCCGGCATCCGGCCGTCCGCGAGGAGCATTTGTCCCTTCGGAAGACCAGCGTGCTGGTGGCCGGTCCGCGCCATCCACGCCATGCGCTCACCGGACACCGCGAGGGGCAGCTCCCATTCCTGCAGCCACGCCATCATCTGGCCGCGCTGGTTCTCCTGCGTCGTCGCGATGTCGTAGGACAGCGTCTGGATGTCGGCTGCGGTGCTGCGCGAGCGCACCGTCATCGACATGTCGACAGCCTGCGCGTGGTGCGCCGACATGTCGCGCGCGAACCCGGCGTCGACGCTGTCGGCTCCCGGGTGACGTGGCTGCGCCGACCACATGCCGACGAGTGCGGCGAGGACGAGGGCCACGAGTGCGACCAGCGTGATGGCCGCCGGGCGGCGTACCTGTGCCCAGGTGAGGTCGTCGCGACGCTCGTCGTCCGACGCGGGCTCCGGGCTTCGATGACGCTCGGGGCCCCCACCGTCGTGCGGTTTCTCTTCGTCCGTCATGGAAGGCCCGAGCGTCACATCTGGCCGGCGAGCTTGCCCGTGTTCGGGTCGTACGCGCCGCTGCAGGCTGCGCCCGGCTCAGGCGTCTGGGGGCCCTGCAGGTAGGCGTCGATGAACTTCTTGATGCGCGGATCCGAAGCGTTGTCGACCTTGAGCTGGTGGCCCCAGGCCGTCAGGACGATCTTCGAGCCCTGACCCGGGTACTGACTCATGAGCATGTAGTCCTGGCCGGCCAGCTTCTTCAGCTTGGAGATGTCACCGCTGCTCGCCTTGTCGGTGGTGATCCACACGGCGCCGTGTTCGAGGCTGTGGACGGCGTACTTGTCCGGGATCTTCTTGTCGTAGACGCCGCAGTTGGCCCAGGCCTGGTTGTGGTTACCGCCTGCGGGCGGCGTCATGGGGAACGTGGGGTCGCCCTCCACGTGGTCGCGGCCCAGGTTGCTCCACGTCTTCATGCCCTTGATGTCGGAGCTGGCGGTGCCGCCGTCGCCTCCGTCGCCAGAGTCGCGCGTCGCGAGGAAACCCACACCTCCACCGAGCGCGACGACCGCGGCGACTCCGCCCGCGATCAGGGCCATGCGCTTCTTCTTCTCCGAGCGGCGCTGTTCGGCCTGCATCTGGGCGAGGCGCTCGCGTCCACTCGCCGTATCGCGATCGCTGCGTGCCATGGGGGTACTCCTCGTGGGGGTCGTGCTGTGCGGTCGGCGCTCATTATGGCCGTACAACCTTTGCGCACGGCTACGCAGGAGGCCGTGGAGGTGGCACTCTTGTCCTCGTGAGTGACCTCATCGATACCACCGAGATGTATCTGCGCACGATCTATGACCTCGAGGAAGAGGGCATCCCTCCGCTGCGCGCACGTATCGCCGAGCGCCTCGGCCACTCCGGCCCGACCGTCTCGCAGACGGTCGCGCGCATGGAGCGTGACGACCTGCTGCACGTCGGTGACGGTCGGCGGATCGAGCTGACGAAGAAGGGGCGCACGCTGGCGACCCGCGTCATGCGCAAGCATCGCCTCGCCGAGCGCCTGCTCGTCGACGTCATCGGGCTCGAACTCGAGTTCGTGCACGACGAGGCATGCCGCTGGGAACACGTCATGAGTGAGCGCGTGGAGCGCAAGATTCTCGAACTCATCGCCGACAAGGGCCTGTCGCCCTACGGAAACCCCATTCCGGGTCTCGCAGAGCTGGGATGGGAAGGGGAGGCGATCGGCTTCCGTGACGGCGTGCAGTCGCTGGTCGAGGTCGCCGGCCAGGAGCCCGTCGAGGTCATCGTGCGGCGCATCGGTGAGCCAGCCCAGGCGGACGCCGAGTCGCTCGCTGTTCTGACGAGCGTCGGCCTCGCGCCGCAGGTGGCCCTGATCGTGCGCGCCGAGGGTGAGCGTGTGCACGCTGCGGTGCTCGACCGGCCGGACGACGCGGTGTCGCTTCCGCACGACCTCGCGTCCCACGTTTTCGTGGAGGTTCGTCAGGGCTGACGCGTGTGATGTTTGTCACATAATCTGCCTGTAACAGTTTTGCGGATTTCGGCGGTGGCGGGGAGCGTCATGCCCCCACGGGTGGAGTTCGCGTTTGCCGCGCCGTGACGCGGCGAACACCAACTCCACGTGCCCGTGATCTTTCCGTTACGGTCGGTTGCGGTTCGGTTCGAGAACACTCGTTCGCCCTTCGCGCCCAGCCCTGTCGGGGCGTACGAGTCTTATCCGCGAGATTGCAGTGACAGGGGCGGGGGACCCACTTTTCGTCCGAGGCCATGAGCCACGGACTTGGGGTGAAGTCACGCACGAGACCGCACAGGTCGGCGTGACCGGGCTGAGCAACTGGCCCGAACCCGACAGCTCACCTCGTAGGCGCTCGAGAGGTTGCACATTGTCCACCCAGAAGACCATCGGTCGTCACGCCCAGTCGAAGAACCCCCGTAGCCTGACCCGCGTCTCCGCGGCCGTCACTGTCACCGGTGGTCTCGTCGCAGGCCTCGCCGCGACGGGCTCGTCCGCAGGCGCTGCTCCGACGACGCCGCGTCAGGAGGCCGTGCGGGCCGCCACGACGCCGCTCGAGCTCAAGACGGTCACCCCCGCCAAGTCGCTCGTCGTGAAGCAGGCCAAGAAGGCTGCGGCTACCAAGAAGTCCACTCTCAAGAAGGCCTCGCGCACGCAGGTCCGTCAGGCCCTGACGCAGCGCAACGAGCGCGCCACGCAGGCCCTCGCCGCTCAGCGCAAGGCTGCGCAGGAGCGTCGTGAGGCTCGCGCCGCCGCGAAGGAGCGCGAGGAGCGTCAGCAGCTCAACCGCACGCAGGTGCGCCGCACCGTCACGCAGCACCGCACGCCGAACCAGCGGAACGCCTACGGCCAGCAGCGTCAGCGTCCGGCCGCTACGGCGACCACGCAGCGCACGCGTCCGGCCGCTACGGCGACCACGCAGCGCACGCGTCAGTACACGGTCAACACGGCCGCGACGCGCATGACGAACCAGAAGGCCTCGGCTGCCACGCCGTCCCGCTCCGGTGTCGTCGCCATCGCGTCGCGATACACGGGCATCCGTTACACGTGGGGCGGCAGCACGCCGGCCACGGGTCTCGACTGCTCCGGTTTCGTCGCCTACGTGTTCAAGCAGATCGGCGTCAACCTTCCGCACCAGTCCGGTGCCATCCGGGCCATGACGACGCCGGTCTCGAACCCGCGTCCGGGTGACCTCGTCTACTCGCCGGGCCACATCGGCATCTACGCCGGTAACGGCATGTCGTACGAAGCCCGCCAGGCGGGCATGCCGTCGGGTCTCTACCCGGTGGTTCGCGGATCCTCCTACGGCCGCCTCTGACAGAACCGGTCGCACGACAAAGGCGCCGCAAGCCCTCGGGCTTGCGGCGCCTTTGCGCGTTGGTGGACCCGGGCTTACTTGAACTCTCGGAAGAACATGGCCGCTGCGCCACCGACGCCGAGGAGGACGACGCCGAGTCCGATGGCGAGCGTGAGGTTGCTCGGGCCGTCGGAGTCGTCGAACGCGGGCGCGGCGAGGCTCGACGCGCTGCTGCTCGGCGTCCGTGACGACGTCTTCGAGCTCGAGGGGGACGTGGAGGACGACGACGAGGAGGACGCGCTGCTGCTCGGCGAGGAGGTCGCCGTCGGGCTCATCTCGTTGGAGCGGGTGGTGGAGGGCTCCGTCGGTGCCGGAACGTCGCTCGTCGCGCTCGGCAGGCCGGGTGCGGGCACGTTGTCCGTGGTCGGTGCGGGAGCACTGTGCGTTCGCGTCGGCGTGGAGGTCGGGGTGGACGACGACGGCTCCGGCGCCGGAGCGCACTGGTCGAGCGGGAGGGAGCCGACGCCGACTCCGCCGGCATTGATGTAGACGGCGCCGGCGCCCGACGGGATGGACAACGTCACCGTCGTCGACGCGTACGGAGCCACGGTGGTGGCCGCCGGGGAGACGGGGGAGCCTCCCGCTGAGGCGGTGAACGTCTGGACGAGTTCGCTGCCGTTGGTCAACGTGACCGTGACGAGCGTTCCGTTCGCGCCGCAGGTCGGCGACTGGAAGATGGCGCTGCTGCCTCCCGGCGCCATGGGGAGCGCGGACGCGGCGGACGCGCCGGTGACAGCGATGACGCCGAGACCGGCGGCGCCGGCGAGAGCGCGGGCGGAGGAAAAGGGGCGTGCAAGCATCGGGAGCGACCTTCGGAAGACGTCGAGCGGCGTGGTGCCCGTCGATTCTTCCACGAACCGAGCCGAACAGCAGGACGATCGGTCTTCGATTGCCCGGCTGGGGTCGACGAATCAGATGAAACTCGAGTGCAACCAAATACTCGCCTCGTGCGTCTTTCCTCGTGAACGCTCGAAAACGGAGCGGTCCGTCACATTTGCGCCGCAGCGCACATGGGGCAGAACGCTCGCGGTAGCGGGGTCGGTGGGGTCTTGGGGGCTCGATCGCCCCCGCACCGGCGAGCGGGCGTTAGGTCTGATTGACTTGGCGCCGTGACGATCAACGCAGCTGCTGTGGCCTACCTGCGCCACCACCTGTGTGAATTTCTCCTCTTCGTCGTACTGGCCACGCCGGTGCTCGTCATGCGTCCGTTCCTCGGCAACGTTGTCGTCGTCGTCCTCTTTTTCGTCATGTACTTCGGTTTCTCGTACCAGAGTGAGCGCGCGGTTCGTCTGCGCGTGGACGACGACGGTGTGCAGTACCTCGCGGGCGGGCGGGATCGCTCGTTCATCGCCTGGAGCGAGATCGGAGCGATCGTGCCGCGTCGGTTCCGCGGATGGCCCGCCGAGGATGCTCTCGTCGTCCTCGATCACGCGGACAAGCCGCTTCTCGTGGCTGGTGTCGCGATGTTCGGTGATGCGGACCTGCGGCGGGTGAAGGCCTACGCCGGGCAGCGCGTCGAGGTGCGTGAGCCTGTTGTTCTGTCGGCGCTCACGGGTCGAGCGGGCGGACACCGTCGGCCCGATCTCGTGCCGGAGCGCACGTCGGAGCGGTTCCTCGCGTCGTCGATCGGCGGCATGGTACTCGCCGCGCTCGTGGCGGTGGCGCTGTTCAGCTTCGTGCGCTGAGGCTCTGTTCGCGTCGATCGGAGAGGACGACGACGGCGAGGCACGCGGCGGCCATCGCGGCGCCGAAGAGGAACATCACGGAGTAGTGGATGCCCGCCTGTTCCGCGACCCACGCCATGATGGCCGGCACCGCGAAGCCGAGGTAGGTCACGGAGTAGAAAACGGCGGTGAGGCCGGCGAGGTCGCGCGGGCCCGCGATGCGCTGCACCTCGAGCAGGCCGCTCACCATGGCGAGGCCGTAGCCGGCGCCGAGGACGAAGCTACCGAGAACTGCGGTGGCGATGGCCAGCTCTGACGCGGCGAGAGCGCCGAGCAGCATTCCGGCGACGAGAACGACGAGCGCCGCCGTCACGGCCCGTGCGGAGCCGGGGCGGTCGATCTTGCGCCCGAGGGATTGCACGAAGAAGCCGCAGGTGAGGCCGACGACGCACAGGAGCGCGGAGAAGGCGATGGGTGCGTTCGTCACGCGGGAGCTCATGAGGGCGGGCAGGACGGCGTACGCGCAGGCGGCTGCGCCGAAGACCCAGGGCGCGACCGGCAGGACGACGGTGAGGAAGCGTCGGTGGCCGAGCGCGGGGATGCGCAGGTCGTCGCGCAGGCGCCCGGTGTTGCGGTTCGTCAGGTCGATGGTTTCCGGGGTGCCGCGCAGGCGGATCGCTGCGCTCAGCGTGACGAGGATGTTGACGACGTACGCGAGTTCGTCGGGGTAGGGCGCCCACTGAGCGAGGCAGCCGGCGACGCCCGCACCGATGCCGAATCCGGCGGTGAGCGACATGGCGGCGCGCTTGGCGCCGGTGCCGTCGGGTACGTCGTCGTGGGGGCGGGAGGAGAGTTCTTTGACCCATGACGTGCCGACGGCCATGACGAGGCCGAGCGCGATGCCGGACAGGACGCGTCCGGCGAAAAGCGCCGCGACCTGACCGTGCGCGAGCGCGAGGGTGGCACTGCCGGCCATCGCGATCCAGGGGGCCGGAGCGAGGAGCTTGGCTCGCCCGTACCGGTCGGAGAGCGGGCCGCCGATGAGCAGCGACGGGATGATGCCGAGCACGTAGGCGAAGAGCAAGATGTCGACGGTTACCGCCGGCAGGTGGTGCTGCGACTTGTACATGACGAGCAGGGGAGTGAACTCGTTGCCACCCCAGGCCACGGCGAGCATGGCGTGGGCGGGGCGGGTCCACGGCTTCGTCATGGGGCTTCCTCCAGGTGCTCGGCTACTGGCAGGTACCCATGCAATCACGCGGCTTGGGCGGTGGTGCGGTGTGTTTCGGGGAGTGAGCGACGTCATCGTGAGCGGCGTGTGGTGAGGGGGTGCGGGCCTCGCGCGGTCGGGCGTGTGTGGTGCCGAACTGACGCGGTGCCCCGATGTGTTCTGACGGGGTCCGGTTCAGGTGCGCAGGCGGCGTGACGACGCGCTGAGTGCCGGGTGACCGCGAGCCTGCTCGACCCGGTGAACCGGACGACTACGCCGTCTCGCTGATGAGGTCGAGAAAGTGTCGGGAGCGCTCGCGCAGTTGGGCGACGCGCAGTTCTTGCCAGGCGACACGTTCGGCTTCGTCCTGAACCTCCATGGCGTTGGGGACGCGGCGGGCGTTCCTCGAGCAGGAGAAGTCGGTGCAGATGGACGTGCCGACGGTGTTGCCGACGCGGCCGCTCGTTCCGGCGCGCGGCGCGACGTAGAGGGTGACGTTGTCGGTGGCGGTGATGTCCTGACACCAGGAGCACAGCAGCTTGCGGCGCTCCTTGGGTGGGGTGGCGCGGCGCAGGAGGAGGGTGCGCACGGCGTCGCCGTCCTCGGTCTCGACGACGAAGGTGGCGTACGACTGCTGCTCGCGCTTGGGGTCGATCCAGCCGAAGTAGTCGCGACCGTCCCACTCGATGCCGTCGAGGTCGGGCAGGTTGGCGCGCTTCGCCTCACCCTTGGAGGCGTTGACGAAGGACGCACGGATCTCTGCTTCGGTGACGGCTCGCATGGGTTCCATCCTCTCGGAGCGCTTCTGCGGGCCGCAAACGAATTCAGTCGGGGAGCAGCAGTCGCGCCCGCTCGGGCCAGAACGTGACGGGTCAGTGGCCGCACAAGGGGGCGCCGCGCAGGCGCGGCGCCCCGCGACTACAGCAGCCCGCCCGACAACAGTTAGGCTGACCGCTGCGCGTGCAACCCCTCGGGCGGAGCACGTCGCGACGTTCACGCGAGTGCGTCACCGCCTGGTCGGCGCGATGCGAGGACGACGCTCCCGTAGCTCAGGGGATAGAGCACCGCTCTCCTAAAGCGGGTGTCGCAGGTTCGAATCCTGCCGGGAGCACCGATCGGCCCTCGGGCAAGAATGTGTGGGGCCGGCCAACCTCGGCATCCGGTTCGGCCCACGTCGGGCGTTGGTGATGCCAGGATCGAAGGCATGATCGCTACTGTTGCCGTGTCCCAGAACGCCGACGACCCGCTCGCGGGCCTCGAAGTGCGTGAGATGCCCAAGCCCGACGTCCCGCAGGGATGGTCGCTCGTCAAGGTCGTCACGAGCTCCATCAACATGCACGACGTGTGGACCCTGCGCGGCGTCGGCCACCCGCCTGAGCTGCTGCCGCGCATCCTCGGTTGTGACGCCGCGGGCTACGACGAGGACGGCAACCGCGTCGTCGTCCACGGGATCATCGGCGACCTCGACCGCGGACGCGGCGACGAGACCCTCGACCCCAAGCGCTCCCTGCTCTCCGAACAGTACGAGGGCACCTTCGCGGAGTACGTCGCGGTGCCCGCCCGAAACCTCGTCCCCCTGCCCGACGGCATCTCTTTCGAGGACGCCGCCTGCCTGCCCGTCGCGTGGGGCACCGCCTACCGGATGCTTGCCACCCAGGCGACGCTGCGCGCTGGCGACACCGTGCTCGTGCAGGGCTCGGCCGGGGGAGTGAACTCGGCCGCCATCAAACTCGCCGTCGCCATGGGCGCCACCGTGTACGCCACCTCGCGCACCGACGAGAAACTCGCCCTCGCCGAGAGCTGGGGCGCTCGCGGCATCGCCGACGGCGCGCGCCTGCCCGAGCAGGTCGACTACGTCATCGACAACGTCGGCGAAGCCACCTGGTCGCACTCCGTCAAGTCACTGCGACCCGGCGGCGCCATCGTCACGTGCGGCGCCACCACCGGCATGAACCCCTCGGCCGATCTCGGCCGCATCTTCTACCAGCAGAAGCGCGTGCTCGGCTCCACGATGTGCACGCTCACCGAACTCCAGCAGCTCGTGCGGGTCATGGAGAACACCGGCGTCCGCCCGCTCATCGACTCCACCGTCTCGCTCGAGAACATCCGCGACGGCTTCGAGACGCTGCTGGGCGGCGACGTGCGCGGCAAGATCGTCGTGCGAGTGGCCGAGGACGACTGACGCGGCGGTCAGGGGAAGCGGTTCAGAGTTCCTTGATGACGCGTGCCGGCGAAGCGACGGCGACGACGTTCGCGGGCAGGTCCTTCGTCACGACAGCCCCCGCACCGACGACGGTGTTCTCACCGATCGTCACGCCCGGGCAGACGACGACCCCGCCGCCGAGCCACACGTTGTTCTCCAGCGTGATCGGCTCGGCGGCCTCCCACTTGTCGCGCCGCTGATCGGGGTCGAGCGGATGCGTCGCGGTGGCAACTGGACGTTCGGGCCGATCTGCACGTCGTCACCGATCGTGACGCGGGCGACGTCGAGCGACGTGAGGTTCCAGTTCGCGAACGTGCGCGCCCCGATCGTCGTGTTGTAGCCGTAGTCGTAATGGAACGGCGGGCGCACCTCGGAATCCTCGCCGAACGCGCCGAGCAGTTCCTCCATGACGGCGCGGCGCCCGGCAGAGTCCGTCGGGGCCATCGTGTTGTAGCGGTGTGACAGCGACTGGGCGCGCGCCGACTCCTCGCCGAGCACCGGATCGTCCGCGATGTACAGCTCGCCGGCGAGCATCCTCTCGCGCATGGTCTTCGTCGATTCCGTCATGGCGTCCAGGCTAGGGCGCCTCATCGATCGCACGTTGCCCCTGTCCATGCGCAGGGGTCGCCCGGCGGCCGCGGGCACCGGGAGGGGGCATAACGTCGAGCCATGAGCTCTACACAGCAGGAGACGGTACGGCAGCTCCTCGAGGAGCACGGCACGACCTTCGCGGCCGACGCCGACATCACACTGCGTGACGAACCGGCATGTCTGTGGCAGCTCCTGGTTCTCGCCCAACTGCTCTCGACCCGGATCAGCTCCGACATCGCCGTGGCCACCGCGCGCGAACTGTGGAAGGCCGAATGGCGCACGCCGGCGAATCTGCGCAGGAGTACCTGGCAGCAGCGCGTCAACGCCCTCGGACGTGGCGGGTACCGCCGTTACGACGAGTCGACGGCGACACGACTCGAGGCCAACGTCGTCCTGCTCGACGAACGGTGGAACGGAGACCTACGCGAGTTGCGCGACGAGGCGGACGGTGACGCCGCAGGCATCGCAGAGCTCCTTCAGGCGTTCGCCGGCATCGGTCCCACGGGAGCGGACATCTTCCTTCGCGAAGTTCAGGATGTGTGGCCGAGCGTCGCGCCGTACGCGGACAAACTGGTCGTGCGCGGAGCGAAGGCTGCAGGCCTCCCGACGACGCCGGACGAACTCTTCGCGCTCTGCCCGAGCGTCCGCGCAGCCCATCTCGCTGCAGCGCTCGTCCGCGTCGCCCGCAAGCCGAGCATCCTCGAGCGCTCGTAAGACGGGTGGACGGCGTCAGCTGACGCCGTCGTCGGGCCAGGTCCAGCGGATGCCGACGAGGCCCGGCCCGACGTCCTGCACCATGAGTTGGAGCAGTCGGTTCGGGCGGACGTCGAGGCGATGGCCGATCTCGCCCTCGCCGAGGTCGACGTACTCCTCGGCAGTGGCGGGCAGCTCGCCTGCGAACTCAACCTGGATGAGCACCTCGCGCGTACGCCGCGGGACGCTGTAGGTGGCCTCGACCGCGCGTAGCGCGCTCGGAGGTAACTGGATGCGGTGATCGACGACGGCGATGTCACCCCGACGTGCGTCCTCGGCCAAGATGAGTTCTGCGCCCATGAGCCCGTGCTCCGGCCACAGCACCGTCCGTCCGAGTTTGCACCCCGCGACCGCCTCGAAGTGATCCTCGATCGACGTCGAGAACGCGGCCGGGTCAACTTCGTCGACGACATGGATCGACGGCAGTCGGATCGGGCCGGGGGAGAGAGCGCGCACGATGTGACGAAACTCAAGCGTCCGCTCCACGCCGACGGCGTCGACGAAGAGCTTTTCGTGGACCGTCTGCTCGTACGGCAGTTCGTCGTGCTGCATGAACCCCAGCTCGCCCAAGGCCTTGGCCACGAGGCCGGTCTCCGGCATTGCCTGCGACACCGGAACCACCCGGGGATTGCGCCCACGCGGGCGCGGGGGCCCAACGAGATCGGTGAGCTCACCCGACCCCAGGCCCAGCAGGTCTTCGAGAACCGTGAGGGCCTCGATACTTCTGGCCTGCTCAGGCTGTCGCCTGCCCGAAGACCAATGGCTGAGCGCCGACACACTGACAGGAGTGCCGTTGGCGCTCAACTGATGCGACAAGGCCGAGAGCGTGATTCGTCGGGCCGAAATGGCCGATCGTAACGTAGTCGAGAACGGAGTTGCGGTTTCTCCATGGCTGGGCGCCACGATGTCCCCCTCCTTCCACCCCTTCATGCGGACACACCGCCCGTCAGGCTAGGCAGTGGCTGTTTACGCATTTGATTTAAATACTGGAAAAGGCGGCTTCTATCGTCAAAACGCTCCACATTTATGGGCCAAGGCGTAAATGTCTGCCCCATTTGTCGCCGCAGAGCATTGGACGGTCGTCCGGTTTCTCGAGTGCCTTGGAATTCACCTCGTGCTGACGAATCGCGTGGAGCGATACAGACATGATCCTTTCCGAAAGGGTGGGCCGACGATGGCACCTTCACTGATCAACTGGGGCGAGGGCGAGGCACGTGCCTGGGGGGAGCGCACCCACGTTGCCCGCCATGACCTCGACGGCCTCGACATCTTCGCACGAAAGGGTATCGCCCGCATCATCGATGCGATGCCGCGTTCAGCGGTCCATGCCTACACCATGGGTGACGACCCCTGTGACGGCGCGACGTGGCGTCGTGGCGACGTGGCAGATCTCACGGGTCTCCAACTGCTCGACATAGTCGACCAAGGCCGCCTCTGGCTGAATATCGTCGGGGCAGGCCATCATGTGCCAGAGCTCGGAGCAATTGTCGACGAACTCTACGGAGAAGTTTCGTCCACTGTCGGTGACGCCTGGAGCACGCTCAAGGCGACCCTCCTCGTGTCCTCTCCGTCCGCGCAGGTTTTCTATCACGCCGACAATCAGCCGAACGCTCTGTGGCATATCCGCGGTGAAAAAAGGTATTCGTCTATCCCCGTCGCGAGCCGTACGTTTCTGTGCGCCAACTGGATTCAATCGCGGCCGGGTATGCGGACGAGCAACTGCCGTACGACCCTGCGTGGGATGCGTCCGCCGAGGTGATCGACCTGAAGCCGGGCGAGGTTGCGTGGTGGCCGCAGAACAGCCCGCACCGTGTCGTGAACGCGCCCGGCGAGCCGAGTGTCTCGCTCTCCGTCGAGCACCGGACCACTGCCTCCACGCGCACCGAGCGTCGCCAACGGGCCGACTTCCACCTTCGGCGAACCTTCGGGCTCACCCCGCCCCCCGGCAAGTGGCTGGATCCGGTGACCCTCGTGGCCGGCTCCGCCCTCGCGAAGGTGGCACCCAAGCAGCGGGCTCGCAACGAGCGTGCCGTCTCCTTCGTCGTCGATCCTGAGGCGGAAGGCGGGGTGAAGAGCCTCGCATGAGCACACTTCTCGCCGTCCGAGGCCATTACACGGCCCACCGTCTCGACCATGACGAACTCGGCTACACATCCCTGAGCGACGACGTCGACGCCGTTCTCAGGAGCGAAGCTCCCGTCACCCACCTGCCGATCGACGAACTCGCGAAGCAGGCGCGTGCTCGGCACGCGGACCTCGTGGTCATCGTCGTCGGTCGCCAAGGGGAAGAATCGTTCACCCGGCCACTCGGTTTTGCGCTCCTCGAGCGCCGACCAGCCAGCCCGTGGCGACCGGTCGACATCCGCCTCGCGGGTGAGGGAAAGCTCGACCGTCAGAGTTTCCACCTCGTGGAGCCCGAGGTCGCTGCCACGCTGGCACTCGGTGTCGCCACCTTCGTGCGCCGGCACCGCGTGTGGCGCCTGCACCTCGACCAGGTCTCGCCGAACGATCCGACCCTCGCCTACCTCGTGCGATGCCTACCGCGGCTGCGGGCGCAGGCCGGTGACCCGATCCCACTGCTCCGCTGGCCCGACGAGCGTCGGCCCGGCCGGTGGGCGTCGAAGAAAACCCGTGCCAAGCACCGCACCGCATGCCGGAGGCTCGACGAGTCCGGCTCTGCCTGGCGGGTACACCGGTTGCGGAACGCCGGCGAGATCCGCGCAGCTCTGCCCAGGACGCTCGAGGTGCGCGCAGCTCGCGAGCGTCAGCTCGCCCGGCGCGACGCGTTTGCCGATGCGGCAGGGCAGCGTCACGTGCAGCGCGTTCTCGATCTTGCCACCGAGGGCAATGCCGAGGTGTGGCTCCTCACTCTCGACGGCACGCTCGTCACCTATGTCGTCGTCGGGTGTGACGACGGCAAGCGCGTCCTCGTCGACAGCAGGATGCGACCGGGCTACGAGCGCCGCTCACCGGGGCTCGTGCTCTTCGGCCACATGCTCGCCACGTGGTACGTCGACGAGGCCGTCCGGGTCGTCGACTTCGGACGTGGCATCAACGACTTCAAGCGCGGCCTGCGCAACGAGGTGGAGGAACGCCTGTGCGTGCGTGCGTGGTCGAACCCTGCCCTTGAGTACGCGGACCGCGGCCGGCACGTCGCCGACGCACGTCTTCGAGCGTGCGCCCGATCAGTGCGTGATCGATCACCGCTTGTCGCGGGGGTCGTGCGCCGCTGGCGCGCTCACCCCTTCACGCATCCCTGACCCCGAGGACGACCGGCCGAAGCGCCGTAGGAAAGCAGGAAAGCATGTCCACCCGAGCACCCGAGGAGACGACCACACGGTGCGTCGCCCACGTGTGCGACTCCGTCGCGGCCGCGGAGGAGTGCGCCTCGCGACATGCGTGCCACGGGCGGAGTGCGCTTGCGGCCGGTCGCCCACCTGCGTCGCGGCGGGCCGCGCGTCATGCCGCAGGCCGACACGACCGCGTCGAACCGAGGCGTCGACCCTCGATGTCGCGCGGCGCCGGCGCCGCAGCCGAGGACGCCCGTGCGGCCCGTGACCGCCGGGCGCGCACGCGCCGGGCCCGGGACGTCAGTGGATTGCTGGCCATCGACCTCGCCGTCCCCGCAGGCATGGAGTTCGCGACCCCGGTCAACCCGTTGGCCGTACTGGGTCTCGCATTCGGGATGGTCACCACCTACCGCTGGGCCGGGTTGTACCGACGCCGATTCAGTCAATCGGTGCTCGACGAACTGCCGTATCTCGTGCTCGGAATCCTCGTCGGTTTCGGCGTCGGTGCCCTCGCGCTTCTCGTCGACGACGCCCCGACGTGCGGCGAGTTGTTCGCGGGGCTCGTGCTGACCGTGACCGTCGTCATCGCCGGACGCACGCTCGTGTACCGCCTACGTCGCCGCCGCGCGCCCCGTCACGCCCAACGTGGCGGCACCCGGGTCCTCATCGTCGGTACGGGCGCCGGAGCCCGCGAGTTGGCCCGCCGCATCACCACAAGCGGTCAAGGCGCGGCGCTCGTGGGATTCCTCGGCGCCGAGCCGGACGACGGTGCGCTCGACGAGCAGACGATCACCGCTCCCGTCATCGGCGACTACGCCGACTTCGGCGAGGTCGTCGAGACGTTCGGCGTCAACATCGTCGTCTGCGCCTTTCCCGAACTGCAGGAGTGGCAGCTCGCACACCTGCTGCGCCGCGATGCGCCGCCCGACGTCGAGGTGTACACCGTGCCGAACGGGTACAGCATGCGTCGCTGGGGCGGGCCGTGGGCCGACCACATCCGCGGTATCCCGATCATCCCTGTCGCCCCGGCCCAGATGCGGTGGGTGGACGTCGTCAGCAAGCGGGTTCTCGACATCGTTCTGGCGCTCGTCGCGCTCGTTCTTCTCTCGCCGGTACTGCTGGCCGTGGCGCTCGCGGTGCGCATCGAGCTCGGACGCGGAGTCATCTTCCGCCAGGAGCGCATCGGCAAGGGCGGAGCAACGTTCACCATGCTCAAGTTCCGGTCCATGCACCCGGCGCGCGAGGGGGACTCGCAGACCCGCTGGAGCATCTTAGGCGATCAACGCATCGGTGCCGTCGGCCGTTTCATCCGCGCCACGTCGCTCGACGAACTGCCGCAACTGTTCAACATTCTGCGCGGCGACATGAGCTTCGTCGGCCCGCGTCCCGAGCGCCCCTACTTCGTGGAGCGCTACTCGCAGATCTACCCCGACTACGAGGACAGGCACCGCGCGCCGGCCGGGCTCACCGGCTACGCGGCGGTGCAGGGCCTTCGCGGCGACACCGACATCGCCGAGCGGGCGCACTTCGACAACCTCTACATCGACAACTGGTCGATGTGGCAGGACCTCAAGATCATCGTGAGGACGGTGGGCAGTGTTTTCGGACGCCACGGCAGTTGACGACGACGCGCGTTTCCCACGCCCCCTGCGGGTCGGCATCGTGTTGCCGACGCGCACCCGCGGCGGCGCCGAGGTGTGGCAGGAGCGGCTCGTCCGGGAAGAGGCGACGGCGGATGTCACGGTTCTCGCACCGCATGGCAGCGACGCCCTGCGCCGCTGGCAGGAACGGTCGGCGCGCACGCTCGACCTTCGCGCGGGGCGCCGCTTCCGCGGTGCTGCGGCGAGCGTCGTCGACCTGCGTGAATACCTGCGCACCTCCCGTCCCGACGTCGTCGTCGCGCACGGCGTGAAGGCCGCGCTGCTCACCCTGACCGCGGCCGCCGGCGCTGGAGCGCGCGTCGCCTGGGTGCGCCACGACGACAGTTTCCCGCGCCTCTCGCGCATCGTGAACACGCTGGCGGACGCTCGGCTGCTGGGCTCCGAGGGGGCCCGGCTCGCAGGTGACACCCGTGCGGTTGCCATCCAGGGGCCGCTTCCCGGTGCGCCACTGACGCGGGCGGCCGCGCGGCGGACCCTCGGGTTCGACGAGGGCTCCAGCGGCATCAGGCGTGCCGTCATGGCCACGCGACTCGCGCCCTACAAGGGGGTCGATGTCGCCATCCGTGCCCTCGCGTGCCTGCCGACGTGGAAGCTGCACGTCTTCGGCGTCGTCGATCACGCCTACCCGCAGGAGGCCGAGCGACTCACCGCACTCGCGGAACAACTCCGCGTGGGGGAACGGTTCGTGCTTCACCCTGCCCGTGACGACGCCTGGTCCCTCCTCGGTGCCTTCGATGCTGCGCTGATGCTCACGCGCACCGACGCGGGAGCCCACCTCAGCCGCGAGGCGTTCGGGTTGACGGCGTACGAGGCGGTGCGCGCGGGAGTGCCGGTCGTCGCGGCGTCACCTGTCGCCGAACAGCTCGGCGCTGCAGGCATTCTCGTCGGCTCCGAGGACGTCGACGCCGTCGTTGCCGCCCTGCGTGACTGCGTACGACCCGAGCGCCGCCGTGAACTGCTCGCCGCAGGCCCCGGTGTGCTCGCGACCACCGTTCTCGAACCCGACGAAGCCGCCGACCGCTTCACCCGCCTCCTCGCGGGGACCGCCCGCCGACCGGGGGCGGGCGTGCGAGGCGCCGAGCCGATGTCGGTCGTCACGACGGTGCTCGACGAGGCCGAGGCTCTCGCGCGCCTCCTCGACGACGTGGTGCCGCTGCTCGGTCCTGACGACGAACTCGTCGTCGTGGACGGCGGCTCACGCGACGGCACGTTCGAGGTGGCGCAGGAGGCCGGCCGCCGTGACGCACGGGTACACGTGTTGCGGGCCGAGGGCGCCGGAATCTCCGAGGGCAGGAATGCCGGGATCGCCGCCGCCGCCCACGAGCTCATCGCGTGTACCGATGTAGGGTGCACACCGGCCCCGACGTGGCTCGAGGCCTTCCGCAGCGCAGCGAGCGAGCACCCCGAGGCCTACCTCTTCACGGGTGTCTACACCGCGACGGCGAGGAATGCCGTCGATGACGCGTTCGCCGCCTGCGGCTACCCGGACGTCGCTGAACTGCACCACCCGAGCGCCGGTCAGCGCCTCCACGCGCGAGCGTTCGGCCGCGCGTTCCGCCCCGAGATGCCCACGGGGCGTTCCGTCGCCTTCAGGCGAGCCGCCTGGGCCGAGGTCGGCGGTTTCCCCGAGAACCTCCCGACGGGTGAGGACGTCACGTTCGGCATGCGGATCGCGGCCCGCCACCCGGCGCTGCTCGTCGCCGATGCCGCCGTCGAATGGGAGCAACGACCGAGCGTGCGCTCCACCCTGCGCATGTACTACCGGTACGGGCAGGGCTCGGCCGACTCGGGCAACACCCGGCTCGTCGTGCGTGACGGCCTGCGTCTGCTCGCCTACGGGGGTGGCGCCGTTCTCGTGACCAGAGGGCCCCTTGCCCGAACGGCACTCGCCGTCGGTGCGGTGGGCTATCTCGGCGTGCCGGTGCGGCGCGCGCTGCGGCGTCCGCGCGGCGTTCGCGCCGCAGCGCTCGTGCCCTTCGCGACGGCGGCTCGCGATGTCGCGAAGGTTGCCGGAGCACTCGAAGGCATGACGCGCCAGGCAAAGCGGGGCGCTCACTCGTGAATCGTGCACCCGCGACGCGCAGCTCGGCGCGGCGCCTCACCGTCGGAGCGCTCACCCTGAGCGTCGGCGAAGTCGTCGGCAAGCTCGGCACCCTCGGCATGCTCGGGCTGATGGCCCGGCAGCTGGGCGCGGCCGACTTCGGCCTCTTCAGCCTCGGCCTGGGCCTCGGACTGTTGCTCGCGTCGGTCGTGACGCTCGGCTTCGACCAGCGCCTCGTGCAACTCGTCGGCGCGGAACCGGAGTCGCTCGACGCCCGCCTGTCGGCCCTGCTGACACTGCGGATGGCGCTCGCGATCACCGTCGTCACCGTGTCTGCGATCGTCCTCATGACGCTCGACGAACCGGCCGCCTCCCGCGAGGTCATCGCCGTGCTTGTGGTCGCGGGATGTAGCGACACGCTCGTCGAGGCCTTCCGTACGGCTGCGAACGTGCGTGCCGTCCAGGTCGTGCCCGCCGCGGTGCTTGTCGTGCAACGGCTGCTGGCGCTGGGCCTCGTCGCCTGGGTCCTGGCCGAGGGACACGGGGTGGTCGCGGTCGCGTGGGCCTACTGCGCCGCGTCCCTCGGGAGTCTCGTCGTCATGGCGGGGGTGAGCCGTGTCGTGGCCGACGTCCGGCCGCGGGCGGCTCTCGTCACGCGCCACCACCTCGGCGACTTCCTCCGCGCCGTGCGGGTCACCGGGATCAATGACCTCGTCTCCATGACGCTCTTCCGCCTCGACGTCGTGTTGCTGGCCGTTCTGGCCGGTGAGGTCGCCGTCGGCCACTACACCGCGGCCTACCGGCTGCTCGAGACAGTGCTCTTCGTCAGCTGGTCGCTGTGCCGCGTCGTGCAGCCGAGCCTCGCCGACACCTCGGCCCCGATTGCGTCGCGCGCGGGCATCGTGCGCGCCTGCATCGTGCTGGTCGCAGCGGTCTACGTGCCTTACACCGCGCTCCTCGTGGTGCGCGGCGAAGACCTCATGCACCTGCTGTTCGGCGCCGAGTTCGCCTCGGCCCACGTGCTGTGGGGTCTGTGCCTCGCGCCCCTCGCATTCGGACTGGCACAGGTCGGTGCCACCGCGCTACTCGCCCTGCGTCCCGATCCCGCTGTGCTGTGGGCCAGCACCGCAGCCCTCGCGACCAACGTCGGGCTCAACCTCGCGCTCATTCCCGCGTTCGGCGCCGTGGCCGCCGCCGTGACGACGAGCCTGTCCTACGTCGTCCAGGCAGGCGTGACGGTGACGGCGCTGCGCCGTGTCATGCCGGTGCGTAGCGCGAGTCGGCCCCTCGCAGTCGTCGCGCTCGCCGCGTTCGTGGCGGCCGCGGTCATGCTCGTCCCCATGGCGCCGCTCGTCGCGATGGCGTTCGGCGTGGGCGTCTACGTCCTCGTGTGGGGCGTCCTGACGTCGGTGTGGGATCGCCCCACGCTCGGTTTCCTCCGCTCTCTGGCGAGGCCGGCATGAGCGCCCAGCTACGAACCCGGCGCGAGGCACGCGAACACCGCACCGCAACCCGCCTGCGTAGCCTGCTTGCCGCGGCCGTCGCGACGACCCTCGCCGTCGCTCCCTGGTCGGAGCGGGCCGTGGCGCCCCTCATGGCTCTCGTCTGCGTTTTCGCCGGAGTCGTGGTGCTCTTCGAGCGTCACGTGCACGTGCCCATGACCCTGCGCGCGTGCGCACTCGTGCCGATCGGCCAAACGCTCACGCTGCCGTTCGCCCCCGATCTGCCGTGGTCCTGGCGTCTTGTGGCCATGAGCTGGATGGGGTGGATCTGCGCGCTCGGTGTCGCCCAACTCGACGCGCGCCGCCGTGCCTGGATGCTCGTCGCTGTGAGCGCGTCCGCCGCCGTCGTGGCACTCGGGTCGCTCGCAGATCTCGGCGCGCTCTCGAGCCACGAGGGCGGCGGCGTCATCAACGGCCGCCTCCAGGGGCCGCTCGCGCAGCCCAACGAACTCGGTTCGCTCATGCAGATGGCCTTGCCGTTCGTCCTCCTCACGACGTTCGCCGCCTGGGCCCCGCGTGACGGCCGCATTCGTGCCCGGACGTGGCGAGTCACGAGCGTCGTCGGCCTCGCCGGCGTCGTCGCGGCACTCGTCTTCAGCCTCTCGCGCGGTGCTTGGATCGGAACGCTCGTCACGCTCACCCTGGTGGCGCTCGTGCGTCCCGCCGCCCGCCGCGGACTCCTGACGTTCGGGCTCGCGCTCGTCCTCGGGGGGGCGCTCGCAGCCGCAGCGGGGGGATCGTTCGTCAGCGCCGTCAGCGCGCGGTTCGACTCCCTCACCTCGCCGACGCGCAGTGCGTCGGACGAGCGCCCGGCGATCTGGGCGTATGCCGGCGAGCTCGTCGACGGTCGTCCGTTCACCGGGGTCGGCGTCGGTGGCCTACCGGAAACCGCCGGCGACGCAACCTTCGGCATGACGAACGTCGCGCCGCTGCACGCGCACAGCATCGTGCTCACTGCGCTGGCCGAAGGCGGACTACTCGCACTTGCGACCCTCAGCGTGCTGCTCGTCGTCGGCGTGCGCGTACTCGCGCGCATGAACGCGCGTGGTGCGCCGGTGGTCGAGGTGGCCGCCGCAGCCGCGCTCGCCGGCGCCTTCGTGCACGGCGTCATCGACTTCCCTTGGCGTGCACCGGCACTCACCGCCACCACCTGGCTTCTTGTCGGGCTTCTCCCGGTCGGCGTGACGCGCTCGCGCCGTTCCTCGACGAAAGGAAACCCATGACCGACCATCGCGACCCGACGGACCTGCCCGCTGCGGAAACCCGCGGCTCAGGTTCGTCACCGACCTCCACGGACACTGATGGCGCGTCCCGCACGGGCATCGGACGGTGGCGCCTGCCGCTCGCCATCGTCGTCCTCGGCACTCTGGTCGTCGCTCTGACGGCGCTGCTCCTACCGGGTCGCTACGACGCGACATCCGTCGTCGGGCTGCGCGCCGCATCCGAGGGCGGGAACCAGGCCGACATCGCGGCCAGCGCCGACAGCCTCAAGCAGGTGGCCCAGCAAGAAGTGGTGGCGAGCGGTGCGCCCGGACACGTCGAGAGCATCGGTCGCTCCATCCCCGTGTCGCGTGACGCGAAGGCCACGGCCAACCTCGACCCCGACTCGACGACGATCCGCATCGTCGCGCAGGGCGTGAGCGCGCGTGAGTCCTCGGCTCTGGCCAACGCGCTCGCCGATGACGCCGTCAAGCGCATCGGACGTGACGGCACGGCGCGCGCGGTGATCCTCGAACGGGCTGAGCCGACCTATGCCGAGAAGAAGCCGAACCGCCTGCTCGTGGCCGGGGCGGGGGAGGCGGCCGTCCTTGCAGCGGCCGCGCTCGCCGGTGCAGCGAGGGGGCGGCCATGACGGGCCCCACGCCGCTCGTGCTCATGTACCACGGCGTGGCCCAGGTGCCGCGCTCGCTGGATCCGGCGAACATCTTCGTGACGAAGGAAGCGATCTCCCACCAGATCGCACGCCTCACCGAGCGTCACGGGTTCCGTCCGCTGACCGAGGCGCAGTACCTCGCCGCGCTGGCCGGTGAGCGCAGCGTGCCCTCGAACAGCTGCCTCGTCACCTTCGACGACGGCTACACCTCCGTGCTCGACGAGGCGGCGCCGTTGCTTGCCGCCGCGCGTGTCCCGGCCATCTGTTACGTCTCACCCGGGTTGCTCGGCGCGCAGCCCGACCGCAGTGAACCGGCCGCCTCGGCCCGCCTCGATCGCGACGGCGTGCAAGCACTGCGCGAGTACGGGATCGAGATCGGTTGCCACAGCGACCTGCACGCGTCCATGCGCGGGATGAGCGCCGAGCTGCTCCGTGCTGCGACGAGCGTCGCGCGTGAGGAGATGAAGGCGCTGTTCGGCCACACCCCGCGCACGTTCGCCTACCCCTACGGCGATCACGACGCGGCGGCGCGAGCTGCTGTGCGCGAAGCCGGCTTCGAGTGCGCCTTCGCGACCTACGAGGGATACGGACGTTTCGCCCTGCCACGGGTCGACATCAACGCCACCGACACCCCGTTCACCTTCGACCTCAAGCTGCGGCGGCTGTACCCGTTCGTCCGTCGTTCGCTGGGGCGCGTTCCCGTGGTGCGACGAGCGACGCACCGCGTCGTCGGCTACGCCCCGAGGCAGCCGTGACCCGGATCCTTCACGTCACCGAATGCTTCAGCACCGGAGTTTCGCGCGCCATCCGCACGATCGCGCAACTCGCGCCGGAGCACGAACACCACCTGCTGTACACCGGCCTCGACGAGCCGGGCGAGTCCACGTTCGCCTCCTGCCGCGAGCTGCCGGACGGAACCTCGGCGCGCATTCGGGCGGTGCGTGAGGTTGCCGGCGCGCTCGGTGCCGATGTTGTTCACGCACATTCGAGTTGGGCCGGCGTCTACACGCGGGCGCTGCCGTTGTCGGCCCGCGTCGTCTACCAGCCGCACGGGTACAAGCTCTCCGACACGAGTGCGTCACGGCCGGCGCGTTTCGCTGTGGCAGCCGCCGAGAGCCTGCTGGGGCTGAGAAGCGATGCCGTCGTCGTTCTCTCACCGCAGGAGGCACGGCTCGCCCGACGGCTGACGCCGAGGGCGCAGGTCGTCGTCGTGCCGAACGTGCCGACACTGCCGGTCCGTGAGGGATCACCGGAGAGCTCGGAGGCCCCGCGGGGCGGTGGCGAGATGGCCCATCCGACGATTGTCATGAGTGGCCGGGTCAGCCGGCAGAAGGATCCGGAGTGGTTCGTCGCCGCCATCGAGCTCGTGCGTCGAGAGCGTCCGGACGTGCGGGCGGTGTGGCTCGGCAGCGACGACGACGAGGGCTTGACCGAGCGCCTCATGGCCGCCGACGTGACGGTGACCGGTTGGGTCGACGCCGACGAGGTGCGGCGCTTGGTGGGTGCGGCGGGCGTCTATCTCCACACGGCGCGGTACGAGGGGTTCCCGCTCAGCGTTCTCGACGCGCTCGCGCTCGGTACGCCGACGCTCGTGCGTGACATCCCCGCGTTCGAGGGAACACCGCTGTGGGCCGTCGACTCACCGGCGGTGGCCGCCGATCGTGCCCTGGCCCTGCTCACCTCGCGTGAACAGAGGGAGGCCAACCGTCGTGCGGGAGCACAACTGCTAACCACCATGTCGCCGGACGCCCAGCGGGCGGCCCTGGCCCAGCTCTACGGGTGAAGTCGCACCCCGTCACGGCGAGGCGAGGCGAAACAGACCTTTCGTCTCGATAGCCTTCCGGGGTGACGAACGACGACCGCAGCGCTCCCGAGGCCAACGCGAGCGCGCTCGACACCGAGCGCGCCCAGGCCGTGCGTGACGCTGCCGCTCTTTGGCAGCGTCACCTCGTCGACCTCGGCGGACGCAACTCGCTTCTGTGGCAGCGCACCGACGACACGGTCGAGCTCGACCTCACGACGGCGCACCCGGCCGGCGTCGCGAAGTTGCTCTCCGGCCGCAACGTGCTCTTGTCCGAGATCGTGCGCGAACCCAGCGCCTACCGTGCCGCGTACGAGCGGGCCATCGCCGTGCGCGATCTCTCGCGTGAGCTGCTCGAGGAGCGCGGCATCATCAGTTGCTTCCTCGCCCTCGGGCGTGCGACCTGGCAGCTCAGCGGTGACGCCGTCCCCGCCGCCCCGATCCTCCTGCGCCAGTGCGACATCCACTTCGGTGGTCGCGACGGTGACGACCTCGTGCTCGAGGTGTCGCGCACCGTCGAACTCAACTCGGCGCTGTCGACCTATTTCGCCTCGCGCGGCATCAACATCGACCAGGACTACCTGACGTCGCTCGCGTCCGGCCCCCACGGCTTCGACCCTGCTCCGACCTACGACATGATGCGCCGGGCCGGCGCGAGCATCCCCGGCTTCCGTGTCGACGACCGTCTCGTCGTCTCGACGTTCAGCTACGCCAAGCTCTCCATGGTCCGCGACGTCTCCGACCAGTCGGCGTGGTTGCACCAACACCCCGTCATCGCTGCCATGGCGGGTGACGAGCAGGCCACCTTCGACGTCGGCGCGCAGATGCCCGAACCCGGCCTCGACGCCGACCCGCGCGATGAGTTCCTCGTCCTCGACGCCGACGCGCAGCAGCAGGCGGCGATCGACGCCGTCATGGGCGGCCAGCACCTCGTGCTCATGGGCCCGCCCGGTACGGGCAAGAGCCAGACGATCGCCAACCTCGTCGCCACGCTCACCGCACACGGCCGCAGCGCCCTCTTCGTCGCGGAGAAGCGCGCCGCGATCGATGCGGTCATCGGCCGGCTCGAGGGTCTCGGGCTGCGTGACCTCATGCTCGACGCCCACGCGGGCTCCGGCACCGCAGCCGACCTCGTCGACGCTCTCGCGCGCCGCCTCGTCACAGCGCCTGCCTCGGGGGCACCGCACGTCGGTGATGCCCTTCGTTCGAGTCACGACACCGGCCCGGGCCAGGACGCTCCTGACGAGGCCGTCATCGAGACGCTCGAGGAGCACCGCATCACCCTGCTCGAGCACGTGCGCGCGCTGCACCGCGTGCGCGACCCGTTCGGCGTCAGCGCCAACGACGCGCAAGATCGCATCGCCGAACTCAACGCCCTGCCGGTGGCGCCGCGTTCGCGCGTGCGCCTCGAAGGCGAGCCGTTGCGGCGCCTCGACGAACAGGGCCGTGACGAGGTGGGCCGCCTGCTGAGCGACCTCGCGCGCCGCAACGCCTGGCGTGACGACGGGCAGCCCGACCCCTGGTTCGGCTCGCGCGTGCGCGGACGTGACCACATGGAGCGCGCGAAGGCACTCGTCACCCGCCTCGCCGGCGAGAACGGGAACGACGGCGATCTCGCCGCTCACCGATCCCAACTCGACGAACTCTTCACGAAGGCGGGCCTCCCGCTGCCGGAATCGGCCACGCGTGCGGCCGAGGTCCTGGATCTCATGGAACAGGTGAACAAGACGCTCGACGTCTTCACCCCCGAAATCTTCGGTGTTCCGCTCGACATCGCCGTCACGGCGAGCGCCACCCGCGCCCAGCGCAAGGAAACGGGCGAGGCTCCCGGCGTCCTCGAACGACGCCGTGTACTCAAGCAGGCCCGTGCCACGCTGCGGCCGGGACGGCCCCCGGCCGATCTGCACGCCGCGCTCGAGCGGGCGTGTGTGCAGCAGACCCGCTGGAAGGAGCTCGGCGGTACCGGGCGCCCCAACGTTCCCATCGGTACGGAGGAGGCCTGCAGCGCCCACGCCCGCCTCACCGAGGAGCTCGACTGGCTCGGTGTGCGGCTCGAGGGCACGGCCGGCGCCACCGAACTGCTCACCACACACTTCGACGAGCTCGCGGAGCGAGTTGCCGATCTCGCCGCCAATGTCGATCGACTCGAGATCGTGCCGACCGTCGGAGGCGACCTCGAGCGCCTGCGCGCCCAGGGTCTCGGCGCCGTCATCGACGACTTCGCCACTCGCGGTCTCGGCCCTGACGCGGTCGGCCCCGAGTGGGAGTTCGTGTGGTGGACGAGCGTTCTCGGTCGTGTGCGCCGTCACGATCCGGCCTACGAGCAGCACCGCGGCAACGAACTGCGTGCGTCTGCGGTAAAGTTCGCCGACGCCGATCGCCAGCACCTTGCTGCAGCCCCCGAGCGTGTGCGCGCCCGCGCCTACCGGCGCATCGACGCCGTCGCGGAACACTTTCCCGAGCAGGTCGAGGCGATGGAATCGGCCCTCGTCTTCGGTCATCACGCAGGCAGCGCCGACGCGCTGCGCCACGCGTTCGCCGGCGCCCCCGACCTCATGACGGCGCTCGCTCCCTGCTGGGCCATGAGCCCCCTCGTCGTTGCGCAGACACTCCCGCCGGGGCAGTGGTTCGACGTCGTCATCTTCGACGAGGCGAGCCAGATCCCGCCGGCCGAGGCGATCTCCGCCATCAGCCGTGGTGCACAGGTCGTCGTCGCCGGAGACACCCAGCAGCTTGCGCCGACGAGCTTCTTCCAGCGCACGGCCGCGGGTGAGGACACGGCACACACGGGGGAGTCTGTGCTCGATGTGCTCTCCGCACTCCTGCCGGTGCGCCACCTGCGTTGGCACTACCGCTCGCTCGACGAGCGCCTCATCGCGTTCTCCAACGACGCGGTCTACGACGGTGAACTCGTGACGTTCCCGCGGGCACGTACCGAGAACGTCCTACGCTTGCACGTCGTCGGCGCGAACGCCGTGGCCTCCGACGACGTCCCGGTCGCCGCAGCTCAGGCAGCCTCGGTCGACGAGAACGCACCGGAGGTCGCGGCCGTCGTCGATCTCGTCTCACAGCACGCCCGTCAGCGGCCCGAGGAAAGCCTCGGCGTCATCGCGCTCGGTCTCACGCACGCACGCCGCGTCGAGCGCGCCGTGGCGGCGGCAGCCCGCACCGACGAGGCGCTCGCGGCCTACCTCGAGGCGCACGTCGACGAGCCGTTCTTCGTCAAGAACCTCGAACGCGTCCAGGGTGACGAGCGCGACGCGGTGGTCCTCACCCTGGGTATTGCCCCGACGAGTGGCAGCCTCGTGCGCCGCTTCGGGGCGCTGAACCACGTGGGTGGCGAACGACGCCTCAACGTTGCCATCTCGCGCGCCCGTCGCCGCATGGATGTCGTGAGCACGTTCGCCGGCGAGGACCTGGAACCCACGACTCTGCGCTCGCGCGGGGCGACGCTGCTCCGCGATTTCCTGCTCTACGTCGCCGAGTGCGACGAACGCCTCGAACCTCGTGCCGAGGACGTCGACGGGGTCACCGTGGTCGGCGGCAAGCGTCGCCGTGCCGCAACGTCCGGATCCGTCGCGTTGCGCCGGGTCGGGGCCGACGCGGAGATCGTGCCCGTGCCGTTCGTCGTCGAGGACTTGGCGCGGCGCCTTCGCGCCGAGGGGCTCAGGGTGCACACCGGCTACGGCCATTCGCGCATGCGCGTCGACCTCGCGATCGAGCATCCGCGCGAGCCGGGGCAGATGCTGCTCGCCGTCGAGAGCGACGGCGAGCACTACGCGGCGATGAACAGCGTGCGCGAACGCGACCGGCTCCGTCCCGACGCGCTGCAGCGTCTCGGCTGGGCGCACGACAGGGTGTGGACCGTCGACCTGTTCCGTGACCCGGCGCGCGACACCGCCCGCATCGTCGAGTTGGTTCACCGTCTCGCGGCGCAGGTCGACGTCGCAAGTGAAAGCGTGCCGCAGTGACCGACGTGTCAGGGCCCGACGGCGCTGACCGCCCGAAGGCTGCGGGAGGCGAGCGGCAGGGGAGTGGGCGGCCACCGCGTCGCGGTCCTCGTCGCGCCACGGCTGCCCAGACCGGATCGGTCGTGCCCGCCGCCTCCGCCACGCCGGAGGCGGATTGGGCCGAGTGGCTCGCTCGCCGGGAACCCGAGACCCAGACGCCGCCTTCGCCCGTGAGCGCGGACGAATCCGAGGCGAAGGGGGCAGCCGGGATGCCGCGCCTGAACGAGCGGGATCGGTGGTTCCTCGAGCAGCGTCCACCGCACTGGGACTGAGTGGCCCGGGCGTCGCGAACGAGTCGCGAAACGATCCGAGCGCGCGGTCACGAGAAAGGGCGTCGACACCGTGATGGTGTCGACGCCCTTTCGCGTCAGAGGGTCAGTGACCTCGGGATGAGCGTGAAGCTCAGACGCGACGCTGCGCGCGCAGCTCGTCGCGGATCTCGGCGAGGACGGAGATCTCCGTGTCCTCGACGTCGGCCGGCTTCTCGAAGCGGGCCTTGGCAGCCTCGTACGGCTTGACCATGAAGAAGTACACGACGAAAGCGAGGATGAGGAAAGCGACGAGAACCGTGAGGAACGCGCCCACCGGAACGTCGCCCGGCTTCCAGTTGTTGAAGTCCGGCGTGCCGCCGAGCTTGCCGATGAGGCTCATGACGACGTTGACGAAGGCCTCGACGACCTTTGCGAAGGCGCCCGCCATGATGAACGCGACGGCAAGCTCGATGAGGTTGCCGCGCATGATGAAGTCCTTGAAGCCCTTCATGGCTTCTCCTTACTACTCAGTACCAGTGAAAAGGTGCGAGGTGAGCGTACCCATCCAGGTGAGACACAAAGAAATGCGGGAATCCCCCAGCGTGTCGGAATTCATGATAAGCGGGCGGGTCAAGGACTGACCGTGAGGAACAGATCTGACCAGGACGAGTGTCCATCATTGGTATGACGCGCGACTTTCATCACGTCGGGCGGCGTGAGTGCCACGAGAACAGGTGCTCGATCGACTCGATTCGACACATCCGCGCTGCGGGACTTTGTCTCGAATGGTGGTACGACTGGCGCCGCCGAGGTGAGGCGCGTGCCGTCGGGTGCCCAGACGTCGACGCGTGAGGTGCGAGTCAGTCGGTCCGCTAGTGCGGCGTCCGCGTCGATCGTCACGAACTGTCGGCCGCGCAGCTCAGGGCGTTCGGAGTTGTCGGTTGTCGACGCGCCGGACGAGGGCGACGAGGAGGCAGGGACGTCGTGGGTTCCACCGCCGGTGGCCACGAGTGCGGCAGCGGCGAGGCAGACGCAGGCGCCGAGTTTGCGGAGTCGACGTCGCCTCGTGGCGGCGGCTCTGGTGGGCGCATTGAGGCGGTGGACGACGTCGAGATCGCGCAGGCTGGGCATATGTCGACGCTAGGCGCGTGGCAGTTGCGCGTCACGCGGGACGCCCCGTGCCCTGTGGAAGAGGCCCACCGGCCGTCAGGGTTGGGGAGAAGTCAGTCGCTGGACGAACTCGACGAACCACTGTCGGCCGAGCCGGAACGGCTGTCCGTGCGGTAGAAACCGCTGCCCTTGAACGTCACGCCGACGCCGTCGAACACCTTGCGCAGGTCGCCCGAGCACACCGGGCACGTCGTCAACGCCGGGTCGGAGAAGGACTGCCGCTCCTCGAAGCGGTGGCCACAGTTCTTGCAGGCGTAGACATAGGTGGGCATGGTCTCCTCCAACAGGGCGAACGGCGGGCGCTCGTTCTTTCGAGCGTCATCGTAGGGCAGGGGGCGGGGGTGGCCGCTCTCGCCCCGCGAAGCTCAGGAGTGACCGGTCCCGGCATGCTCGGTGTCCGGGCCGGTGTCGATACGCCAACCGGCCAGGCGGCCACCCGCGCTCACTTCACGAATGCGCTGGGCGGCGAGACCACGCACCGACTCCTTCGTCACGACGAGGAGTTGGTCGCCGGCGCGCAGGACGCTGCGCTCGTTCGGGACGTATCCCTCGTCACCGTTGACGACGAGGGTGACGTTGGCTCCGACCGGCAGGCGCAGTTCGTAGACGCGCACGCCGATGAGGCGTGAGGTCGGGCCCACCTTGACCTGGAGCATGTCGGCACCGAGGTCCGTCAGGGGCGTGTTCTCGACCTCCAGCTCGACGGTGTGGGCTTGCTCGTCGATGCCGAGGCGTTTGGCGACGAAGGGCAGGGTCGGGGCCTGCAGCAGGGTGAAGACGATGACGAGCACGAAGACGAGGTCGAAGATCCATCGCGTGTCGGACGCGCCGAGCGTCAGGGGCACGGTCGCGAGAACGACGGGTACCGCGCCGCGCAGTCCGGCCCAGGACAGGAAGACCTGCTCGCGCCACGAGAAACCGAACGGCGTCATCGACACGAGAACAGACGCCGGGCGCGCGATGAGGAGGAGGACGAATCCGACGACGATCGCCGGCACGAGCTGGTCGGCGAGGCGTGACGGCGATGCGAGCAGCCCGAGGAGAACGAACAGACCGATCTGTGCGAGCCACCCGAGGGCCTGACCGAACCCGCGCACCGCCTGACGGTGTGGGATGTTCATGTTCCCCAGAACGAGCGCGGCGAGATAAGTGGCGATGAAGCCGCTCGTGTGGACCGTCGCGGCTGCGGCGTACGCGAAGACGCCACCCGCGACGACGCCGATGGCGAACAGGCCGGACGAGCCCGGCGCGATGCGTTGCGAGAGTGAGCCCAGCACCCAGCCGACGAGCAGGCCGACGAGCGCGCCGCCAGCAAGTTCGAAGACAGCCGTTCCGGCGGGTTCGAGAATGGTGTGGTGCTCGCCGCCGGGTACGACCTCGCTGGCCAGCGCCACCACGAGGAGGACGACGGGGGCGTCGTTGAAGCCCGACTCGGCTTCGAGCACGCCGGTGAGGCGGTGCGGGAGAGGGACCTTGCGCAGCACGGAGAAGACGGCCGCGGCGTCTGTGGAGCTGACGATGGCGCCGAGCAGGAGCGAGGTCGACCACCCCAGGTCGAGCAACCAGTGGGTGAGTGCGCCGACCACGCCGACGGACACGAGGACGCCGAGCGTCGACAGGAGCAGTGCCGGGGCCACGGACGAGCGGATGCTGCGCCATTCCGTCGTCAGGCCGCCCTCGATGAGAATGAGCACGAGTGCGGCGTAGCCGAGAACCTGAGTGAGGTTGTCGTTGGAGAAGTCGATGCCGAAGCCGCCCTCGCCGAGCACGACACCGATCGCGAGGTAGATCAGCAGGGTCGGCAGCCCGGAGCGGTTGGCCAGGCGCACCGCGGCGACCGCGACGAGGAGAACGAGGGAGCCGACGAGAAGAACGAAGGGAAGGTCGTCGGTACCGAAGCCCGTGCCGGCCGCTGATGCGATCATGCGCCGCCCCCTCCTACCCGCTCACCGTTCGTCGTCGCTCGGCATTATCTCAGGGGCTCGCGCAACCACGTGAGCCCGTTCACGGTGAGCACGGCGTCGACGCGCTCGTCGTGGGCCTGCGTGGGGAAGTCGACGCCGAACTCGTCCGGAAAGACGACGGCGATCACGGGAGTGCCCTCACGGCGTCGGGGGAGCGCTCGGTCGTAGCAGCCGCCTCCTTGTCCGAGCCGTTCCCCGCGCGCGCCGATCGCAAGGGCGGGTGCCACGACGACGTCGGCGAGCGCGATGGCGTCCTTGCCAAGATCCTCACCGGTGGCGAGGTCGCGCCAGGAGAGATCGAGGTCCTCGAGGGTGATGGGGACGATGACTCGGCCGTTCTCCAGCAGGCGCGCGTTGAGCGGTTCGAGATTCGACTCGGTGTCGAGCGGCTCGAAGGTGGCGACGCACGACGCGGTGCGCAACGCCGGCTCCGCGAGACGGAGCAACCGCTGCCCGTCGGCCTCACGCTCGGACGTCTCACCCCTGTCGCGGCGGGCGCGTCGCGCCGCGCGCAACTGCCGCCGGACGGCACGTTTACCCTCCCGTGACGCCGCGTTCACCCCCGGCCCCGTGGAAGCGTCGTTGTCACCCATGACGAGTAGCCTAGGAGACATGACTGAATCGACGACGCCCGCCGTCCGACGCCGTGCGCGCAAGGCCGTCATCCCGGCCGCCGGCCTCGGTACCCGCTTCCTGCCCGCCACGAAGGCCATCCCGAAGGAGATGCTGCCGGTGGTCGACAAGCCGGCCATCCAGTACGTGGTGGAAGAAGCCGTCCGTGCGGGGGTGCCCGACATCGTGACGATCACCGGCCGTTCCAAGGCCTCCCTCGAAGATCACTTCGACCGCCACTGGGAGCTCGAGCAGGCCCTCGAGCGCAAGGGCGACGAGAAGCGCCTCAAGCGCGTGCGCAAGTCCAACGATCTGGGCGACGTGCACTTCGTCCGTCAGGGCGAGCCGAAGGGGCTTGGCCATGCCGTGCTCGTCGGCAAGAACCACGTGGGTGACGAGCCGTTCGCCGTGTTGCTCGGTGACGACCTCATCGACGAGGGCGATCATCTCCTCGAGGAGATGATCGAGGCGCAGCTCAAGCACGGCGGTTCCGTCGTGGCCCTCATGGAGGTTCCGGACGAACAGATCAACCTCTACGGCTGTGCCGAGGTGGAGCAGATCGACGGTGAGACCTCGGGCGTCGTGCGCGTCAAGGGCCTCGTGGAGAAGCCCTCGCCCGAGGAAGCACCGAGCAACCTGGCCATCATCGGCCGGTACGTGCTCGACCCGTCGATCTTCGAGGTGCTCGAGCGCACCGAGCCGGGCCGCGGCGGCGAGATCCAGCTCACCGACGCTCTGCAGGAGCGTGCGAACGCCACGGGTGAGGGCGCGGGCGTGGTCGGCGTCGTGTTCAAGGGCAACCGCTACGACACGGGTGACCGTCTCGACTACCTCAAGGCCGTCGTGCGACTCGGCGTTCGTCACCACGACTTCGGTGACGACTTCCGGTCGTGGCTGCAGGAGTGGGTCACCACGGACGAGGGCATGGGCAACGAGAAGCGCGCCTGACCCCATGCTTCGAGCCGCCCCGGCAGCGCCCCCGCGAGGGACGCTGCCGGGGCGGATCTCGTCGTGTGGCCGGTTGTCGGTGATGAGCGGCACAATGTCGGGGTGATCTCCCACGACGACCATCGCGCGCGCATCCTCGCGGCGGCGCCTGCGCCGCGGGTGGAGCGTCTCGCTGTGTCCGGCGGATCGTTGCTCGGACGCGTGCTCGCTGCGGACGTGACGAGTGCCGTCGAGCTCCCGGCGTTCACCAACTCGGCGATGGACGGCTACGCCGTGCACTCCGCCGACGTGAACGAGCCCTGTGAGCTGCCCGTCGTCGGTGACATCGCTGCCGGAGACACGCGCTCCCCGAGCTGTGAGCCCGGCTCGACCTGGCGCATCATGACGGGCGCACCCATGCCCGAGGGAGCGGACGCCGTCGTGCCGGTGGAGCTGACCGACGGTGGCGTGGAGCGTGTGCGGTTCGAGGCGGCGGCCACGCCGGGCAACCACATCCGTCATGCCGGCGAGGACGTACGGGTGGGCGACCTGCTCCTGCCGCAGGGTACGCGCGTGGCGCCGCACCACGTGGCGGTGCTCGCATCGAGCGGCGTCGCGCAGGTCGATGTCGTCGCGCGGCCGCGCGTTGTCGTCGTCTCCACCGGTGACGAACTGCGGGCGGCCGGAAGCGAACTCGCCCACGGCCAGATCCACGACTCCAACGGCCCGATGCTCGCCGCGCTCGTCGAGGCCGCGGGGGCGCAACTCGTCGAACAGGTTCACCTGCCCGACGATGCCCGGGCTGTCTCGCAACTGCTCGAGCGGGCCGTGGAGAGCGCCGACGTCGTCATCACGACAGGCGGCGTGAGCGCCGGCGCGTTCGACGTCGTCAAGGAGGCACTCATCGAGGCCGGCGACGTGACGTTCGACAAGGTTGCGATGCAGCCGGGCAAGCCGCAGGGGTTCGGGCTGCTCGGCGAGCGCCGCGTGCCCGTCTTCACCCTGCCCGGCAACCCGATGAGCACGCTGGTCTCCTTCCACGTCTTCGTCCTGCCGACGCTCGACGCCATGGGTGGGCGCCCTCCCCGCGAGTGCGAGCGCGCCGTGGTCGAGCGCGGCTGGACGTCGCCGCCCGGGCGTGCGCAGTTCGCGCGGGTCGCGGTGCGTCGTGACGATTCGGGGCGCCTCGTCATCCGCCCGAACTCACGCCAGGGCTCGCATCACCTCGGCGAACTGGCCGAGGCGAACGCGCTCGCCCTCGTACCTGCCGACGTCGACGTGGTTCAGGCGGACGACGAGCTCGACATCCAGATGCTGCTGACGAAGGAGTGACATGAGCGATCTCACGCACGTGCGGGCCGACGGCAGCGCGCACATGGTCAACGTGGCGGGCAAGGCCGTGACGCAGCGCTCTGCCTCGGCCGCCGGGCGGGTGCTCCTGCACCCCGACGCCATTGCCGCTCTGCGGGACGGCGCAGTGCCCAAGGGTGACGCCATCGCCGTCGCCCGCATCGCGGGCCTTCAGGCGGCCAAGCGCACCCCGGAGCTCATCCCGCTCGCGCACCCCATCGCAGTGCACGGCGTCGAGGTCGATCTGGACGTGGCCGACGACGGCGTCGACATCCGCGCCACCGTGGTCACCGCGGACCGCACCGGAATCGAGATGGAGGCGCTCACCTGCGTGAGCGTCGCGGCGCTTGCGCTCATCGACATGGTCAAGGCGGTCGACAAGCACGCGCGCATCACGGACGTGCGGGTCGTCGCGAAGTCGGGCGGCCGAAGCGGTGACTGGCATGAGTGACGCCCGCGCTGTCGTCGTGACGTGCTCCACGCGCGCCGCGGCTGGGCAGTACGAGGACGAGACGGGGCCGGCCATCGTGAACTGGTTCGAGGGCCGGGGATTCGAGGTCGCCTCCCAGGTCGTTCCCGACGGCGACGCGGTGGGCACCGCGATCGGCGCGGCCCTCGGCGTGGGCGCCGACGTCGTCATCACCACGGGTGGCACCGGCGTCGCGCCGAGCGACGCCACCCCGGAGCAGACGCGCCCCCACCTGTTGGCCGACCTTCCCGGTCTCGCCGAGGCGGTGCGCGCTCGCGGTGTTGCGGCGGGCATCCCGACGGCGGTGCTGTCGCGCGGTCTCGCCGGCGTTGCCGCGTCGGCCAACGCGACGGGACGGGCGCTCGTCGTTAATCTGCCCGGGTCGAAGGGCGGCGTGAAGGACGGTCTCGCCGTGCTCGACGGCGTCCTCGACCACGTTCTCGACCAGTTGCATGGCGGTGCGCATTGAGCCGACGTCCGTGGCCTGTGACGATCGGTGGCGCCTGGAGCGGTTCGCGCATCGAGTTGCGGCCCCTGCATCCTCGTCGTGACCGCGAGGAGTGGAGCGCGTTGCGCCGCGAGAGCAGCGCGTGGACGGGGCCGTGGGATTCGACGAACCCCTATCCGCAGGAGGCGTTGAGTTACCGCAAAGCCATCGCCTTCCAGGACGCCGAAGGACGCGCGGGACGACTGCTGCCGTGGGTCCTCACCGTCGACGGGCGCCTGGCGGGGCAGGTGCACGTGTTCAGCATCGTGCGCGGCGCCCAGCAAGGCGGCACCATCGGGTACTGGATTGCCGAGCGGTACGCGGGCCGGGGTATCACGCCGGCCGCGGTGGCCATGGCGATCGACCACTGCTTCGGTGTCGAGCGGCTGCACCGCATCGAGATCAACGTGCGCCCCGAGAACGTGAATTCGCTTCGGGTGGTGGAGAAACTCGGCCTCCGCGACGAGGGCGTGCGCCGTTCTTTCCTCCACATCGCGGGGGAGTGGCGTGATCACCGCACGTTCGCCGTGACGGCCGACGAGGTCGGTGCGGGCGGTCTCGTGGGGCGACTTTCGGGCTGATACCCGAAACCCGTCAGGAGCGAGGCGCGACACGCCCGGCGTGTCTCACTCGTTGTGATGTGTTCGACCCATAGCCTTTGTGACGTGAGATCCAGCAGCCTGATTTTCTTCGTCATCTTTGCCGTGTGGGCTGCCTACATGCTCCAGCACTGGGTGCGGCGCCGCGAAGACCTCGCAACGGCCCGCACCGTCGACCGATTCTCGGAGGCGATGAGGATGCTCGAACGTCGAACGCCGGTGAAGGCGCAAGCGACTCGTCGCGACGAGGAGGCGAAGCCGACGCTGCTTCGCCCCCAGGTCTCGGTCAAGGGTGCCAAGCCCGCTGCTGACGCTGCTGGCACCGAATCGGTCGCTCCTGCTGCCGCTTCCACGACGAAGGCGACGAAGCGCCTCGGTGGTCTTTCCCTCTCTTCCCCGGAGGTAAAGGCCGGCGCGCTCCTCGCCGCTCTGGCACTTCTCGTGCTCACGGTTGTGCTCGCGCCGTTAGGTGTCGTGCCGGCGTGGACGCCGCTGCTCGGTCTCGCTGCTGTCGGTGGCGTCGTCGTGTGGCTGCGCCGCAGCGCCATCGCGGCACGTCAGGCTCACGCGGCCAAGCCGGCCGCTCGTCCGGTGCACGCGCCCGAGGCGTCCGCCGAGGGTGCGCCGAAGTCCGCTGCCGCGGCGCCGACCGCGAAGGCTGCCGCTCCGGCTGCCACCTCGACGAAGCGTTCGCCGCTTGTTGCGCAGACGCCGGTCGAGCGTGAGGAAGCTGTCGAGGTCGTCGAGACCGAGACGCACACGGACGCCGTCGCGAAGGCCGAGGCCGAGGTGTTCGACGCACGCCAGTGGGCGCCGGTCGACGTCCCGCGTCCGACGTACACGATGAAGGCCAAGGCCGAGCGCGAGGAGGTTGCGCCTGCGGCCACGGTCGACGAGACCGACACCCGCCCGCTCGCCGCCCGCTACGAGAACGCACCCGTCGACGAGATTCCCTTCGATGGCATGGCCCTCGACGAGGACTACGACGAACTGCCCGAGGTCTACCGCGCCGGCTGACCCCGCCGCAACGTCCTGACGAAGGCGCCCATCGCTGTGAAGCGGTGGGCGCCTTCGTCTGTCGCGGGCTGGCTGCTGCGTGGGTCGCCCTGTGGCGGCGAAAACCTCCCAAGGTTGGGCGTTGTGCGCCTGCTGACGGTCGTGTTGGCCGCACAAGGCCCAAGGTTGGAAGTTCTGTGCGGACGAGGGGTGCCTGAGTCGGGCCGCCGCGTCCAGGATTCGTAGAAATTCCGTCATGGCGACCCGCGGGACGAAACACCCACCGATGAAGCGATCGGCCGCAGTGTTCCTCATCGGGTTGCTCGCCTTCGCCACCGTGGCGTTCTGCGGCATCGGAGCGATGGCCTGGCGTCAGGCCGTGCAAGACCGCGCCACCGAGCCGCTGAAGGTGCACGGCGTGGTCACGGACCGGTTCTCGGGCGGTGGGGCAGGAAAGTCTCCGCGGCTGGCGATCTATTTCGATGATCGCCGGCTGGGGTTCATCGAGGGTGACAGGCGGGTGGGGGAGGAAGTCGAGGTGTACCGCCTCGGCTCCGGCCAGTACAGCTAGGACCGACCCAGTCCGTACGGTCACCTGCTTCATCCCGCTGGCGCTGCTCGCCTGGCTGATTCTTGTGACGTTCGCCGTGAGGAGCATCGTGCGCGGCCAGCGCGGGGCGGCGTCCACGCGAAGATGGCGCGGGTGTCTCGGCGATGTCGACCGGGTGCCTGACGCTCGCCCTCGCAGCTCCTGCGCAGGGAGGGAAGGATCCTTCCCTTGTGGTGTCCAAGGGGCCGGGTTGCGCGCAAGAAGGGAAGATTTCGTCCCTTCGCGCGGGAGGCGACCACTGGGGTGGGTTCCCCTCCGCGAGCTATGGGGACTCCGCCGTCCTCGCTCCGCTGCGGCGGCTCCTCGAATCACAGAGTTCGATAAACGTCAGAACGGCCAGGACGAAAAGCGTGTCCTGGCCGTTCTGACGTTGGTGGAGCTATGGGGATTCGAACCCCAGACCTTCTCATTGCGAACGAGACGCGCTACCAACTGCGCCATAGCCCCTTGAAGCGAGTGACACGTTACCACCGAGGTGAACACTCGGCCAACCGGTCTCGGCGAGCCGAAACCTCGCGCACACAACGGGGCCCGCCCTCAGCGAACGAAGAGCGGGCACGCCCGAACGAGCAACCCCGAGCGTCAGGCCCTCGGCGGCCCGGACGTCGCGACGTCGTCGGCCACCTCGGCAGTATCGGCCGACTCGACGGCCCTGATGATCTCGTCCTCGCTGCCCCCACGGAAGCCGTGCTTGGTCACACCGACCCCGATGACGACGGCCGCGAGGCCGAGCGTCAGGAACAGGTTGAGCTGTTGGTCCTCGCGCAGCGCCATCGCGCCGAGCGTGAAGACGATGAACGCGATCGTCACGTACGTCAGCACCGGGAACGCCCACATTCGGACGGCCGGGCGTGCGCCCGTCTTGTCCATCGCCGCACGTGCGCGCAGCTGCGTCACGGCGATGACGATGTAGACGAACAGTGCGATCGCACCGGACGTCGACAGCAGGTACGTGAAGATCTTCTCCGGCAGCAGATAGTTGCCGAACACGGCCAGGAAGCCCACGGCGACCGACGCGAGAATGGCCACCTGCGGCACGCCGCGCTTGTTCGTCGACGCGAACGCCTTCGGTGCGTCGCCGCGCTGACCCAGGCTGTAGGCCATGCGGCTGGCCGTGTAGAGCGCCGAGTTCAGACACGACGCAACCGCCGTCAGGATGACGAATGCGAGCACCGTCGCCAGCTTGCTCAACCCCATGTTGTTGAGCGCCTCCTGGTAGGAACCGTTCTCCTGCAGCGAAGCGCTGTTCCACTTCGTCAGGGCGATGACGACGAAGATCGAGCCCAGGTAGAACAGCGAGATACGCCAGATGACGGAGTTCACGGCCTTGCGGATGCCCTCGACGGGGTTGTTCGACTCCGCCGCGGCGATCGTCACGATCTCGGTGCCCATGAAGGTGAACATCGTTGTGAGCATGGCCGCGAGCACGCCGCTCCAGCCGTCGGCGAAGAAGCCGTAGTCGGTGAAGCCGCTCAAGCCGGATGTGTGTGAACCGGGGAGCAGCCCGAGAATCGCAAACATACCGAGGCCGATGAACCCGACGATGGCGAGCACCTTGACGAGCGCGAACCAGAACTCGAACTCGCCGTAGTTCGCGACCGAGAACAGGTTCGTCACCGTGAGGAGCGCCGTGATGATGAGCGCGAACACCCACTGTGGCCAGTCGATCCAGCCGGAGAGAATCTTCGCTCCGGCCGTGGCTTCGACCGGGATGACGAGCACCCAGAACCACCAGTACAGCCAGCCGATCGAGAAGCCGGCCCAGCGCCCGAGCGCGCGGTCGGCGTAGACGGAGAAGGAACCCGAGTCGGGGTTCGCCGTCGCCATCTCGCCGAGCATGCGCATGACGAGGACGACGAGCGTCCCGGCGAGCGCGTAGGAGATGAGAACGGACGGGCCGGCGAGCTTGATCGCTGCGGCCGAACCGACGAAGAGGCCGGCGCCGATGACGCCCGCGATCGAGATCATCGTGACGTGCCGCGGCTTGAGGCCGCTGCTCAGGGCCGACGGGCCGTCGGAGTCAGGCTGGGGTGCGTTCATGCGTCGCACTCTGCACCCGGCACCTGCCCCACGGCAATATGCACAATCGAAGTTTCGGCGATCGTGCCGGGATCGTGACCTGACGTGCCGAGGCCCCGACGTGCGTCAGATCCAGGACGGCAGCCACATCCGCCAGCTCCAGTGACTGTGCGGGATGACCTGCGCCGTGTAGATCGGCCAGAAGAAGATGAAGACGCCGACGGCCAGCACGACGTACGCGCCGACCACCCCCGCGCCGATACGTCGACGCTTGAGCGAGGCGTGCGCCGGGCCGAGGATGAGGCCGAGACAGTACGTCACCGCGAGGATGACGTAGGGCGCGAAAACGACGGCGTAGAACGTGAAGATCGTGCGCTCCTGGTAGCCGAACCAGGGCAGCCAGCCGGCCGCGATGAGGGCGAGCAGGACGCCGGGGCGCCAGTCGCGGCGCAACGCCCACATGAACAGGCACACGAGGATGGCGCCGATACCGGCCCACCAGATGCTCACGTTGCCGAGCGACGTGATGGCCTTCGAGCACTCGTTGACGCCGCACCCCTCGACGCCCCTGGCCGGGCTCTCGTAGAAGAACGACGTGGGGCGCGTCTGCGCCATCCAGGTCCACGGGTTCGACTGGTAGGTGTGCGGCGAGGTGATGCTCTTCGCCGAGTCGTACATCTGGATGTGGTACTGCCACAGGCTCCGCAGGGCGTCCGGCATCCACCCGAAGAGGCTCGAGTCGGGCGAGAAGCCGGTGTCCTTCGTCGCGGGGTTCTGTTCGGCCCAGTGACGACCCCAACCGTCGGTGGAGCGCAGCCAGCCGGCCCAGGTGACCAGGTACGTCAGGCAGGCCACGGGCACCATGATGAGCGCGCCGGTGAAGCCGTCCTTGACGATCGTGCTCGAGAACCAGCGGCGCGCCCCGATGGCGCGGCGGGCGCCCAGATCCCAGAAGACGCTCACGAGCCCGAGGGCGACGAGGTAGAAGCCGTCCGACCACTTCGTCGCCATGCCGAGGCCCAGGCAGACGGCGGCGACCCAACGCCACGGACGCAGACCGAGCGACGGCCCGCCGAGGCGCAGCCGCTGGCCGATCTTGTCGTCGCCGTCCCATGTGCCGTCGTTCTTGAGCGTTGCGACCTTGTGGGCGAGCAGGCGACGGGTGCGGTCGCGGTCGGCGAGGATCGCGACGAACGCGGCGAGCGCCCAGAAGCTGACGAGCCCGTCGAGCACCGACGTGCGCGACATGACGAACTCCATGCCCTCGAACGCGGTGAGGATCGCGGCGATCGTCGCGAGGGTGGCGGAACGGAACAGGTGCCAGGCGGCACGCCCGACGAGGAGCACCGCAAGCGTGCCGGCGAGCGCGACGGAGATGCGCCACCCGAACGACGATGTGATGCCGAAGAGGTGCTCACCGGCGCCGATGACCCACTTGCCGAACGGCGGGTGGACGATGAAGTCCGGCTCCGGCCCGTAGACGGTGGCGACCTGGTTGTGCGTGAAGAACGCGTCGGGCTCGGGCATGTTCTCGGGCACCTTGCGCTCGTGCCCGTAGAGCATCATCGACCAGCCCTGCTTGACGTAATACGTCTCGTCGAACACGAGCTGGTGCGGTCGCCCGAGATCCCACAGGCGTAGGAACCCGGCCAGAACGGTGACGATCAGGGGACCGATCCAGCCCCACAGCTTCGCCTTCGCGGTGAGCGGTTCGCCGAGCAGACGGCGGCGCAGATCGAGTTCTTCGCGCGAAACGTCGGTGGCGGGCTCGGCAGTCGCCGATTCGTCGTCGGGCTCGACGCTCGTGCTCGCATTCACCGTGGGCCGTCCTCAGAGGTCGTCCGGCGGCGTGCGCCGGGCGTGGAACCTTGCGCCCCGAGCCTAATCGGTGCGACCGGAGCGCGTGCACGAGCCGTGACACGATGGGCCGGTGAAGCAGATCTCGTCGTCCGAGGGCGCCCTCGTCTTGGCCGCCACCCCGATCGGTGACCCCGCAGACGCCGCGCCGCGCCTCGCGCAGGAACTCACCGATGCGCCGGTCGTCCTGGCCGAGGACACGCGCCGCACGAAGCGTCTGTGCGACGCCCTCGGCGTCACGCCGAGCGGCACGATGCTGAGTTACCACGAGCACAACGAGGCCCGACGCACGCCGGAGATCGTCGAGCGCATCGCCGCCGGCGAGCGCGTCCTGCTCGTCACGGACGCCGGTATGCCGAGCGTCTCCGACCCGGGGTATCGCCTCGTCGCGGCGTGTGTCGAGCGCGACCTCGCGGTGACGTGTGTGCCCGGGCCGTCGGCCGTGCTCATGGCGCTCGCGGTGTCGGGCCTGCCCGTCGACCGGTTCTGCTTCGAGGGATTCCCGCCGCGCAAGGCGGGGGAGCGTTCGCGCATGCTGGCGGGCCTCGCGGACGAGCAGCGCACGATGGTCTTCTTCGAGGCGCCGCACCGGTTGGCCGCGACGCTCGAGGCGATGGCGGAGGCGTTCGGCGGCGAGCGTCGCGCCGCCGTCTGTCGTGAGCTGACGAAGACCTACGAGGAGGTGCGCCGTGGCGGTCTCGCGGAGCTCGCCGAATGGGCCGTTGAGGGGGCACGGGGTGAGATCACCGTCGTCGTCGAAGGCGGTGCTGCGAAGGAGGTTTCGCTCGAGGACGGCGTCGCCACCGTGCTCGATCTCGCGAGTGGCGGCGTGCGCCTCAAGGACGCGTGTGCCCAGGTCGCGGAGGCCACGGGCCTGTCGAGGAAGGCGCTCTACGACGCGAGTATCGCGGCTCGCTGATCAGTCGAGGTTTTTGACGAAGTTCGTGCAGTCGGGATCGAGCGGAGTGCGCAGTTCACCACGGTCGGGGTCGCTCGGTGGGTAGCAGGCCCACAGCACTTTCGTCAGGTTCCACGTCGACGCGGGCACGACGCCCTCGAGTTCGTGTGAGGTGCCTGCGGGGGACGGCGCGTCGAGGCGGGCGCGGACGTGAACGTCGTCGCCCTTGCGCTCGGCGGAGATGACGGTGACCGTCTTCGTCGCCACGTGCGCCGTCGACTTCTCGTGGGTGACGTTGCGCCACGTCTGCACACCGGCGATGACGGCGACCGCCAGAACGGCCCCAATGAGGAAGTTACGGATACGCCGACGGCGTCGGATGCGACCTTCGATGTCAGGGTCGCGGTCGAGTCGGGGGAAAGCCATCGTCAGACCACCCCGGCGGCGCGGCGTCGATCGGCTCGACGCTCACGCATCCGCACGACGCTGCGCCAGGCGCGCCACAGCATCCACGCGACGAGGAGCAGCAGGACGAGGGCCAGCACCGGCGCGAAGACCGCGGCAAGGCTCAGGGTGACGGCGGCGGCGTCCTCGGCGGTCGACAGAACAGGGGCGGCGAAGCCCGCCGTTCCGGCGTTGGCGACCGGTCGGGCCGCAGCCTTGCCGGTGTGGAAGATGCCCGCGACGATGGCGCCGCCGATGAGGCCGACCCACGGGTGATCGGTCATCCAGGCGGAGCTGTCAAGGTCGGCGGCCGCGGCAGTGGCGGCGAACACGACCGCGCCGGACGCGGGACGCACGACGGTGCCGAGGGCGTCATTGACGGAGTCGAGGGCCGGGATCTTGTCCACGACCACCTCGCCGATGAGAAGGACCGCCCCGATGACGATGGCCCACGTGCTCTCGACCCACTCGAACCCGGCCGGCAGGTTGGCGACGTCCGTGAAGCGCGCGAGGAGCGCCACGAGGAGGAACGGAATGTAGGCGTTGAGGCCTGCCGCAGCGGAGAGTCCCGCACCGGTCAGTGCAGCGAACATGGGCGTCCCTTGTCGTCAAAGCGTCAAAACATTGCGACAACTGTGGCACACGCACCCCTATTCCCCGATTCTGTAGACGTTCGGCGACATATGTGACGCGCAACGTCTACAGAATCCCTCGGTCCGTGAGGATCCGTTCGATCTGGGCGAAGAACGGTTCGGGATTGACCCGGAGCGCCAGGCGCGGGATGCGTAGCACCGTGAGGTTCTGGAGCGTCACGTCGTTCTGACGCAGCGCGTCCGCAATCGGGGCGTCGCCGACGAAGTGGTGCGCGCCGTCCACCTCGACGACGAGACCGGCCTCCTCCCAGAAGACATCGAGGTAGATCCGGCCGCCGGCGCCGTGACGCGTGACCTGACGGCTCGGCACGGGCAACCGTCGGCGGCGGCACTCGCGGACGAAGTCGAGCTCACCCATCGATTCACTCCCGCCCGTGATGTCGGCAAGGACCCCCGTGATGAGCGCACGACGCGGCAGCTTCGGTAGGAGCGTGAGGGCGTCGAGGAGCTGATCGGCGCGGACGATGCGCTGCTGCACCGTCATCGCGAGGAGCGTTGCGGCTTGCCGATCGCTCGCAGCCCACGCTGCAGCACGGAGTGCGGCAACGGACGGGTGCGCCCGGGCGACGGGGTGCGGCAGGAGTCGCGGAACGGCTGCCAGGCAGTGGTGGTGGATCGTCGCGCTGCGCGGCCCGCCGCGCGAGAACCCGGACTCGACATCCGGCGGAACAGCGCCCTCGGCGCGCCCTCGTGAGCCTCGCGGAAGCCCGACATCAATACGCGACGAGCGCCATCCCTCGAAGCCCGCGAGGACGAGGGCCGCCTCACCGTCGGCCCACGCCGAGGCGCCGGCATTGAGAACGCTGCTAATGATCACGCTCCGCACCGGGCACCACGGTGCGTCGTGGATTCGAAGGGCGTGGGCGCCGTGGGGTGCCCACCGCCCGGCACGAACCTGCGTCCGTATCGCGTGACGATCGATGCCGGCGGCGTTCAGTTGCCGCCGCGACACGACGCCGAACGTCGGCGTCGCCAACTCACGCGCGAGTTCGGCGACCAGCCGGGACGAGGGCTCCATGCACCCCAGAGTGACCCGAGCAGCGGCCCGCCCGCAGAGCCCCTGTGGACAACCCGATTCTGTAGACGTTCGGCGTCATATATGACGCGAAACGTCTACAGAATCGGCCTGTCGTGAACGCCACGGAGCTGATTTGTCGGCGCCTCCTAGACTGGCCCGCATGACCAAGGTGCTTTCCGCTGTTGCCTGGCCGTACGCCAACGGCCCCCGTCACATCGGGCACGTCGCCGGTTTCGGTGTGCCCTCCGATGTCTACAGCCGCTACATGCGGATGGCCGGCCACGACGTCCTCATGGTGTCGGGTACGGACGAGCACGGCACCCCGATCGTCATCATGGCGGAGAAGGCGGGCAAGACCCCGCAGGAGTTCGCGGACGAGAACGCGAGCATCATCGTCGACGACCTCGTCGGCCTCGGCCTGTCGTACGACCTGTTCACCCGCACGACGACGGCCAACCACTACGACGTCGTGCAGAAACTGTTCCTCGCCCTGCACGAGAACGGCTACATGGTCGAGCAGACGACGAGCGGCGCCATCAGCCCGTCGACCGGCCGCACGCTACCCGACCGCTACATCGAGGGCACCTGCCCGATCTGCAAGTACCCCGAGGCGCGCGGCGATCAGTGCGACAACTGCGGTAACCAGCTCGACCCCACCGATCTCATCGACCCGAAGTCGAAGATCAACGGCGAGACGCCGGAGTTCATCGAGACGCAACACTTCTTCCTCGACCTTCCGGCCCTCGCCGACGCCCTCGCGGCGTGGCTCGACGGCCGTGAGGCGGAGGGCTCGTGGCGCCCGAACGTCATCAAGTTCAGCCAGAACATCCTCAAGGAGATCCGTCCGCGCGCCATGACGCGCGACATCGACTGGGGCATCCCGGTGCCGCTCGACGGCTGGCGCGACCTTCCGACGAAGCGCCTCTACGTGTGGTTCGACGCCGTCGTCGGCTACCTGTCGGCGTCCATCGAGTGGGCGCGCCGCCTCGGCGAGCCCGACAAGTGGCGCGAGTGGTGGAACGCCGACGTGGCGCGCCAGCTCGTCGACCAGACCGCGGCCGCGAGCGAAGCGAGCACCGGTGACGCGACGAGCGCAGCGAGGAGCGGCGCCCAGAAGACATCAGAAGGACTTCGCGATGATCGCGACGAAGGAGCGATCATCTCGAAGTACTTCATGGGGAAGGACAACATCACCTTCCACAGTCAGATCTGGCCCGCGGAGCTTCTCGGTGCGAACGGTGAGGGCTCGAAGGGCGGTTCGGTGAGCGAGTTCGGTCGCCTGGAGTTGCCCAGCGAGGTCGTGAGTTCCGAGTTCATGACGATGGAGGGCAAGCAGTTCTCCACGAGCCGCGGGCACGTCATCTACGTCAAGGACGTCGTGGAGCGTTACGGCCCGGATCCGCTGCGCTACTTCATCTGTGCGGCCGGGCCGGAGGCGCAGGACGCCGACTTCACGTGGGCGGAGTTCGTGCAGCGCAACAACTCCGAGCTCGTCGCGGGCTGGGGCAACCTCGTCAACCGCACGGCGAACATGATCCACAAGAACTTCGGTGAGATCCCGTCCCCGGGCGAGCTCGAGGACGTCGATCGCGCCGTGCTCGAGCAGGTGCGCGGCGGCTTCGCCACCGTCGGATCGCTCATCGAGCGCAACCGACTCAAGGCGGCGCTCACGGAGACGATGCGCCTCGTCGGTGAGGCCAACCGCTACGTCACCGTGACGGAGCCGTTCAAGCTCAAGGGCGACGATCAGCGCGAACGTCTCGCGACGGTGCTGCACACGCTGGCTCAGTGTGTCGTCGACCTCAACACGATGATGGCGCCGTTCGTGCCGTTCTCGGCCAACCTCGTGCACGAGGTCATGGGCGGCGAGGGCGAGTTCATGCCGATGCCGGTGGCGAAGGAGGTCACCGACCTCGACGACGGCCGCCCGTACCGCATCATCACGGGCGAGTACTCGAACACGCCGTGCTGGCAGCCGCGCGACATCACGCCGGGCACGCCGGTCGCCAAGCCGAAGCCTGCGTTCAAGAAGTTCGACCCGTCGGTCGTCGACGAGGAACTCGAGCGGATGAACGCCTCGGCCTGAGCCGAGGGCGAACACCCCGCGAGGAGGGGCGATGAACGACGAGAACCGCACGTACCGCGACAAGCCGGAGGCGCCTCAACCGTTGCCGCTGGCCGTCGTCGACAACCACACGCACCTCGACATCAGCCGTGACGGGGCGCCGACGCCCGACGTTCGCCGCACGATCGACGAAGCGGTGGCGGTCGGCGTCGACCGCATGGTGCAGGTCGGGTGCGATCTCGACGGAGCGCGCTTCACCGAACGCGTCATCGACGAGCACCCCGAGCTTCTCGGCGCGGTCGCGCTGCACCCCAACGAGGTGCCGAAGCTCGCGGAGGCGGGCGAGTTGGACGCGGCGTACGTCGAGATCGAGCGCATCGCCCAGCACTCCCGGGTGCGCGCGGTGGGGGAGACGGGCCTCGACTACTTCCGCACCGGCCCCGACGGCATCGCCGTGCAGCAGAGCGGTTTCCGCTGGCACATCGCCCTCGCGAAGAAGCTCGGCAAGGCACTGCAGATCCACGACCGTGACGCGCACGACGACGTCATGCGCATCCTCGCCGAGGACGGCGCGCCGGACGTCACGGTGCTGCACTGCTTCAGCGGTGACGTCGAGATGGCGCGCGAGTGCGTCGAGCGCGGGTACTACGTCTCGGTGGCGGGCGTCGTCACGTTCAAGAACGCGCGTGATCTGCGCGACGCCCTGGCCCAGGTGCCGCTCGAGAACCTGCTCGTCGAGACGGACGCTCCGTATCTGACGCCGTCGCCGCACCGCGGCGCGACGAACGCCCCCGCGCTCGTGCCCCTCACGGTGCGCGCCCTGGCCGAGGTCAAGAACGTCGACGTCTCGACGCTCTGCGCGGCCCTGAGCGAGAACTCGGAGCGCGTCTACGGACCGTGGTGAACGCCTCGTACCCAGGCAGGTCCGAGTTGATCGCGGCGCCACTATGAGCCGGTGGTGTGACGAACGCCACACGCACGGCTTTTCGCCTGCGATAGCGCGCGTTTCAGAGTGGCCCCGCCTGCCTCGCGTTACATTTTCGTTACCTTGGTTTGATCCGTGCCCGTGCTTTCGGCAAGGTGTATCGGGTTCGCCCGAGTCTGGATCACCGGACGCGCCGCCCCTCGAAGGGGGCTTCGGCCACGTTCTCATCAGGAACGTCAGCCTCTTCCCGCTGTTACCGCAGCGTGCGCGTGCGCCCAGTGCCGGGACCTACGACATCGGAGCATGATGACCAACCTCACCAGCCGCACCACGTCCCGCTCGCTCGCCGCCGTCGCTGCTGTTGCGGCCGCCTCGACGCTCGCTGCCTGCGGCACGTCCGACTCGAACACGGCGTCCGACGTTCCCACGATCAGCTCGAGCTCGTCGAGCACCTCCTCCACGCCGTCCCCGAGCACGTCCTCGGCGAAGCCGTCGGAGAGCGCCACGTCCAAGCAGACACAGGCCACCAAGAACGACTCGAAGCGCGCTTCGCGCTCGCAGGCCCGCCAGGCCGCCCCGGCTCTCACGTACGTGAACTGGACCCAGGTCGAGGCCGTCCCGAACAAGACGGTTTACGTCTACAGCAAGGACATGCCCAAGGGCACGTCCAAGGTGACGCAGGCCGGCCGCGACGGCGCCGCCACCGTCACGTACCGCTCCGCCAAGAAGGGCGAGCGTGTCGTCTCCTCGAAGTCGATCGACTCCAAGGTGACCAAGAGCGCCGTGCGCCGCGTCATCACGATCGGCACGGGTCAGGCCCAGGCCGCCCAGCCGCAGGCTCAGAAGCAGGTCTCGCGCTCGCAGGCCCGTCAGGCAGTGACGCAGCAGTCCGCACCGAAGAAGCAGCAGTCCGCTGCTCCCGGCGGCAGCTCGCGCTCCGGCTACTGGAACCGCATCGCCTCGTGCGAATCGGGCAACAACTGGAGCATCAACACCGGTAACGGCTTCTACGGTGGTCTGCAGTTCACGCAGCAGACGTGGGCCGGCTTCGGCGGTACGGCGTACGCGCCGCGCGCCGACCTCGCCACCCCGGCGCAGCAGATGGCGATCGCCGACAAGGTCCTCGCCGTGCAGGGCCCGGGCGCTTGGCCGATCTGCCACAAGGGCTGACCAACAGGTCGTTCGTGACGAAGCGGTCGTCTCCTTCGGGAGGCGGCCGCTTCGCGCATGCCCGATAGGGTGGGCGCATGGTTGACGATGCCGCGCAGGCTGCACGTACCGAGCCCGGCGAGACGCAGGGGTTGCTGTCGGCCGCTGACATTCGGGCGCTCGCCGAGCGTCTCGGGGTTCGCCCGACGAAGACGTGGGGGCAGAACTTCGTCATCGACCCGAACACGGTGCGCAAGATCGTGCGCCTCGCCGGGGTGGGCCCGGGCGACCACGTCGTCGAGGTCGGCCCGGGGCTCGGGTCCTTGACGCTCGCGTTGCTGCCGCAGGTCGCCGGCGTCACGGCCATCGAGGTGGATCCGAACCTCGCGGCGCAGCTACCCGCCACCGTCGAGACATTCGCGCCGGCCGATGCCGACAAGCTCACCCTCGTCCAGGCCGACGCGCTCACCGTCACGTCGTTGCCGCACGAGCCGACGGCGCTCGTCGCGAACCTGCCGTACAACGTGTCGGTGCCGGTGGTGCTCAACTTCCTCGAGTTCTTCGCCTCCCTCGAGCGCGTGCTCGTCATGGTGCAGCTGGAGGTGGCGCAGCGCCTCGCGGCCGAGCCAGGCAGCAAGGTCTACGGTGTCCCGAGCGTCAAGGCGGCTTGGTACGCCGACGTTCGCCTCGCCGACCGTGTCGGACGCAACGTATTCTGGCCCGCTCCCAACGTCGACTCCGGTCTCGTCGCGATGGCGCGCCGCGAGCCGCCGACGACGAGCGCGTCGCGCGAGAGCGTCTTCGCCTGCATCGACGCGGCATTCGCGCAGCGTCGCAAGACGCTGCGGGCGGCGCTGGCGGGGTGGGCCGGTGGTGCCGACAAGGCCGAGGCGGCGCTCGTCGCGGCCGGCATCGACCCGCGTACCCGCGGTGAACGCCTCGGCATCGAGGAGTTCGCGGCCATCGCCGCAGCGCGAGAGGCCATGGGCGACACGCCGCGTGCATAGGGTGGGGGCATGACCGCTGAGATCGCACGTGCCACCCGGGTCGTCGTTCGGGTTCCCGCCAAGGTGAATCTCGAGCTGCGGGTCGGTCCGTTGCGCGACGACGGTTTCCACGACCTCGCCACCACGTTCCACGCCGTCGACATCTTCGACGAGGTGACGGTGACGCCGGACGCCGAGTTCTCTGTCAGCGTCACGGGCGTCGGCGAGGACAAGGTGCCCACGGACGAGACCAACCTCGCCTACCGCGCGGCGGCGCTGCTCGCCGAGCGCTTCGACGTCGAGGAGCGGTGCGCGATCAGCATCGTCAAGGCCATCCCGGTGGCGGGCGGCATGGCCGGCGGTTCGGCCGACGCGGCCGCCACCCTCGTCGCGTGCGACACCCTGTGGGGGCTCGGCCTGCGCCGACACGAGCTCGAGGAGATCGCCGCCGAGCTCGGATCCGACGTGCCGTTCGCCCTCACCGGGGGCACCGCGCTCGGTACGGGCCGCGGCGAGCAGATCGTCCCGGTGCTCGCCACCGGTACCTTCGAGTGGCTGTTCGCGCTCACGCACGAGGGGCTCTCGACGCCGTCCGTGTACGCCGAGTGTGACCGGCTGCGCGAGGGTGAGGACGTGCCCGAGCCGCAGCCGTCCGACAGTTTGCTCGCGAGCCTGCGTTCGGGTGACGTGCACGGCGTTGCGCTCGCCATGCACAACGATCTCGAGTCGGCCGCAATGTCGCTCATGCCGTCACTGCGCCCGCTCATGGAGATGGGCCTCGAGATGGGGGCGCTGTGCGCGCTCGTGTCGGGCTCGGGCCCCACGGTCGCGTTCCTGCTCAAGGATCGGCAGGACGCCGTCGCCCTGCGGCGCGTGCTGGAAGCCGGTGGCCTGGCGGACGACTTCGTCCACGCCAGTTCGACGCCCCACGGCGCCCAGGTGCTCGTCGTCGACTGACGCAGGCCCTCAGGTTTGGGCGGCCCGCCGCGGTGGGGGAGAATCGCGGCCATGGTCAACCTCGTCTCCGCTGAGAAGATCTCACTCGCCCTCGGCACCCAGCAGTTGCTCGACGACGTGTCGCTGGGCATCTCCGGCGGCGACCGCATCGGCATCGTGGGCCGCAACGGTGGAGGCAAGTCGACGCTGCTCAAGGTGCTCGCGGGCGTGCACGCCGTCGACGGCGGCCGCCTCACGCGCACGAACGGCCTGACGCTCGGCATGCTGACCCAGACCGACACGATTCCGCCGGAATCGACCGTGCTCGACGCCGTCGTCGGCGACCGCGCGGAGCACGAGTGGGCCGGTGACGCGCGCATCCGAGACGTCATCAACGGACTCATTCCGGGCATGGAGCTCTCCGACGTCGTCGGCCCGAAGTCGGGTGGTGAGCGCCGCCGCATCGCGCTCGCGCGCCTCCTCGTCGACGACCCCGACCTCCTTCTGCTCGACGAGCCCACCAACCACCTCGACGTCGAGGGCGTCCAGTGGCTCGCCACGTTCCTGTCGACGCGCCGCAACCGGCCCGGTACGGCGCTCGTCACGATCACCCACGACCGGTGGTTCCTCGACGCCACGAGCACGAACACGTGGGAGGTCATCGACGGCCGCGTCGAGCAGTACGAGGGTGGGTACGCCGCCTTCGTCCTCGCGAAGGCCGAGCGGGCGCGCATCGCCGCCGTCACGGAGGAGCGTCGGCAGAACCTCCTGCGCAAGGAACTCGCGTGGCTGCAGCGCGGGGCGCCGGCGCGCACAAGCAAGCCGAAGTTCCGCATCGACGCCGCGAACGAGCTCATCAAGAACGAGCCGGACCCGCGCAACGACGTCGAACTCGTGCGCTTCGCGACGACGCGCCTGGGCAAGGACGTCGTCGACCTCATCGACGCGTCGATCACCGTCGGCGGGCGGGAGCTGCTCGCCAAGCAGACGTGGCGCCTCGCTCCGGGTGAGCGCACGGGCATCGTCGGGGTGAACGGTGCGGGCAAGTCGACTCTGCTGCGCGCGATCGCCGGGCAGCAGGAGCTGTCGGCGGGCAAGCGCAAGGAGGGCAAGACCGTCAAGATCGCGTACCTCACGCAGGAGGTGCGCGAACTCGACACGGTCGAGGGCTGGCGCGTCATCGAGGCCATCACTGACGTGGCGAGCTACATCGTGCTCGACGGCAAGGAGACCTCCGCCTCGCAGCTGGCGAAGCGGCTCGGGTTTTCGGGCGGGCGTCAGCAGTCGCGCGTCTCCGAGCTGTCGGGTGGTGAGCGTCGGCGTCTGCAGTTCCTGCGCCTGCTCATGGCCGAGCCGAACGTCCTGTTGCTCGACGAGCCGACCAACGACCTCGACATCGAGACGCTGACGTCGATGGAGGACGTGCTCGACGGCTGGGCGGGCACCCTGCTCGTCGTCTCGCACGACCGGTACCTCCTCGAGCGCATGTGTGACCGCCAGGTCGCGCTGCTCGGCGACGGCAAGATCCTCGACCTCGTCGGTGGCGTCGAGCAGTACCTCGAACTGCGCAAGCACCACCTCGAGGCGCAGGCGGCGTTCGAGCGTCAGGGCGCCGCGGCCAAGGGCGTCGACGCGACATCGCTCGCTGAGGGCGACCCCGCCCCAGCGCGCCAGGTCTCGGCCGCCGAAGAGCGCGAGGCGCGCAAGACGGTGGCGCGCATCGAGCGTCAGCTCGCGAAGGTGGCCGACCGCGAGGCGAAGCTTCACGACGAACTCGCCGCTGCGGCGAGCGACTACGGCAAGGCCGCCGAGATCAACATGAAGTTGCAGGCCGTGCTCGAGGAGAAGGAGGGCCTCGAACTCGAGTGGCTCGAGGCGGCCGAACTCCTCAGCTGACGACGGCGCACGACGGCGATGCCCGGTCAGACCCCACGGTCCGACCGGGCGTTCGCGTGTTCGGGCGTATTGGTTTTGAACGTGTTCAAAAAGGCGTAGTGTGCTGCCCATGACGACGAAGTCGGAAGCCACACAGGAGGTGCTCGTCGAAACAGCGCTGCGCCTGTTCCGGGAACGGGGTTACGAGAAGACGACGATGCGCCTCATCGCCACGGAGGCGGGTGTCTCGCAGGGCAACGCGTACTACTACTTCGAGGGCAAGGACGCCTTCGTCCAGGAGTTGTACCGGCGCATCCAGGTCGAGCACCGCCGCCTCGCGGAGCCGCGTCTGCGCGAGGGGGCGCCGCTGGCGCAGAACCTGCGGGTGCTGTGGGAGGCGGGCATCGAGGTCAACGCGCCGTACCACGACTTCGGTTCGACGATGCTGCACGTCGCGCTGCGTCCGGGCGCCGGCGTCAGCCCGTTCTCGGCCGAGTCCGCGTCGCCGCGTGACGAGGCCATCGCCCTCGTGCGCCACGTGCTCGTCATCTCCTCCGAGGTGCCGAGGGGGCGACTCGGCGAGCAGTTGCCTGTGCTGCTGTGGACGGCCTACCTCGGCGTGGTGCTCTACTGGGCCGTCGACGACTCGCCCGGTCTGCAGCGGACACAGACCCTCGTCGCGGGCGCTCCGCCCATCGTGGGCAAGCTGCTGTCCTTCGCGCGCCTGCCTTTCGCCCGGGGCGTCACGGGCGACCTCACAGATCTCATCGCCCGGCTGTCTAAGGAGCAGAAATGAACTCAGGCGTGATTGTCATGGCAGGGGCCTCGGGCTTCATGGGCCGACGGCTTCAGGAGGCGTTCCGGCATGACGGGTTCGAGGTCCGCACGATCGGGCGCGGCACGCAGAACGACGCGCAGTGGGACGACGACCTCGCGGCTGTGCTCGACGGTGCCGACGCGCTGCTCAACCTGGCCGGCCGCTCCGTCAGCTGCCGGTACACGAAGAAGACGGCCGACGAGATCTTCTCCTCGCGCACGGAGACGACGCGCAGCCTCGGCGAAGCATTGGCGCGGTGCCCGAACCCGCCGAGCGTCTGGCTGAACGCGAGCACGGGCACGATCTACCGCGACGCCCGTGACCGGCCGCAGGACGAAGTCGACGGCGAGCTCGGCACGGGATTCTCGGTGTCGGTGGCCCGCGCCTGGGAGCGTGAACTCTTCGACGCCCCGACGTCCGTGCGCAAGGTGGCGCTGCGAACGTCGATCGTGCTCGGCGCGGACGGCGGTGCCCTCAGCCCGCTCATCAACCTCGCGCGGCTCGGGTTCAGCGGGCCGCAGGGTGACGGCGACCAGGTGTTCAGCTGGATCCATCTCGACGACGTGTACTGCGCGGTGCGGCACATCATGGCCGACGAGCGAATCGCCGGGCCGGTGAACCTGGCCTCGCCGCATCCGGTGACGAACCGGACGCTGACGGCGGCCGTGCGTCGTCACTTCGCGGGCCGCCTCCCCGATCGTGGGGTGCCGCTGCCGCGGTGGTCGCTCGAGTTCGGCGGACGCGTCATCCGCACGGAGCCCGAACTCGTGCTCAAGAGCCGGTGGGTGGAGCCCGGCGTTCTCACCACGACGGGGTACGAGTTCGCGTTCCCGGGCCTTGATGAGGCGCTCGCCGACATCGCGAAGGAAACGCCAAGGGGGCTGTTGCGGGTGCAGCTCGGCTGAAGTCTTCGCGTCAGCGGGCGTCGAGCTGGGCGATGAGCCGCTTGCCAGCCGTCGCGCGGTAGGAGGAATCGATCAGCTCGTGCACCTCGCTCCAGTCGACCGGGCCGCCGAGGCGACCGCTGAGGTCGTAGGCCAGCCAGCCGCGGGTGCCGAGGTAGGCGGGGACGAGGAAGCGGCCGTCGGCGAGGAGGGCGTCGCGCTCGTCGGGGCTGGGCAGGAACGTGATGGCCTGCGCGAGGGTGTCGTCAGGGACGCCGCGGGCGCGGTCGTCGCGGTGGACGTGGCCGGCCCACCAGCAGAACGTCTTCGTCGTGTAGAAGACGGGCGAACCGTGGGAGGTCTTCTCCTGGGCGCCGGGGAACGAGAGGCAGATGTCGCGGACGCGGGCGAGGAGGTGCGCGGAGTCGGCGGTCATCGTCAGGTCTCGACGGCGGCGAGAAGGGCGCGCAGGGAGTCGGCGAGGTCGGCGCGGCCCCGTTCGTCCATGCCGGACAGGAGGCGCCGCTCGTGGGCGAGTAGGGCGTCGAAGGCGGCGTCGACGACGGTGAGGCCGTCGGGTGTGAGGCGCACGAGCACGCCGCGGCGGTCGCTGGGGGAGGGCTCGCGGGCGACGTAGCCGCGCTTCTCGAGGCGGTCGACGCGGTTCGTCATCGTGCCGGACGTGACGAGGGTCTGCTGGACGAGGGCGCCGGGGGAGAGCTGGAAGGGCTCACCGGCGCGGCGCAGCGCGGACATGACGTCGAACTCCCAGCCTTCGAGCTGGTGCTCGGTGAAGACCGAGGAGCGGGCCTGGTCGAGGCGACGTGCGATGCGGCTGATGCGCGAGAGGACGTCGAGCGGGGTGACGTCGAGATCGGGACGCACCGTGTTCCAGGCTGTGACGATCGCGTCGACCTCGTCGCCGCGCGTCTCGGGCTGGGGTCCGCGGTGGCCTGTCATGCGTGCAGTCTACCGACGCATCAAGAAACTTGACGTCGAGAGATTCTGGCGCGGTGCCGGCCGAGCTCGCGCCGGTTCAGGCGTCGGCCGACGCGGCGCCGTCCGCACCCTCGTCATCGAGACGCGTGACGAGCGACGAGTTGCCGCGCGGCGGCGCGGTGGCGTCGATGGCCGTGGTCTCGAGGCGGGGTGAGGCTTCGAGGCCGGTGAGGCCGTTCCAGCCGAGGTTGACCATGTGCGCGGCGATTTCTTCGGCGGTGAACTCGTGGCCGTGTTCGAGCCACCAGTCGCCGGTGAGGGCGACCATGCCGACGAACATCTGCGCGTAGATGGGGGCGAAGCGCTCGTCGATCTCGCGGCGGCGCATGACGCGGGCGAGGTAGGTCTCGATCTGCGTTGCGAGGTCGGACATGAGGCTCGACAGCGGGCCGGTGGAGTGCCAGGACGGGGCGTCGCGGATGAGGACGCGGAAGCCGTCGGGGCGCGTGCTGATGTAGTGCAGTTCGGCGACGGTGGCGCGTTCGAAGAACTCGCGCGGGCTCATGTCTTCGGTGATGGCGTCGGCGATGGTTTCGAGCAGGGCGCGGGTCTCCCGATCGACGACGACGGCGTAGAGGCCCTCCTTGCCGCCGAAGTGCTCGTAGACGACGGGCTTCGTGACGCCGGCCGCGGCCGCGATCTCCTCGACGGTGGCGTCGGCGACGCCGCGCTCGGCGAAGACGCGCCGCCCGACGCCGATGAGTTGCTCCCGACGCTCGGTGCCGGTCATGCGGATCTTCGGCCGTGACGTCGTCATTCCCTCATTGTGCCCTGCTCGCAGGCGAGTTCGGCGCTCGCGGGTCGGGCCGTGCGCCGATGTGCCGCAGGTGCGGGCGGTGAACTACTCTGGGGCGGTCCGTTCGCGGACGTTCCCCGGTTGCTCTGCTGGCAGGGGCCGCCTGACTTTGAATCAGGATTAGCGACGTTGGTTCGATTCCAACCCGGGGAGCCCGCCCAAGCTAGTTTGCGAATAACTGCCCTCTACGTTTGCGAATCTGCGGTTCGCAGCGATTTCGGCGGCTGATTTCTCCCCGAGCGTGTCGAGATGAAGTCCCATCCGGCACTTCGGGCCTAGTGTGGGCGCCGGCGGATCGTCGGTGTGGTGATGGGGCACGCAAAATGCCCCGCTCGGTGGTGAGCGAGGCATTGCAATGTGGATTATCCACGGTGAATACGGTTCAGGTTCTCCACTCGGTGGGACTTCCTTTTACGCCGCCCTCGTATAACTCGGGCTCCAGTGTTCCAGTGTGGGTTTCCCTGCTAGTCGGTGTTCTTGTGCTCGTTGGCATCGTGGTCACGCTCATGCGTAGGCGCCAAGACACTCTCCAAGGCTGCAGTATGGATGCGGGTTTGCCCTGTTCTTGGAACACCGGATGGGAAGCCACGAGCCGCCGGGAACCGAGACGAACGTCGCGCGAACCTGCCCTGCAGCGTGGGTGACGGCGAACTGGCTACGTTTCCTGCGGTTGGCTGCGATCCGCCGTCACCAACCGCAGGAAACGTAGCCAGCTGAGGGGCTGTGCGTTCCTGCGGAGCGCAGTGTGGTTCAGCAGTAGTTGCTGCTCGTGAACGTCATGTCGCTCACGTAGATGGCCTGGGACCGATCGACGCCGGAGAAGCTCGTCTGGGCGTTCCAGTACGTCATCGTGAACCCCGTGATCGGTCCCGCGTAGGTGACCGTGATGTTGCCGGACGATGACAAGTTCGCCAGGGGGGTGCTCGTGCCCGACTGCTTGGCAGGGGCGGCTTCTGTGGCAGAACCGATGACGGTCGAGCCGCGCGATGTCACCGTGAAGGCCCCCGAGAGTTCGACGACGTCCCAGAAGTCGCCGCTCTGACTGTCGATGTCCGTGATCGTGAACGTCAGGCCCTTCACAGCGACCGGTCGGCCATTCGCGGTGAAGGAAAACGTGTACGTGCCACGCGCATTGCGCTGGTAGCTGGAGTAGGTGCCCGTCTGCGACTGCAGGATGGTGAGGCCGCCCGCGTAGATGCCGCCGACCACCCCGGCCTCGACCGTGAGGTTGCGGTTCTCGCCAGTCTCGGCGCCGGACTTCATGTTCCCCGTGTAGGCGGCGTCCACCGTCACGCTGATGGGCGGAGCTGCTCCCGCGGGGTCGCTCGACGTCAGCTTCCCCTGCGTTCCACTCGTGCGCGTGTAGGTGTTGGTGCCCCAGTCGAGCGTGTAGGCGACGCTCGGGCAAGGGGAGGCAGCCAACGCTGGGGCGGCAGCGCCGACGACGAGCGTCGGAGCTGCCCACGCGGCGGCCGCAGCAACGCGACGCCGGGAGAGGCCGTCGGTGGTCGCGGACTCGGGGGTCGTCTGAGTCATGGCAGTGCCTTCCGTCTGTTGTTTCCCTCGTTCTGGTGACGCATGTGCGACGCCCCTAGGGCTCGTGAGCGTCAGGTGGCGGGTCGTGGTCTCACACCCTTGTTCCAAGCCATTGACACAAATGGTTGCCGGGTCGCACACTGCTTGTATCAATCACTTGAAACAAGGAGTCCGGTATGCCCATTCTGTTCATCGGCGCGGTCATGCTCGTCGTCGGCATTCTGGTTGTCGCCCTTTCTGCGCGGCGCGGTGACGACTCGGGCACATCCATCGAACGACGCGCAGGGCGGCATCTTCGCGCCACTCGCCTCGTCGCCCTCGTCTGCGGGGTCGCGGCCTTCGCCGGGAGCGTGACCTTCGGCGGTTCGCTGGGGCGTGGCCTTGTCGTCGCTCCCGCCCTCGCGGGCGCGGTGGCCATCGTCGTCATGGCGGTCGGCGAAATGAGCGCGCCGCGCGAAGGAGCGGTCGAGCGTTCGGCGTCCCTGGCACGCCGAAACCCGTCCGACTTCGTCTCGCGTGCGGCAGCCACAACAATGCTCGTCACGCTCGGGGCGCTGGTCGGACTGCTCGTGCTCGCCGGCCTCACCGCGTCGGCGGACGACATGGGCCGCGATGGCCGCGCCGTCGAATGGGCGACGGCCCTCGGGGGCGAAGGCCGCAGCCCATGGCCGGGGGCTTACTACGGGGTGCCGCTCGGAGTCAGCCTGCTCGTCCTGTGCGTCGGCCTGCTCGTAGGACTCCGCGCGGCCGCTGCGCGTCCGCAACTCAACGCCGATCACGCCGAAGCCGTCAGCGACGACGCTCTGCGTCACCGCAGTGCTCGCTCGCTCCAGTGCATTGCCCTCCTGGCGCTCGGTCTCAGCCTTGCCGGCGTCGCGCTCCTCGTGACGGGCGGCACCCGAACGACCCAGCCTGGTGCGCCGACCTGGGTCCCCGTGGCGCACTGGTGCGGCGTCGCAGGGCTCTTGATCGCGCTCGTCGCCTGCCTCGTGGGCGTGCGCACCCAGCTCGCTCGGGCGGCCACGCGATGAGTGCACTGCGCGTCGACGCTGCCGATCCCACCCCGCCCTACGAACAGATCCGGCGGCAGCTGGCCCTCCTCATCGACACGGGCGAACTCGGGCAGGGCGAGCGTCTGCCGACGGTGCGACAACTCGCCGGCGACTTGCAGGTGGCCCCCGGCACGGTCTCGCGGGCGTTCAAAGAGCTCGAGGCCGCGGGCTACGTCGAAACACGCCGCGCCGCAGGAACTCGAGTGAAGGCCCGACAACGTCCGAGTGACACGAGCGAACTCGACTCCCTCGCCGAAGGCTTCGCCGCTCGCGCGAGGACGCTGGGCGCCGACTCCGACGACGTGCGCGCTTCCCTCGAGAGGGCTCTGAGGAGAAGTTGATCGCCTGGCCGGCGTCCCGGTTGCGGCGATGCCGCGGCTGCTGCTGTCCGCCCGCGATACGGACGAGTAGCTGTCCGCGGGGGAGTGCTGCCGGAGAATCGATTTCGGCGAGACATCACGGCCACCGTCACGCGTGGATCGGGCACCCAGCAGCCACGACCTAGGATCGGAGTGCCGCACGAGCGGGCCCGACCGACCTCGATTTCCCCCGGAGAGTTCATGTCCCACGACCCGTCCGATCGTCCCAGCGCAGGCTGGCTCGCCGACGAGACCCCGCGCCTCGACAGCTCCGTCAAGGGCTCGGCGTTCGAGCCCACAAGCCCCCGGGCCACCGAGCCCGTTGTCGGCCCCGAGCGCACGGTCGACGGCTTCGCCAAGGCGTTCCTCGACGAACTCAACTTCGAGGCCGGCGTCGCCCTCAAGCGCTCGACGACCACCGACCAGTACCTCGCGCTGGCCCGCACCATCCGCGGCTACCTCATGGCCGACTGGCTGCGCACCGCGGAGCGTCGTCGTCAGAACCCGACGAAGATGGTCGGCTACCTCTCGGCCGAGTACCTGCTGGGCCGCCAGATGGGTAACTCGCTGCTCGCCACCGACCTCGGAGACATCGCCGAGCAGGCCATGACGTCGCTCGGCCTCGACTTCAACCTCCTGCGTGCCCAGGAGATCGAGCCCGGCCTCGGCAACGGTGGTCTCGGCCGCCTCGCCGCCTGCTTCATCGACTCGCTCGCGTCGATGGACGTGCCGAGCATCGGCTACGGCATCCGCTACGAGTACGGCATCTTCCGTCAGACCTTCGAAGAGGGGCGCCAGGTCGAGGTGCCCGACGCGTGGCTCTCCCTCGGCGCCCCCTGGGAGTTCCCGCACCCCGACCGCGCCGTCCAGGTCAACTTCGGCGGCACCACCGAGCAGTACATCGACGGCGATGGCCGCACCCGCCGCCGCTGGCTGCCGGCCTGGAACGTGCAGGGCATCCCGTACCACTACATGGTTCCCGGCTACCAGAACGGCGTCGTCAATACACTGCGTCTGTGGAGCGCCCGCGCCACGCAGGAGTTCGACCTCAAGATCTTCAACTCCGGCGACTACGCCGAGGCCGTGCGCGCTCAGACCTTCGCCGAGAACATCTCGAAGGTGCTCTACCCGGAGGACTCGACGCCGCAGGGGCGTGAACTGCGCCTGCAGCAGCAGTACTTCTTCGTCGCGTGCTCGCTCAAGGACTTCATCGACCGCACGCTCGAGGAGGACTTCGACCTCACGAGGCTCGACGAGCGCATCATCTTCCAGCTCAACGACACCCACCCCGTCATCGCCATTCCAGAGATGATGCGTCTGCTCATGGACGAGCACGACATGGAGTGGGCCGCCGCGTGGGAGGTCACGAGCAAGTGCTTCGCCTACACCTGCCACACCCTGCTGCCCGAGGCCCTCGAGGTGTGGCCCGTCGAGCTCATGACGCGCCTGCTGCCGCGCCACATGGAGATCATCTACCGCATCAACGAGGAGTTCCTCGACACCGTTCGCGAAGCCTTCCCCGGTGACGAACTGCGCGTTCGCCGCATGTCGGTCATCCAGGAGCACCCCGAGCGGGCCGTCCGCATGGCCAACCTCGCGACGGTCGCCGGCGTCAAGGTCAACGGCGTCGCAGCGCTCCACTCGGAACTGCTGCGCGACAAGCTGCTTCCCGATTTCGCGGCCCTGTGGCCGAACAAGTTCACGAACGTGACGAACGGCGTGACGCCGCGCCGCTTCATTCGCCTTGCGAACCAGCAGCTGTCCACTCTCGTCACCGACACGATCGGCCCCGGCTGGGAGACCGACCTCGAGCGTTTGCGCGAACTCGAGCCCTACGCCGACGACGCCGCGTTCACCGAGAGCTTCCGCCAGGTGAAGCAGGCCAACAAGGATCGCCTGCGCTCCATCCTGAGCCAGCGTGACGGCATCGAACTGCCCGAGCACGCGATGCTCGACGTCATGGTCAAACGCCTGCACGAGTACAAGCGTCAGACGCTCAAGCTGCTGCACATCGTCTCGATGTACGACGACATCACGAGCGGGCGTGTGCACCGCGAGGACGTCGTGCCGCGCACCTTCGTCTTCGGCGCCAAGGCGGCGCCGGGCTACTTCATGGCGAAGGAGATCATCTTCCTCATCAACTCGGTGGCGAAGACGATCGCGCAGGACCCGCGCGTCACCGACCTCATGGCCGTCGCGTTCCCCGCGAACTACAACGTGACGCTCGCGAACAAGCTCATCCCCGCCGCCGACCTCTCCGAACAGATCTCCCTCGCCGGCAAGGAGGCCTCCGGCACGGGCAACATGAAGTTCGCCCTCAACGGCGCGCTGACGATCGGCACCGACGACGGCGCGAACGTCGAGATCCGCGAACTCGTCGGCGACGAGAACTTCTTCCTCTTCGGCATGCTCGAGCCCGAGGTGGCGGCGCTCGCGGACCGCGGCTACACGCCGTCGTCCTTCTACGAGTCGAACCCGGCGCTCAAGCGCGCCATCGACCTGCTCGCGAGCGGCCACTTCACCGGTGGCGACCGCTCGCTCGCGGCGCCGGTGGTCGATGATCTGCTCTACAAGGACAGGTTCATGGCGCTCGCCGACTTCCAGTCCTACCTCGACGCGCAGGCCCGCGTGGACGCTGCCTACCGGGACGTCGACGGCTGGACCGGCTCGGCGGTGCTCAACGTCGCGCGCTCCGGCTTCTTCTCATCCGATCGCTCGATGCGCGACTACCTCGACCGCATCTGGATGCCGAAGAGCTGACGCACGAAACGCGGACGCCCGCGTCACCTGGCCGTTTCGGCCGGTGACGCGGGCGTGGCGCTGTTGGTGACGTTCCCGCTGCTCTCGATGGGTCGCGGCGTCCAGCAGTCTGCGGACGTGTCCGGGGTGCTCGGCGGCGTCATGTGGAAGCCGTAACCGACTCCCCACAGCACGGCTTCGGAGCGCGTCGTGACGCCCATCTTGCGGTAGGCGGTGCGGATGTAGCTCTTGAGGGTGTTGAGCGTGAGGTGCAGGTGCACAGCAATGATGTCGTTCGGCATGCCCTGGCAGATGAGCGCGACGACCTCGCTCTCACGCTCGGTGAGGCCCTGACGGCGCCCCGGCCACGTGCCGCGCTCGAGCTCGATGGAGAGCGAATCCGACACGACGTGCTCGCCGGAGTCGATGGCGCGCAGGGATCGCACGAGTTCCTCGCCGCCCAGCGCCTTGGACAGGACGCCCGTGACCCCCATGTCGAGCATCCGGTCGACGAACGACTGTGGAATGCTCTTGGTGAACACGGCGATGCGCTTGACGTTCTCGTCGGCGCTCAAGACGTTGAGGGTCGACCAGCCGCGGTCGGCCATGGCGAAACAGTCGTACAACGCAATGTCGACGCCCTGGCTGATCTGGGTCTGCGGCACGAGCTCGACCTCGTCCGCGTACGGCCTGAGGAGAGCGTCGAGGCCTTGGACGACAATCTCGAAGTCGTTGATGAGCGCAACGCGCAGTTTCTTGTGCTGGGTTGACACCTGTTGTCCTCCAACCCGATTCGCCCGAGGGCCCGACGATGGTTCTCGCGGGAGTCTATCGACGCGCCGACCGCTCGGGCGCAGGACCGGGTAGAAGGTCGATTTCACGCTTGCCGCGCGAGGGTGATCCGGGCTGGCGGAACGAGGTCAGCCGGCAGGTGTCATCCGGCCCAGGAGACCGTTGAGCGCGCGCACGAAGCCGTCCGGGTCCGCCACCATCGACAGGTGCCCGGCGTTCGCGACGGTCGCCGAAGGCGGGTGGCCGAGGTTGCGCTCGGCGCCCTCGCGTGAGCCGCCACCGGTGGCGTCCTCCTCGCCCCACAGGACGGCGCGCGGCACCCGAATCGCGCGGACCTGCTCGGGCGTGAGGTGGAGCATCGGTCGATCCGCCGTGTCGAGCATCGCCTCCTCCGCGACGCGTTGCCGCAGCGGGCGGATCCACGCGTCGACGAGGGCATCGCCCTTCGCGCCCTGCAGGCCGTGGCAGACACTTCCGCACTGTGCGTCGAAGATGCGCCGAGGGAACCAGTTCCAGTGCGTGCCGAGGCGGTACAGCGACAGGGCGTACGGAGTGCGTGCGATGAACGACGCGACGGCCGGCGGTTCGCCCTCGCGTCCGTCGAACGGGAGGGCGTCACCGTCGGCGAAGACGATGCCGGAGATCCGATCGGGGTGCTCGAGGGCGACCGCCCCGACGACGGCGGCCCCGAGTGAGTGCCCGACGAGCGTCGGCTTGTCGAGCTGCAGTGCCTCGACGACGCCGAGGACGAGGTCGCTCTGGTCGTCGAGCGAGTAGCGCCCCGAGTGCTGCGAGTTACCCCGAGCCCGCCAGGTCGACGGCGACGACGGGCCGGTCCTTCGCCAGCTGCGGTGCGACGAGAGACCACGACACGGTCGACTCGGCGAAACCGTGAACGAGAACGAGCGGAGTCTGCGTCGAAGCTGCGTCGCCCCAGCGTTCGTAATGGACGCTGACGGTTCGCCCGTCGCGCAGTTGAACGTCGACGTCGGCACCTGTCGGGGCGTCGAGGCGTTTCGGGGGAGTGGTGAGTGCGTTGAACGTCAGCGACAGCACCGTGACGACGAGAAACGGCGTGACCACGCCGCGCAGCACCCGGCGGCCGACGGAGCGCACACGCGTACGACGGACGGGTTGCTCGGCCGGTTCGGCCGACGAGGGAACAGACGCGTGGCTCATGCTCAGCCGAGCTCGCCGTTGCCGACGCTCGGCTCTGTCGTGCGCTTGGCCGCCGCGCCCATCCGCTCCTCAAAGCCACCCGATTCGACGAACGCCGTGATGCGCTTCGCGCCCATGGCCTGCAGAACGATGTTGGCGACAACGTAGGCGAACAGCGTCACGAGGACGATCCACGGCACCCAGTGGTCACCGAAGACCCAGACGACGGCCACGGGCACGTAGAACACGAGGGCCTGGGAGACACCGGCAATGGCCTGACCGATCGAGGGCTTGGCAGCTCGAGCCAGCCGACGCGCTGATGCAGGACGGCGGGCTTCGCGCCGGTGTGCTTCATTCCGCAAGTATGAAGGACGCCGAGTCCCCCTCTCGCGCTCCAACGAGCGCCGCCCGGATGCCGGAACGGCGCCGCACGACACGCTGGACGCAAGACGCCCATGGCGCCTTGCGTCCAGGCCGGGACAAGCGTTCCCCGGGGCGAGGCGGGAAGTGGGGCGGTAGAGTCGCTGTGCTACTGCTGCCCGTTCGTGATCCAAGGCGGGCCGCAGCTTCCAGACATCACCGAATCGCAGGGGAGCTTCACACGTGAGCGCACCGCGTCCCGCAGCCGTCATCGTCCTCGCCGCCGGCGAGGGCACCCGCATGAAGTCAGACATCCCCAAGGTGCTGCACACGATCGGCGGACGTTCCCTCGTCGGGCACGCCGTCGCGGCCGCCCGGGGCACTGAGCCGTCGCACCTCGCCGTCGTCGTGCGCCACCAGCGTGAGCGGGTCGCGGCGCACATCGCAGAGATCGCTCCCGACGCGACGATCGCCGACCAGGACAAGGTCAAGGGCACCGGTCGCGCTGCGGAGTGCGCGCTCGAGATGCTACCGAACGATCTCTCCGGCACCGTGCTCGTCACCTACGGCGACGTGCCGCTGCTCGCGACGCAGACCCTCACCGAGCTGACGACGGCGCACGAGCAGGGCGGCAACGCCGTCACCGTGCTCACCGCCGTCGTGCCGAACCCCACCGGCTACGGGCGCATCCTGCGTGACGCCGCGGGTTCCGTCGCGGGCATCATCGAGCACAAGGACGCGCTGAAGGCCCGCGAGGAGGGCACCGAGCACAAGGACGCCGTCGAGATCCGCGAGATCAACTCCGGCATCTACGCGTTCGACGCGGCGGTGCTGCGCGAGAGCCTCGCGAAGGTGACCACCGACAACGCCCAGGGCGAGAAGTACCTCACCGACGTCCTCGGGCTTGCCCGCGAGGCGGGCGGCCGCGTCGAGGCGCACACGATCGACGACCTCATGCAGACCGAGGGCGTCAACGACAAGGTGCAGCTCGCCGCCATGGGCCGCGAGCTCAACAAGCGCATCGTCGAGCAGGCCATGCGTGACGGCGCCATCGTCATCGATCCGGCGACGACGTTCGTCGACGTCGAGGTGACGATCGGGCGCGACACCGTCGTCCACCCGAACACGCAGCTGCGCGGCGCCACGACGATCGGCGCGAACTGCGAGATCGGCCCCGACACGACGCTGGTCGACACCGAGGTCGGTGACGGCGCGAGCGTCGTGCGCACCCAGGCCCAGCTCGCCAAGGTCGGCGACGAGGCGACGGTCGGTCCGTTCAGCTTCCTGCGTCCCGGCACTGAGCTCGGCGCCAAGGGCAAGATCGGTGGCTTCGTCGAGACGAAGAACGCCCAGATCGGCGACGGCGCCAAGGTGCCGCACCTCACCTACTGCGGCGACGCCGTCATCGGTGAGGGCGCGAACATCGGCGCGGGCACGATCTTCGCCAACTACGACGGCGTCAACAAGCACGTGACGCACGTCGGCGCCCACAGCTTCGTCGGCTCCGACTCGGTGCTCATCGCACCCGTCACCATTGCGCCGGGCGCATACGTGGCCGCCGGTTCCGCCGTCGACGGCGACGTCAACTCCGGCCAGATCGCGGTCGCCCGCGGCCGGCAGCGCAACATCGACGGGTGGGTCGAGCGCCGCCGCTCGGGCACGAAGACGCACGAGGCCGCCCAGAACAACGCCCGGGCCGCCACGAACGCCGACCCGTCAACTACTGTTGCTCCGGAATCCGCTGACGAAGGGACCTCGAAGTGAGCCTGTCCATGAAGCGCACGACCGAGAAGAACCTCATGGTCTTCTCCGGACGGGCCAACCCCGAACTCGCGCAGGCGGTGGCTGAGGGGCTCGGCACCCAGCTCGTGCCGACGCAGGCCTACGACTTCGCCAACTCGGAGACGTACGTGCGTTTCGACGAGTCGGTGCGCGGTTGTGACGCCTTCGTCATCCAGAGCCACACCGCTCCGGTGAACCAGTGGATCATGGAGCAGCTCATCATGGTCGACGCGCTCAAGCGCGCCTCGGCCAAGCGCATCACCGTCGTCGCGCCGTTCTACGGCTACGCACGTCAGGACAAGAAGTCGCGCGGCCGTGAGCCGATCTCGGCCCGCCTCGTCGCCGACATGTTCAAGACGGCCGGCGCCAACCGCCTCATGGCGGTCGACCTGCACACCGACCAGATCCAGGGCTTCTTCGACGGTCCCGTCGACCACCTGCAGGCCCTGCCGGTCATCACCGACTACGTCGCGAGCAAGTACGGCAACGAGAACCTCGCCGTCGTCTCGCCGGACGCCGGCCGCATCAAGGTCGCCGAGGCCTGGAGCAAGCGCCTCAACGGCGCACCGCTCGCCTTCATCCATAAGACGCGTGACGTGACGCGCCCCAACCAGTCGGTCGCCAACCGCGTCGTCGGCTCGGTCGAGGGCCGCACCTGCCTGCTCGTCGACGACATGATCGACTCGGGTGGCACCATCTGCCACGCGGCCGACGCGCTGATGAACGACGGCGCCGCGTCCGTCGTCATCGCCTCGACGCACGCGATCTTCTCCGACCCGGCCGTTCAGCGCCTGAACGACTCGGTGGCCCGCGAGGTCATCGTCACGGACACGCTGCCGATCACGCCGGAGAAGAAGTTCGACAAGCTGACGGTGCTGTCCATCGCGCCGCTGCTGTCGCAGGCCATCCGTGAGGTCTTCGAGGACGGCTCGGTCACGAGCATGTTCGACGAGGCGCAGTAAGCACCTCGCCCGATGACGGCCTCGAACCCCGCACGTGCGGCGGTTCGGGGCCGTTTCGCGTCCGTGGCGTCGCTCGTTTAGACTGGTCGACGTTGCCTCGGCGAGGGACGCTGCACGGGCGCGCGACGAAAGTCGCCGTTCGGATCCAGGGTCCGTGATCGACGCGGTGGTTCTCCGTTCGACGTCCGCTCTGTGTGAGCGTGTGACGAAGTGGCGTACCCGCGCGAACTCGTGCCCGTACATCGCCCCGCGTCGAGGCCACCGCACCCGATACGTCGGTTCGCGCGCAAGCGCGAGCCCCTTCCGCTTGGAGGCCAGCCATGGCACAGGAGAAGACCTACCTCGACGCCACCATCCGCACGGAGTTCGGCAAGGGCGCTGCCCGCCGCATCCGCCGTGAGGACAAGATCCCCGCCGTTCTCTACGGCCACGGTGAGAAGCCGGTTCACCTCGAGCTCGAGGGTCACGCCACGATGCTCGCCGTGAAGAACCCGAACAACCTGCTCACGATCCGCTACGACGGCAAGGAAGAGCTGGCGCTCGCCCGCGACGTCCAGCGCGAGATCCTGCGCCGCAACATCGAGCACGTCGACCTCGTCATCGTGAAGCGCGGCGAGAAGGTCGTCGTCGACGTCGCCGTCCACGTCGAGGGCGAGGCCGCTCCCGAGACCGTCGTCACGACGGAGAACGCGACGCTGTCCGTCGAGGCCCCGGCCACCGACATCCCCGAGTTCTTCACGGTTTCCGTCGAGGGCCTTGAGGCCGGCACGCAGATCCTCGCGAAGGACATCACGCTGCCCGAGGGCGTCACGCTCGACTCCGACGAGGAACTGCTCGTCGTCAACATCACCGAGCAGATCTCCGCTGAGGCTCTCGAGGCCGAGCTCGCCGACGCCGAGGCCGAGGCCGGCATCGAGCACGACGAGTCCGACGAGGCCGAGGCCGCCGAAGGTGCCGAGGGCGCTGAGGGCGAGTCCGCCGAGGGCGACGCAGCCGAGGGTGACGACTCCGAGCAGGAGTGATCCCCGGTCCGAACAGGACTTTCTGACGAGGCCCCTCGTCGCCGTCGCAGGCGGCGGGGGGCCTTCGTCGTCACCGCCCTGCGGCATACTGGTCGCTCGTGGAAAGGACGCCCATGGACCCCTGGCTCGTCGTCGGCCTCGGCAACCCCGGCCCGAAGTATGCGGGCAACCGCCACAACGTCGGCGCCATGGTGGTCGAACGCATGGCAGCTGACGCAGGCGTCACGCTGCGCGCCCACAAAGCACGGGCCGCCGCAGCCGAAATCCGCCTCGGCACCATGCCGGGCGGCATGCCCGGGCCTAAGGCCGTCATTGCGGTGCCGAGCAGCTACATGAACGAGTCGGGTGGACCCGTCAGCGCGCTCATGAAGTTCTTCAAGATCCCGCCGGAGCGTCTCGTCATCCTGCACGACGAACTCGACGTCGACTTCGGCGCGGTGCGCCTCAAACTCGGCGGCGGAGAGGGCGGCCACAACGGCCTGCGTTCCATCAGCAAGAGCATCGGCACGAAGGACTACCTGCGCGTGCGTCTCGGCATCGGTCGTCCGCCCGGGCGCATGGACGTGGCCGACTTCGTGCTCAAGGATTTCAACGCGAGCGAACGCAAGGAACTCGACTTCCTCGTTCCCGCAGGCGGCGACGCCGTCGAAGCTCTCGTCCACCGTGGGCTCACCGACGCGCAGAACATCGTGCATGCCCACTGAACGCGTCACCGAGCACGTCAGCCGACGTCTCGCGCTGCACGCCTGGTCCGCGACGGCCGTCGTTGCCGTCGGGGGCCTGCTCTTCGTCCTCATCGCGCCCGGAGTGGGCGATATGTGGGCCGCCCTCGCACGCGCCCAGGCCGCTCGTGCCGGTGTGACGCTAGGGTACTGGTTCAGCTGGTACTCCGGAGCGCATCCGCCCGGCGGCTACTCGGTCATCGTGCCGTGGCTGTCGGCGCTGCTCGGCGCGCACCTCGTCGTCGCGCTTGCGGCCCTCGCGATTCCGTGGGCCGTGGCCCTCACTGTGACCCAGGTTCGCCGACCGATCGTCGCCGTCTGGGTGGCCACGATCAGTGCCCTCCTCACCCTCGGTGCCGGCCGGACGACGTTCCTCGTCGGTGCGGTCATCGCCATCGGAGCCCTCGACGCTGCCATCCGCGATCGGCGCTGGCTCGCGTCGTTCCTCGTCGTCCTCAGCGGCCTGGCGTCGCCAGTGGCCGTGGCGTTCGTGCTCGTCGGTCTGGGCGCGGGATTCCTCGGCAAACGCCTGTCGATCGTGCCGATCCTCGCGGGGCTGGCCTTCCTCGGTGTTTCGTCGTGGCTGTGGGGCAGCAGCGGCCCCGAAGGCTACGGCTGGGCTCGCGCGCTCATCTCCCTCGCCCTGCTCGCGGTCTTCCTCTTCGCGAACCCGGCGCGTCCGGTCAAGGTCGCCATCGTCATCGCGACGTTCGCCATCGTCGTGTTCTCGGCCGTGCCCAACGCGATGGGGTCGAACCTCGCGCGGCTCGTGTTCGCCGTCCTGCCCGTAGCAGTGGCCGCGACGGCCCGGCGCAGCAACCGCTTCACCGCGCTCGCCGTCGTCCCGGCACTCGTCTGGTCCGCCTACTTCACCGCGCACGACCTCGCGGATTCGCGCGCTTCGGCGTCGTCGGTCACGGTGTACCAACCGCTCGCGGACGCCCTGAAGCGCCAGCCCGGTATCGAGACGAGCCGCGTCGAGGTGGTCGCCGACGGCACGCACACCTCGGCCTTCGTCCTCGCCAAGGACTTCTGGCTCGCCCGCGGTTACGAGACGCAGGCCGACCGCAGCCTCTCCGATGCCTTCGTCGACCGGGAGGCGAGCATCTCGCCGGAGCACCTCAACGGCTGGCTGCGCGACTCGAGCGTCCGGTACGTCGCGCTCAACAAGCACCCGGTCAAGCGCACGGGGGAGTGGCGCACCGCCAACGCGCAGCCTGAGGGATGGCGCGAGGTCTGGTCGAACCGTGACTGGCGCCTGTTCGAGGTCTCGGGCACGAAACCGCTCATCGGTGACGGCGCCACGCTGCGCGGCAAGAGCGCCTCGCACCTCGTCCTCAACGTTCAGCCTGGGCGCGACGTCGTGGTGCGCGTGCGCTGGTCGTCCTACTTGCACAGCCGCATCGTCGAGGAGAAGGGCCCGGGTGACGCGTCCGGTCACCCGGACGAGACGCCGCGCGTCATCCTCGAGCCGTCGGGTGACGGCTGGACGCTGCTGCGCCTCGAAGGCTCGTCGGTTGCTCGTGACGTCGAACTGTTCGGCCGCCCGTGAGCGGGATGATTCCGCGCCGTTCCGGGGTTGTCGCAGAGCGCACCTAGACTGAGGTCACGCCTTCGTCCGCCCCGGCGGCGCGCGAAGGCGTCACGGCTGCGCGCCCTGATCCAACCGCCCGCGAAGGAGTTCCGCGAATGCCCGAGGCCACCAATCTGCCGCTCATGCCGCTGCTCGAGCGGGTGTGCGCGGACGCCTCGGTCGGCAGGCTGCTCACGTTGCGCGGCGAGGAGGGCCTCGTCGATGTCGCGGCCGCCTCCGGCCTGCGCGGACCGATCGCGGCGGCGCTCGCCGGCGCCTGCGCGCCCGGTGAGGGTGGCGTTCCGTTGCTCGTCGTCACGGCCACCGGTCGTGAGGCCGACGACGTCACGGCCGTCCTGCGCAGCTTCCTCGACTACGACGCCGTCGCCGACTTCCCGAGCTGGGAGACGCTCCCGCACGAGCGGATGTCGCCGCGCTCCGACACGGTCGGCAAGCGCCTGGCGGTGCTGCGACGCCTCGCACACCCCGAATCCGGCGGCACCTACGGGCCGATCGAGGTCGTCGTCGCCTCCGTGCGGGCGCTCATGCAGCCGCTCGCCAAGGGGCTCGGTGATCTCGAACCGGTCAGCCTCGCGGCCGGCGACGAGCGCCCGCTCGAAGACATCGTCCAAGCCCTCGTCGGTGCTGCGTACACGCGCGTCGACATGGTGGAGAAGCGCGGTGAGTTCGCCGTGCGCGGTGGCATCCTCGACGTCTTCCCGCCCACCGAGGACCACCCGGTGCGCCTCGAGTTCTGGGGCGACGTCGTCGAAGAGATCCGCTGGTTCAAGGTGGCCGACCAGCGTTCGCTCGAGGTCAACCCGCACGGGCTGTGGGCGCCGCCGTGCCGTGAGCTGCTGCTGACGCCCGAGGTCCGTGAGCGCGCCGCCGAGCTCGCCCCGACGCTGCCCGGCGTCACCGACATGCTCTCCAAGGTGGCCGAAGGCATCGCCGTCGAGGGCATGGAATCCCTCATGCCGGCACTTCTTCCCGCGGGGATGGAGACGCTCGTCGACGTCGTGCGCCCGGGAACCCACGTCGTCCTGCTCGACCCGGAGCGTGTGCGCACCCGCGCCCACGACCTCGTCAACACCTCCCAGGAGTTCCTCGACGCAAGTTGGAACAACGCGGCTGCCGGCAACGCCATTCCGGTCGACCTGCGCTCGATCCTCGACGGCGGTTCCTACTGGGCGCTGTCGGATCTGCGAGACAAGGCGCTCGCCGGCGGGCGCGCGTGGTGGTCGTTCAGCTCCTTCGCTGCCGACAACGACCTGCAGGAGTTCCTCGAGGACGAGTTGCCCGGCACTCGCGTCACCATCGCGTCGGAGGACGTGCCCAACTACCGCGGTGACACGGAGAAGGCCTCGGCCGACATCAAAGCCCACGTCGACGCCGGGCGATCCGTCGCCGTCGTCACGGACGGGCCCGGCTTCGCCAAGCGCGTGACGCAGGTGCTCGGCGAGCACGATGTGGCCTCGCGCCCGATGACGCAGGTGCAGGCCGGCGTCGAGGTGGCCACCGGCGCGCTCGGGCACGGCTTCGAGATGCCCGACCTCGGTCTCGTCGTCCTCACCGAGGCCGACCTCACCGGTTCGGCCGGGGCGAGCACGAAGGACATGCGACGCATGCCGTCGCGCCGCCGCAACGTCGTCGACCCGCTGCAGCTCAAGCCGGGCGACCACGTCGTCCACGAACAGCACGGTGTCGGCCGCTTCGTCGAGATGATGCAGCGCACCGTCGGCGGAGCCACCCGTGAGTACCTCGTGCTCGAGTACGCCTCGAGCAAGCGGGGGCAGCCGGGCGACCGACTCTTCGTCCCCACCGATCAGCTCGACCAGGTCACCCGGTACGTCGGCGGCGAGATGCCCACCCTGTCGAAGATGGGTGGTTCCGACTGGGCCGCCACGAAGTCGAAGGCGCGCCGTCACGTCAAGCAGATCGCGGGTGAACTCATCCGTCTCTACTCCGCGCGCCAGGCCACGCCCGGTCACGCGTTCGCACCGGACACCCCATGGCAGCGTGAGTTGGAGGACGCATTCGCCTACGTCGAGACGCCGGATCAGTTGAGCAGTATCGACGAGGTCAAGGCCGACATGGAGAAGACGGTTCCGATGGACCGCCTCGTCTGCGGTGACGTCGGCTACGGCAAGACCGAGATCGCCGTGCGCGCCGCGTTCAAGGCGATTCAGGATTCCAAGCAGGTCGCCGTTCTCGTGCCGACCACGCTGCTCGTCAAGCAGCACTTCTCCACCTTCTCCGAGCGGTACGCGGGCTTCCCCGTCACGGTGCGTGCGCTCTCGCGCTTCCAGAGCGACAAGGAGGCCCGCGAGGTGCTCGCGGGCCTGAAGGACGGCTCGATCGATCTCGTCATCGGTACTCACCGCCTGCTGAGCAAGGAGGTCCAGTTCAAGGATCTCGGCCTCGTCATCGTCGACGAAGAACAGCGATTCGGTGTCGAACACAAGGAGCAGCTCAAGCAGCTGCGTACGGCCGTCGACGTGCTCGCGATGTCGGCCACGCCGATTCCGCGCACGCTCGAGATGGCGGTCACCGGCATCCGTGAGATGTCGACCCTGGCCACGCCGCCGGAGGAGCGCCACCCTGTCCTCACCTTCGTCGGTGCGTACGACGAGAAGCAGATCACGGCCGCCATCCGGCGCGAGCTGATGCGTGAGGGTCAGGTCTTCTACGTCCACAACAAGGTCGGCAGCATCGAGAAGCAGGCTGCTCGCATTCGCGAACTCGTGCCTGAGGCGCGTGTCGCCACGGCCCACGGAAAGATGGGCGAGGCCCGTCTCGAGGAGGTCGTCGTCGACTTCTGGGAGCGCAAGTTCGACGTGCTCATCTGTACGACGATCGTCGAGACCGGCCTCGACATCAGCAACGCCAACACGCTCATCGTCGAGCGGGCCGACCAGCTCGGCCTGAGCCAGCTGCACCAGTTGCGTGGACGTGTCGGCCGTGGCCGCGAACGCGCCTACGCGTACTTCATGTTCCCCGCGGAGAAGCCGCTCACGGAGACGGCACACGACCGACTCCAGACGATCGCGAGCCACACCGACCTCGGGGCGGGCATGCAGATCGCGATGAAGGACCTCGAGATCCGCGGCGCCGGAAACCTCCTCGGCGGTGAACAGTCCGGTCACATCGCCGGCGTCGGGTTCGACCTCTACGTGCGCATGGTGGGCGAGGCCGTGGCCGACTACCGCGGCGACGAGGGCAACACGATGCCGGTCGAGATCAAGATCGAACTGCCCGTCGACGCGCACCTGCCGCACGAGTACGTGCCGGGGGAGCGTCTGCGCCTCGAGGCGTACAAGAAGCTCGCGAGCGTCGAGGACGAGGCAGCTCTCGACGAGATCATCGCCGAGCTCAAGGACAGGTACGGCGAGCCGCCGCAGCCGGTGCTCAACCTCTTCGACGTGGCACGCCTGCGCACCGTCGCGCGCAAGGCGGGCATCAGCGATATCGGTGTGCAGGGCAAGTACGTGCGCTTCGGGCCGGTCACCGAGCTGCGCGAATCGCAGCAGCTGCGCCTCGAGCGGCTCTTCCCGGGCACCCTCGTCAAGAGTGCACAGGAGCGCCTGCTCGTGCCCACGCCCATGACGAAGCCCGTCGGCGGCAAGCCACTGCGCGACGAGGCGATCCTGCAGTGGGCCACGCAGCTCGTTCAGGCGGTGCTGCTCGACGACATCGCGGCCGCCGCTGCGGCGCAGGAACTTTCCCGAGGAGGACGCCGATGAGTGCCGACATGAACGCCGGATCGATCGGCCTCGTCGTCGTCAGCCCGCGCGTGCCGGCCGGGCTCATGACACGTGACGCTTGGAGCCGCATCGAGTCCGCGGGCCTCGTCCTCGGGCGTGACGCGGAGGAGCCGCTCGTCGAGGCCGTCACCGAGGCGGGCCTCGAGGTCGAACTCGTCGTTGACGTCGCGGCGCCCGATCTGGCCCGGCGCCTCGTCGACGCGGCCGACGAGCAGGATGTCGTATGGCTCGGATCGTCGGACGCCGACCCAGGGCTCACCGACGCGCTCGCCGGTGAGCTGACGCGCCTCGACTCGCCGCCGCCCGTCGAAGTCGTCGTCGGGTCGTGGGACGCTCCCGGCGCCCGGCTGCTCGACGCCGTCGCCGTCATGGACACGCTCCGCTCGCCGGGTGGGTGTCCGTGGGATGCAAAGCAGACGCACGCGAGCCTCGCGCCGTACCTCGTCGAGGAGGCCTTCGAGGTCGTCGAGGCGATCGGTGAGCAGGACAGCGCGCATCTCGAGGAGGAGCTCGGTGACGTGCTCCTCCAGGTGCTCTTCCACGCGCGCGTCGCGTCCGAACGCGCCGATGACGGCTTCGACATCGACGCCGTCGCGGGGCGCCTGGTGGACAAGCTCGTCCGCCGCCACCCGCACGTGTTTGCCGACGGCGCCGCGTCCTCGCCCGAGGAAGTCGAAGCGGAGTGGGCCCGCATCAAGGCCGACGAGAGGCCCGAGCGCGACGCCGACGACCCCTTGGCCGGTGTCCCGTCGGGTTTGCCGCCGCTCGAGCGCGCCACGAAGTACGTCTCCCGCCTGACGAAGGCCGGCCACGGCGATCTCGTCGCGGACGTGACGAGCGGCGACGCCCTCGGCCCGGCACTGCTCGACCTCGTCGTTCAAGCTCGCGAACTCGGCGTCGATCCGAGCGTGGCCCTGGCCACGGCGTTGAGCGATCTCGACGCCCGCGCGGGCGCTCGACGCAGCGATGCGTCCACATGAGCTTCACCACGGCATTGCTACCGGCCAGTTCCGGCTCGGTTCGTTAGGCTCGGAGGTGAGCGGCCATCGCGTCGCACACAGCCCGCGGTCGAACGACGTGACCGTTCCCCTCACTGCATCGGAGAGATTCTGTGGCAACCATTGAAAGCATCGGCGCATTCGAGATTCTCGACTCGCGCGGCAACCCGACAGTGAGCACGGTCGTCGTGCTCGACGACGGCTCCGTCGGTGAGGCGGCCGTTCCCTCCGGCGCTTCCACCGGTCAGTTCGAGGCCGTCGAGCGTCGTGACGGCGACAAGGGCCGCTACCTCGGCAAGGGTGTCCAGGACGCGGTCAACTCGGTCATGGAGGAGATCCAGCCCGAGCTCCTCGGCGCCGAGGCCGACGACCAGCGCCTCATTGACGCCGAGATGATCGCTCTCGACGGCACGGACAACAAGGGCAAGCTCGGCGCGAACGCCATCCTCGGCGTATCGCTCGCCGTGGCCCGCGCGGCCTCCCAGTCGGCAGGCCTGTCGCTCTACCGCTACGTCGGTGGCCCGAACGCCCACGTCCTGCCGGTTCCGATGATGAACATCCTCAACGGTGGTTCGCACGCCGACACGAACGTCGACATCCAGGAGTTCATGATCGCCCCGATCGGCGCCGAGTCGTTCAGAGAGGCGCTGCGCATGGGCACCGAGGTCTACCACGCGCTCAAGGCCGTGCTCCACGACAAGAAGCTCAGCACCGGCCTGGGCGACGAGGGCGGCTTCGCTCCCGACCTCGACTCCAACCGCGCTGCGCTCGACCTCATCGTCGACGCCATCAAGAAGGCCGGCTACGTCCCGGGTAAGGACGTTGCGCTCGCGCTCGACGTCGCCGCGTCCGAGTTCTGCGAGAAGGGTAAGTACACCTTCGAGGGCAAGAAGCGCGACGCCAAGTGGATGACGGACTACTACGCCGACCTCGTGAAGTCCTACCCGCTCGTCTCCATCGAGGACCCGCTGGACGAGGAGGACTGGGAGGGCTGGGCCCACATCACCGAGACCCTCGGTGACAAGGTTCAGCTCGTCGGTGACGACCTCTTTGTCACGAACCCTGAACGTCTCCAGCGCGGTATCGACACGAAGACCGGCAACGCGCTGCTCGTCAAGGTCAACCAGATCGGTTCGCTCACCGAGACGCTCGACGCCGTAACGCTCGCGCAGACGAACGGCTACCGCTGCATGATGTCGCACCGTTCCGGTGAGACGGAGGACACGACGATCGCAGACCTCGCCGTCGCCACGAACTGCGGCCAGATCAAGACGGGTGCGCCGGCTCGTTCCGAGCGCGTCGCGAAGTACAACCGTCTGCTGCGCATCGAGTGGGAACTCGACGACGCCGCGGTGTACGCCGGTCGCAGCGCCTTCCCGCGTTTCGCAGGTAACTGAGCGGTTTGAAGCCGAAGAAGTCCCGCCCCTCCCGTTCCGCCGCACGCGGTGGAACGGGAGGGGCGCGTCCTGCCCCGAACAGCCGCCCGGCACGCTCCGGGCGTGACCGTTCGCGCCCGAGCGGCTCGACGCGCCCCAGCCTGCGTCAGCAGTTCGATGCACCCATCGAGCGTCGGCGTCGGGCGAACCCGCGCACGGTCCGCCGTGCTCTTGCCCTGGGAGCGCTCTTCGCGCTCATGCTCGTCGTCCTGACGCCCACGCTGCGCAGCTACCTGCAGCAGCGCAGCGAGATCGCCGACCTGCGCCAGCAGAAGATCGATGGCCAGAAGCGGGTCGAGGCGCTCGAGGCGCAGAAGAAGCGCTGGGAGGACCCGGCGTACATCAAGAAGCAGGCGACGCAGCGCCTCGGCTACGCCATGCCGGGGCAGAAGGTGACGGTCTACGTCGACGACCGCAACAAGCCGCATGCGGTGACGAACTCCACGGGCGTCGCGAACGCGACGACGTTGTCGAGTCACCCCTGGTACGGCCAGCTGTGGGGTTCGGTGAAGATGTCGTCCGACGAGAGTCAGCAGGGGAAGAAATGAGTGAGATCAGCTCGTCTGTGAGCGCCAGCGACACCGCGGCCATCGAGCGCCAGTTGGGGCGTGTGCCTCGCGGAACCGTCGAGGTCTCGGCGCGTTGCGCGTGCGGTTGCCCGACGGTGGTGCGCACCTTGCCGCGTCTGCCGGACGGAACCCCGTTCCCCACCTCCTTCTACGCCACGTGCCCGCGCCTGACCGGTGCCATCTCCACGCTCGAATCGCAGGGCGTCATGAAGGAGATGACCGACCGTCTTGCCGAGGACGAAGAATTCGCGGCCTCCTACCGTCGCGCCCACGAGGACTACCTGGCGCGCCGCGCCGAGCTCGGTGACGTGCCCGAGATCGACGGCATCAGCGCCGGCGGCATGCCGACGCGCGTCAAGTGCCTCCACGTGCTCGTGGCGCACTCGCTCTCTGTCGGCCCCGGCATCAATCCGCTGGGTGACGAAGCCATCGCCTTGCTCGGCGACGACTGGTGGAAGAACGGCTGCTGCGGCGCCGTGCCCGCCGAAGAGGGGAAGTGACGATGCGCGTCGGTGCGATCGACTGCGGTACCAACTCGATCAGGCTCCTCGTCGCCGATCGTGACGGTGAGGACCTCACCTACCTCGCTCGCCGCACTGAGATCGTCCGCCTCGGCCAGGGTGTGGACGTGACCGGACGTATCGCCGACGAAGCGATGGCGCGCACCCTGCTCGTCGCGCGTGAGTACGCCCAGATCTGCCGCGAGCACAGCGTGGACGCCGTGCGCTTCGTCGCGACGTCGGCTTCGCGTGACGCCGCGAACGCCGGCGAGTTCGTCGACGGCGTGCAATCGGCGTTCGGTTCCTACGACGTCGTGCCCGAGGTCGTCTCGGGGCACGAGGAGGCGTCACTCAGCTTCACCGGAGCCACAGGGCCGCTGCGCGCGCAGAACGCGGAAGCGCCCTTCCTCGTCGTCGACCTCGGGGGCGGCTCGACGGAGCTGGTGCTCGGTACCGACGACGTCGAGCAGTCGATCTCGCTCGACATCGGATCGGTGCGCATGACGGAGCGCCATCTGCGCTCCGACCCACCGACTGCCGCAGAGATCGAATCGGCTATGGTCGACATCGACGCCGCGCTCGACGAGGCCGAGAAGGTCGTCGACCTGTCTGCGGCGAAGACGTTGGTCGGCCTGGCCGGGTCGGTCACGACGGTCACAGCCCACGCGCTGGGCCTGTCGTCGTACGACTCGTCGCGAATCCACGGAGCGGAACTCACGCTCGAGCAGGCGCTCGCCTCGTGTGACGCACTGCTCGGCGCCGGCCGCGACGAGCGGGCGGCATACGGATTCATGCACCCCGGGCGCGTCGACGTCATCGGAGCGGGAGCTCTTATCTGGCGAGCCGTAGTGCAACGCGTTGCTGCACGAGCAGGCCTCACCGAGGTGCGCACGAGCGAGACCGACATCCTCGACGGCATCGCCCTCAGCATCACGGCCTGAGCGCTCACTCCCTCGCGCGGAACGGGAACAACCGATTCGCAGCGTTCGTTGACGCGGTCAAACATCTCGACGGCTATTTGCCCGACAGCTCCGCCTTACGGCTCCTGAACACCTTCTCGCTACGATGGGGTGCCCTCGTAGCCCAACGGCAGAGGCAGGCGACTTAAAATCGCTGTGTTGCGGGTTCGACTCCCGTCGAGGGCACCATTCATTCCGTCCCTGGAGGGCACATGGCCGGTAATCCGGTTTTCAGCAACTTCGACAAGAACCTGCGTTCTGGTCAGTACGCCGGCTTCGGCTCCCAGCAGCAGGGTGCCCAGCCGGGTTACGGCCAGCAGCAGTTCGGCCAGCAGCCGGGTTACGGCCAGCCGGGCTTCCAGCAGCAGCCCTACGGTCAGCAGCCGTTCGGTCAGCAGGGCTTCGATCAGCAGTACGCGCCGCGGGCGCCGATGCAGCAGAGCAGCGGTCGCAGCATGACGATGGACGACGTCGTCATGAAGTCGATCGCCCTCTTCGGTCTGCTCATCGTCGTGGCAGGTGGCTCGTGGGTGTTCGCCCAGCGCGCCATCGACTCGCAGCAGAACACCACCGTGCTCGGCCTCTGGGCCGGTGGCGCCATCGTCAGCCTCGTCCTGTCGCTCATCATCGCCTTCCGCAAGACGATCTCGGTGCCTCTGATCATCGCCTTCACCCTCGCTGAGGGTGTGTTCGTCGGTGCCGTCAGTGCGTTCTTCAACACGGCTTACCCGGGCGTCGTCGTCCAGGCTGTTCTCGCCACGCTGTGTGTGTTCGCCGGTGTGCTTCTCGGCTACAAGACGGGCCTCATCCGCGTCACGGCTCGAAGCCGCCGCATCTTCATGTACATGCTCATCGGTTACATGCTCTTTGCGCTCGTCAACTTCGTGCTCGTCCTGACGGGTCTGCAGGAAGGCTTCGGCATCGGCGGCTCGGGACCGCTCGGCATCGCGATCTCGATCTTCGCCGTGGCTCTCGCGTCGTACTCGCTGGCCATCGACTTCGACTCCATCTCGGACGGTGTGCGCGCCGGCGTCCCGGAGAAGACCTCCTGGCTGCTGGCCTACGGCCTGCTCGTCAGTGTCGTCTGGCTCTACATCGAGATGCTGCGCCTCCTGGCGCGTCTGCGTGACTGACACCCAGGCTGTGAACGACCCGTTCGAGGTGGAACTCGAGCGGGTCGTTCGGCGTTTGCGCGCCCTCAGCCCCGGTGACGAGGCTGGGCAGCGCAGCTCTTGGCGGAGTTCGCTGGGCTCGCTTGTCCAACGCCTGGGCGATGCCCACGCAGATGCGGCGGGCATCGAGCGTCGTGAGGTCCCAGGCGCTGGGGGAGCCGACGTGGCCCCTGCCCTCCTCGCCGAGATGCTGCGCGCCGTCTCGTTCGACGCTGCGCAGGTCACGGACATCCACGGCTTCGCAGCGGAGCTGGCCGCCGTCCGACGCTCGCTCTGACGCGAGTCCCCGATCGGCGGGCTCTCGTGGGCTCGCGAGGGCAAGGGGACCGAGGGTCGACACGCTTATGCTGTGGCCGATACGGCGCTCGCCGTTCCCTTTTGGCACTCTCGAGGAGTAACCATGGCTTCGCGCCTCAGCCCGTACCTGCAGTTCCGTGACACCGCCCGTCAGGCGCTGGAGTTCTACCACGGCGTCCTCGGTGGAGACCTCACGCTCTCCACCTTCGGCGACATGGGCGTCGAGGGCCAGGAAGCGCACAAGATCATGCACGGCATGCTGACGACGACGGACGAGTTCGTCCTCATGGGCTCCGACACCCCTGAGCAGATGGAGTACACGCCGGGCGGCAACATCTCGATCAGCCTCACCGGCGACGACGCCGAGTCGTTGCGACGCTACTTCGCCGGCCTCTCCAAAGGTGGCGACGTGACGATGCCGCTCGCCGTCCAGATGTGGGGCGACGAGTTCGGCATGTTCACCGACAAGTTCGGCACCCGCTGGATGGTCAACATCGCCACGTCCGAGCACCGCGACCAAGCCTGAGCCTCACGTCACGAGAGAAGTGGCCGGCGCCCCATCGGGGACGCCGGCCGCTTCTGTCGGTATCAGAGCGATCAGTTGAGGCGCTCGTAGATGATGGCCATGCCCTGGCCGCCACCGACGCACATCGTCTCGAGACCGAACTGGCCGTCGCGGGCTTGCAGGCCGTTGAGCAGCGTCGTCGTGATGCGTGCACCCGTCGAACCGAAGGGGTGACCGAGCGCGATGGCGCCACCGTTGACGTTGAGCTTGTCGAGGTCCATGCCGAGGTCCTGGGCGCTCGGCAGAACCTGGGCGGCGAAGGCCTCGTTGATCTCGTAGAGGTCGATGTCACCGATGCTCATACCGGCGCGGGCGAGTGCCTGCTTGCTCGCCTCAACCGGGCCGAGGCCCATGATCTCGGGGGAGAGGCCGGAGACGCCCGTGGAGACGACGCGGGCGAGCGGCTTGAGGCCGAGATGCTGTGCCTTGACGTCGCTCATGACGACGAGGGCGGCAGCACCGTCGTTGAGGGGGCAGCAGTTGCCCGCAGTGACGGTGCCGTTCTCGCGGAAGACGGGGTTGAGGCCCTGGAGCGCCTCGAGCGTGACGCCGGCGCGGGGGCCGTCGTCCGTGGAGACGACGGTGCCGTCCGCAAGCGTGACGGGCGCGATCTCCCGGGCGAAGAAACCGTCTGCGATGGCCTTCTCCGCACGGTTCTGCGAGCGGACGCCCCACTCGTCCTGCTCCGCGCGGGAGACACCACGGTAGGTGGCAACGTTCTCGGCAGTCTGGCCCATGGCGATGTAGACGTCGGGCAGGAGACCCTGCTCGCGCGGGTCGCTCCAGGTTGCGTTCGTCTTCGCGGTCTCCGCCGTGCGGGCCATGGCGTCGGCGAACTTGGGGTTGAGGTCGCCCGAGTCCGACTCACCAGCGCCGGAGAAGTTCGTGTACTGCGAGACGCACTCGACACCGGCTGAGATGAAGACATCGCCCTCACCGGCACGGATGGCGTGTGCGGCCATGCGGGTCGTCTGAACCGAGGAGGCGCAGAAGCGGTTCACCGTGGCGCCGGGAACGTGGTCCATTCCGGCGAGAACGGAGACGACGCGCGCCATGTTGTTGCCCTGGCGGCCCGACGGCTCGGCGCAGCCGAGGTAGAGGTCCTCGATGAGTGCACGGTCCAGTTCGGGAACCTTGGCCAGGGCAGCCTCGACGACCTGCGTGGCCAGGTCGTCCGGGCGGACGTCCTTGAGGGAGCCCTTGAAGGCTCGTCCGATCGGGGTGCGTGCGGCAGAGACGATCACTGCTTCGGGCATGAAAACTGCTCCTTTGCATGGCGCCCCACAGGGCGCGCTGACGGGCATGCGCTGTCTCCGCGATTGTAGGCATTGGCACCGCCGTAGGCGCCCGAACGAGGTGGACGGACGGTGCCGCGAGGGGTTGTGCCGACCCGATTTGCAGAGACGCGGCTCGGTCGCCTAATGTTTACGGAGTCAGCCCGGAAGGGCATCGCGGCAGGAGCCGCTCACACTGACTGTTTTGGTTGGTGGTTGAGTGTGCGGGTCGGGTGCTTGGGTTTGATGGATTTGTCTGGAGCCAAGTGCGCGAGATGAAGATCTTCACTGGTCACGGTTGTGGCGGTGGCGGGTTGGATTTGACGCCCAAGAGCCGGATGGATTAAGTTTGAGAAGTTGCCCCGGAAACGGGCCGCCACTCAGTGTGGGGCTTGTTGATGGTGTGTGATGGTGTTTTGAGAACTCAACAGCGTGCCGATGTGATCATCGCCAAACAACAATTTTTGCTGGCC